>JBILHQ010000027.1:0-38844 GCA_044350415.1 Saprospiraceae bacterium | reverse complement strand
ACCCGAGTTTTTTCCAAAAGGTAACTTTATCATCTCCGTCTTTCCAAAAGTCTCTAATGACCGCCTCCCGGGTATATCCGATTTTAAAATAAAAGGCCCTTGTAAGGTCGAATTCAGGTGTGCCGGAAGTATCAACAATCAAAATCCTGTTGCCATTGTCTCTTAAATACCCCTCGATAAAAGCCATCGTTTGTTGGCCAATCCCTTTGCCCTGCAAATCCTGTTGCACGCCGATGGCATAGAGGTTGTATGTTCTGTCAGTCAGTTTTTCGGGCGCACAATAACCTATGGGGCACAGGGTTTTCCATCATGAATGGCTGTAAACCAAACCTCTGCTGTTTCCGGGTTGTTGAAATAGTCTGCAATCATGTCTTCCAGAATTTCGGCTGGAAACAATTCGATCGTATGCAGTACCTGTTCCAGGTATGGTAAGTCGTTTTTGATTACTTTTTTGATGTTGTTCATGATTGAAAATAATGGATATTACTGTTAAAGGAGTTTATTGACAGGTACACCACGCGTCCGTTAAGCCTGTGGCTTGTATATGCATCTGCCCCAGATAACCGGCTGGTGGGCAAACGTTAAAGTTTGCAGTGGTGCCGCTGAAGGTTTGGGTAAAAGTTTCGGTAGTGCCTGTATCGTAAATTACGGAATAAGTGAGCGTAAAAGGCGCGCTGCCGGTAAAGGTGGCCTGGATGGTTTTACAGGAATTACCGCAAAAATTCGGATTGGCAGTGGTAAAACTAACCGTCGGCGATGGCCGCCAGATCAATTGAACTGCGTTGGAAAAGTCAAGACAGGGATCATTGAGGTTAACTGCACCATTGAGGTCGTTTCCTGCCATAGCGCAGGCGTAATACGTCACGCCGGTTTGCATTGTGGCGGAGTTAAACGTAAATTCAGGAAGGTTATTGATGGCGACAATGCTGCCTGAAGTATCGGCCGGGTTGGAGAACAGGATATAGGATTTCACATCGCCCGACTCCAGGTATCCGCTGTTATTGTTGAATGTAAATGTTTCATTGATGCATAAACTGGCGTTGGGCGTGGGCACATTGCCGGCATTGGTCAAACAAATACAGCCGGAAGTGGGAAATCCCGGTGGAATCTCCGACATGCCTACTGATGTGAGCAGCAACTCCGGTGGGAGGGTGCAGATGGGATCAACCGTATTGCTCGGAACATCATACGTGTTAAAAGCATCAAAACCGGAACAACCAGTGGTCAATTGTGCCGTATACACGCCGGCATAAGGCCCGGAATTAATCGCATCCATATTGCCGCTGCAATTGGGGATGGGCGAATACACAACAGTGGGAACAACCGGGTTGGTCAGCGATAAAGTGACGAGTTCCCGGTCATTAGGCGGGGGGGCATTGAAGTCGATAGCCCTCGCGTACAATTCACCATTATAGAAAAATGGCGAGAAGGCTGTCCATTCCCCGGGTAAACTGCCTACCAGCGTGAGTGCGTAAGTCACCGGATTAAAAATGGAAATACTGGTTGTTGAATTGGGCGACGACATGGTAATGACATAGATCGTGCCGTCGGGCGCATAAGTCGCGCCGCCAAAAACGGTTGGAACAGGGGGAATAAACGTAAAAACCGGATTCGGATCCGGTGGGTTGAAAACATATATCCGTTGCCCCATTGTCACCACATTACCATTCGGCAAGGCAATGACATCACTACCCGAATTGCCATTGAAAAACTCCGTGGGTACGGATAACTGCGGACAAAACTCACAGGTCAGGAAATTGTAAACACCAAATAACTGGAACTCCTGTGAAGGAGTGTACCCACTGACATACACTACCTGTGCGGAAACCGGTTGGGCGATGCAGACATGCATTAAAATAATAAAAATGAAGCACTTGTAATGTTGTTTCATGTTGTGCAGTTCATAATGTAAATGGATTTATCTTCATGGATTCCTATTAATTCGGACAATACGCGTCTGTCAGCCCGCATATCACCACGTTTATTCCGCCACTCGTGGCTGAAGCAGGTACACATGCCTGGAAGTTGCTGGGGTTGGAATTGACATTAAATGCAACATTTATAGGAGTGACCACGCTGCCGTTTTGCTGTACTTCCCAGGAGTAGGCAAAAGGTGGCGTCCCATTGAGGGTGACCGAAACAGTAGTGCACGTTCCCGGACAAAGATTATTGTTCTGTACCGTCAAAGCTGACAGGGTTGGCCTGGGTCGCCAGATTACCGTCACAGCAGTGGAGATTTGCAGGCAGGGATCCAGTAAATTGATGTTCCCGTTCAGGTTGTCTCCCACAATCTGTGCAACATAATACGTAACACCTGGCTGGACCGGCGGCGTGTACGTAAATTCAGGAACGGTATTCGTCTGTATAATACTGCTCAGCGGCGCCGACGGATTGGTGTATAAAATATACCGTACAAGGTCGTTGAAATCGGGGATTTGGTTATTATTAAACGGTACTGTTGCGTTGGCAGGGATGCAGGCATTCACCGTCGTTTGAACAGGAGTGGCCGCTACCCCTAAACAGACGCAGGGCAGCTCCGGTACACCGGGCGGCGCAGTGCTCAATCCATCGAAGTAATTAAGATTAGATGGAATCGGACAACCAGGAGTTTCCGTGTTCGTGGTGTAGTTATAGGTCGACAGAGTAGTCAGGCCAATGGGGTCTGTCACATAAATTGTTCCATTGGGAGCAGATGTCGCCCCGGTGTAAAATTGAGGCGGGGATTGGGTAATAACAGATGCCCCGGGATTGGTCAGGTTTATCTGAACAATCCCGGCCGAATTGGAAGGTGGCACGTCACCCATACCGTACACCTCGCCGTTAAAAAAAAAGAGCTCATATATATAGTAATTCGCAGGAAAATTACCTATTGTAGTGAAGGTATTCGTAGCAGGATTGAACGTAGAAAGCGCGCCCCCGTTACTGATATAAATCGTGCCGTTGGGATGCACCAACGCGCCAATGAAGATCCCGGGCATAGTCGCAACGGGATTGTTATTTGGAGGGTCAAAACGAAAGATTCCGTTGTTGGCGGTAGATATTAATAAGTCACCATTGGGCAAAATAAGCGTTTCCGTAATGTTGGTAATGGGATTACTCAAAACAGCGCAAATCTCGCAAGTGGCTGGATTTATACGCCAAACCATATAGGAAGGTGAAGCGTTGGGGGAGGCAGCGAAGTACACGTATTGCGCTGCCAGCGGGAAAGAAAAACCCAGGCACAGTACGCATGTAGCAAATAGTTTCATTAATCGTTTTATTTTAATTGATGGATATTTGGGTAACACTGGATCAGTAATTGTGTTCAATTGCAACTGCATCCTGAACTCAATTCCGCACATGAACAACCTCCCCGCCCTGCATCTCTACCACTCCCCTGCCCCGCCCCGTCAACTGGCTCCACCAGTTGCCTTCCGCTTCAATACCCAGCCACTTTTCACCGCAATTATTGGTTAATACCGCATTTTTCAAGATCAATTTGCCCCCTTTTTCTACCACAATACGCCCGTCCCTGGGCATACTGATCAATATCGGCGAGGCAGCCGATGGCCCTTCAATGGTCAAAACAGCGCCCGCTTTTATCCGCAGGTTGCGGTCCAAACCGCGACTGAAAGTCCACGCAGTATCGGGGGTATTGAGGATGACCAATTCTGATTTGCCGAGTGTCCCGTCGCCGGGCAGCAGGTCGCCTTCCCAGATGGACCGCCCAAAAGTGGCCGCTCTGATTTTCCCCATACAATAGTTTATTTTTAATTCCACCACCCGAACATGGGGAAAATCGCAGTAGGGCTCCCAGGTGGTCATACCAGTGTCTTTGAAATAAATACCGGCATCGGTGCCGATATACAACCGGTCCTTGCTGCCGCGCTGGTACACAATATCATTGACGGGAAGATTGTGCAGGGAGCCTTCCGGATCGGTATTTTGCCAGGTATTGCCACCATCGCTCGTTTGCCATACTTTGACGCCTGGTTCGTAGCCCGTAAAGGTGACCCACGCCACGAGATGATTTTCGGGATGAAAGGTAATGCCTGTAATCACGGGGATGGTAATATCGGGTGCGGTATTCACCGGTTGATAAGTATTGGAAATGCCGCTGCGAATCAGGTTGGGCGTAATATCGGTAAAGCAGGGAACATTGTTGTAACCATCCATGCCATGGCAACCGCCCGTCGTGGAGCGAAACAGCCGCGGCTCAATGCTGAAACCGGCCTTCAAATTGTCCCATACTCCGCCGTTTTGGACCACGTACATGTAATCGGGGTTGGATTCCGCCATATCGAATGTTTGCAATTGCCGTTGCCATTGGGCGGGGGTTGTTTTGCCAATATCCGATTGTATTTGCCACAAATCTGCAGCACGATCACCAGAAGACGCCCGTTTTTTTTGCCGTTCATATATTTCCGTAAAAGAGAAATACATTTTTTCGGTAACCGGATGATTGATCATATCATAAGTGCCGCGCAGCCACGACAAGCCCTGGTCGGGTTGTGGATCAATGGGAAAGGTGGTGCGGTGGTTTTCAATCTCCAGGGAATTAGTATTAAAATCATAAATCAACAATCCTTTGGCTCCAGAAGTGTGGCCAAAAGCGAGTCCGGTAACCCCATCAATTTTGCCATTGTAACCGTCGCCGCCGTAGATGTTTTGCCAGCCATACTGGTGGGTATAAATAAACGTCCCGCAATCCTGTGTCCCCATCATTATCCGGTCGGTATGGTCGTCGGTATCATCGAACCGGTAAGGCGTGGAGATGGCGAGTCCATTGGAAATATCAGTCCAGCCATCGGTACCACTTGCAGCCAGGTCTTTTTGGTGAATACCGCCGTCGGTGGTCGCAAATAGCCATTGACCATCCGGATCAATGGCCAATGAAAATACATCGGCGTGAAATTGGCCGGTGGAATAATAGGGCGAAACAGCCCTGAAACTGGCCGACTTTTGCATGTTTGTCGTACCCTGCACTTTGGTATGGCCGAAATAAATTTCATCCTCATCTACTGGCGACACCACTACTGCCATCCGCGCCACGCTCACGACATCAAAGGCACTGCCAGCACAAAATGCGTGTTGAAGCGTCCAGGTTTTCCCGTCGAATACCGCAATAAATGCCTTCCCACCGCTGCATTTGGGCGAAGAACCCACGATATAAGCGTAGAGTTTGGCGGGATTGGCGGGTGTAACGGCGATATTGATCCGACCGACCGTAAAACTATCTGGCAATTGGCGCAAATCCAGTCCGGAGGCCGGTCCGGTCATCGCTGAAAATGTATTCCCGCCATCTGTGCTCCGGTAAATATCGCGGCCACTGATATAGATAGTATTGGGATTGGTGGGATGAAATGCGAAACCATTGAGGTCTTCATCCTGGATGTCATTGGTCAGTTTTGACCAGACAGGTTCGGGCAAGGTGGCGTCTTCCGTTTGAAAAAGTCCCTCGCTACTGATAAAAAGCAGCTTTTTCGGATTGAATGGATGGAGCAGTATTCTCCGCATCACACCGCCATTAGAAAAATAGTCCAGCAACGCCTGGTTCTTCCCATTAATATTTTGCCAATGCAGTCCGCCATCCACGCTGCTGTACACGCCGGAAGTGAACAATGGCGTAAATGCCGAAGTAGAACCATCCTGTTTTAAGGAAAAATGCCCGGAAGTGCGTTGTGATTCGCCAGTGGTAATATACAGTACCGCGGTATTGGTGGGGTCAATAGCAATATCAGCGACACTGGTAAATGGCAATTGCATATCAGTATTCAGTGACCACCAATGCTTGCCTCGATCGGTGCTTTTCCACAAGCCGCCCCAGGTAGAGCAGGCAAACAGAGTACTGTCATTCCTGTAATTCGGACTGAGCCGGATATTTTGCATTTGCCCCGTTCCGGAATGGGTGGGTGAGCAACCCCGGCAGTTTTTGATTTCCGGTGGCCGGTCGAAAGGACCGATACAGGCCCAATAGCCGGTCGTGCAGGGCGTATTGGGATGGGTATTAAAATACCGGGCGTATTGCTGAATGGGGTTGCTTTTTCCGGATTGGGCTTGGAGGGCAGGGAGGTACAGGAGGGTGAATACGATTTTGATGAGGTTGGTCATTTACGTGCGTATAGTGTTCGTTGAGGGGATGAAAAAGAGGAGGTGCGGAACTAGTGGTCGAGGCACTGGCGTAAGGATTCCGGATAAAAGACAAATTTAAAGGAAATTGTAGTGATTTAACGTTAGCTCGGAGGTAATTACTATTCAGCCCCCCTTTCGAGTGTTTTTTTAACACGGAGAAAAGAGCACGGAGAACCTCGGAGCCGCAGAATATAGATTTTTACGACCTCAACAGTTTACTAAACACTCACACTTCCCCATATTAAGCCCCTCTTCGCCTCCGTGCTTTTTTCTCCGTGCCGCTACGTGTAAATACGGCATCCCATGGGACACAATATGCTGACGATCAAAGTAAATCACCCTCGGGTTCACGTTAATAAAAAAATCCTTCCCATCATTACCACATTTCCAGCCTGCCATCCCACCTTTGCAGATGCGAATAATTACCCTTTTCTCCGTTGCATTGCTCACGGTCAATTGCCATTCGGTACAAAAAAAGACAACTCCCCTTTCTGTATATGACCAATATCCTGCTTACAATGGGGCGGATCTGGGCATGAGCTGGTCGGCCGCGCAATCCACTTTTAAACTCTGGTCGCCAGCCGCAGAAGAAGTGCGGATGCACACATACAAACATGGTGATGGCGGCACCGCATTGCAGGTAATTTCCCTGAAAAAACAAAAACAAGGTGTTTGGCAAACCACACTGGACGGAGACCAAAAAGGTTGGTACTACACGGTGCAAGTCAAAATGGCCGGTATATGGCTCGCTGAAACGCCCGACCCTTATGCTAAAGCCGTCGGGGTTAATGGCAAACGCGGCATGATTGTCGACCTCGCCAGCACCAACCCGGCCGGATGGGACAGCGATCAAAAGCCCGTTCAAAAGCAATTTACAGATATCATTTTGTACGAACTTCATGTCCGTGACTTGTCGGCCTACCCCAATTCAGGTTTACAAAACAAAGGAAAATACCTCGCTTTTACCGAAAAAGGCACCAAAAACAGGGCCGGACAGTCCACAGGGATTGATCACCTTAAAGAGTTAGGGATCACCCACGTGCATTTATTACCCGCTTTTGATTTTCGGTATACTTCTGTCGATGAAAGTAAACCGCCGCAGGAGCGGAAATATAATTGGGGGTACGATCCGGAAAACTACAATACCCCTGAAGGCAGTTACGCCACCGATGCTAATGATGGCGCAGTGCGGATACGCGAGTACAAACAAGCCGTTCAGGCCCTGCACGCCAATGGCATGCGGGTCGTGATGGACGTGGTGTACAACCATACTGGTTCCACCACCGAATCGGTGTTCAACCGGGTGGCTCCCGGCTATTATTACCGACAAAATCCCGACGGCAGTTATTCCAATGCTTCGGCATGCGGCAACGAAACGGCATCAGAGCGGGCAATGGTGCGCCAATATATCCTCGAATCGGTGAAATACTGGGCACAGGAATACCATATTGATGGGTTCCGTTTCGATCTTATGGGTATTCACGATATCGCAACCATGAACGCGGTGAGTAAGGCGCTGCATGATATCGATCCTACTATTTTTATTTATGGGGAAGGCTGGACAGCTGGCAGCAGTCCGTTGCCCGAGGCGCAGCGTGCATTGAAAGCCAATACGGCGCAATTGGACCGGGTCGCTGCATTTTCAGATGATTTTCGGGACGCTTTAAAAGGCAGTGTATTCGACCACCTCGACCGGGGTTTTGTCAGCGGCAAAGCAGGTATGGAAGAAAGTACCAAGTTCGGCATTGTGGCTTCCATACAGCATCCGCAGGTCGATTACAGCAAGGTCAATTACTCCAAAGCACCCTGGGCTGCCGAGCCTTTTCAGACCATTAACTATGCAGAATGCCATGATAATCATACACTTTGGGACAAATTAGCGATTTCCTGTAAAGATGACTCCGAGGAAGATCGTATTCGTATGCACCGTTTGGCAATAACGATGGTATTGACCTCTCAGGGTGTTCCTTTTATTCATGCCGGTGCCGAAATGCTGCGCACTAAAAACGGTGTGGAAAACTCTTTTGAATCTCCCGATGCGGTCAACTGGATCAATTGGGACCGCAAAACAAAATACGCAGACGTGATGGAGGCTTACAAGGCATTGATTCAATTGAGAAAAAACCACCCCGCTTTTCGACTGCCTACCGCAGCCTTGATTCGCGAGCACCTGCATTTTTTAGATACCAAAGGCGCCAATCTGATCGCCTATCAATTGTCGGACTACGCAGGTGGGGACGCATGGAAAGATATTATCGTGGTCTTTAATGGCAGTCCTGATACCCAAACGGTATTTCTCCCGAAAGGCAACTGGACAGTGGTGCTCGACCGCGACCAAATCAACGAAGCCGGACTCAGGACGATGACCGTTCCAAAGGTAAATGTACCGGGTATTTCAGCGATGGTGCTGATCCGGAATTAGGGGTGGTTAGTTATTAGTTATCCGTCAATCAGTTATTAGTGGTGATGTCGACCGGAACCAGGGTATTCCTTTGTAAAATCCGCCCCAGTGGTGGTCGACACTACGACTGATACCTGGCAACAAATAACCTCCCCGGAACTTTCCAGACAATTATCTGGTCAAATGCTTGACAGTTTGAAAACAATCGTCGTATATTTGCGTCGCTTTTTTAAAAGTAGATGGAGGATGTAGCTCAGTTGGTTAGAGCGCTAGATTGTGGTTCTAGAGGTCGTGGGTTCGAGACCCATCTTCCTCCCTCCTTAAAGGCGATACGAAAGTATCGTCTTTTTTTGTGCCTGATGTCGATGTCTGTGGCGTCGCTGGAACACGGATTTGGGAGATTAGACACGGATTTAAAAGGATTTTTTCCGAGTGCGATGTCGATAAAAAATAGTTTTTTGGGGCATGTGGATATAGAACATCAATCAGTTTTTAAGAGAATTTCCGTAATATCGATCGGCATCGCGATCTTTCCACATCGCTCTCGGAAAATCTTTTTTAAATCCGTGTCTAATCCCTAAAATCCGTGTTCCAGCGACGCCACGCACCGACATTACGCACATCGACATCACGCACCAACATCCCGCCCAACATGTCCCGCAAACTCGCTATATCCGACATACATGGCTGCGCTAAAACATTTATTGCGCTGCTAGACCATCTCGCCTTTTCTCAAAGCGACACCCTTTATTTATTGGGCGACTACATCGATCGGGGGCCCGACTCCAAAAGCGTACTCGATTATATCCTGCGCCTCAGACAGGACGGTTATCAAGTGCATTGTCTGCGCGGCAACCATGAGCAATTGCTGCTTAACGCGATAGCAGACCCCGCACACGATCTAGCCTGGACAAAAAATGGCGGCATGGACATGTTAAGAAGTTATGGAATCGACCACCAGCGCGACCTGCCACAATCCTGTATTGATCTCGTCCAATCTTTAGACTACTATTTTGAAACAGAAGGATTTATATTAGTACATGCCGGACTTGATTTTATCCGGCAGGATCCATTTTATGATACCTGGAGTATGATGTGGATCAGAGATTGGTACCATTATATTCGGTATGAATGGCTAGCCAAACGTATTATTGTACATGGACACACCCCGATATCTAGGGAGGAAATTGAATCCCAGTTTTCTAAATTATCCACCCAACAGTACCTCGACATTGACAATGGCTGTGTATTCACGGCTATTGCCGGCCGCCGCGGATTGGGCAACCTCTGCTGTTTTGATTTAACCAACCGGGCCTTGTTTTTTCAGCCATATACTGGATAACCCTCAAAAATAGGGCACCAGTTTTTCCAACACAAAATCGGGTACCTGTACCACCTTTTTCGTGGCTGCTTCAAAAAAACATAGCCGAACCCGACCAGCAGCACACAATTTATTTTGTTCATTCAGCACATTGGTATAGAATACCAAGTACTGATCGGGCAGGCGACGTATTTCGGTGTGCACAGTCAGCAGATCGTCGTAATAAGCAGGCCGTACAAAACGGGTTTCCAGACTCATGACCGGCAACCAGATACCATGCACGTCTTCCAGGTCCTTGTAATTCAAGCCCAGCGACCGAAGCGCCTCCACCCGGCCCACTTCAAAGTAGGATACAAAATGCCCATGGTACAAATACCCCATTTTATCGGTTTCGCTGTAACTCACCCGGCGTTGGATATCAAAATGATACATAAAAATGAAGTATGAGGTATGAGGTATTAAGTATGAGGTATGAGGTATGAAGTATGAGGTATGAAGTATGAAGTATGGTGTATGAGGTATGAAGTATGGTATATCAATTGAAATACTTCATTACTCATACCTCATTCTAGATTTCTTCTCTTTCAATCGGGCAGGTCATACAGTGACTACCGCCACGGGCGCGGGAAAGTTCGTTGGATGGAATGGTGATGATGGTGTTTTCTACTTTGTCGACTGTTGTTTTCCCGCTTTCAATGTCGCGGATGAGCTTTTCAGCGCCGATTACTTTGTAACCAAATTCCTTAAAAGCCCTTTCGGTCACCGGGTTGCGGTCGTAAGTGATGGAAACGCCGGGTTTGAGGGTCACGAGATTGCAACCGTCAGTCCATTGTTCGCGCTCCTGATAAGGGCTTTCACCCCGGCCGGCCCAGATAAATTCCATTTTAGGATTGACTTCTGCCAGCAAAAAATCCTTCAGACAAGCGTATTCCACTTCCTCACCGTTGGAGCGGTGCACATCTACATAGGATCCCAGACCATCGAGCACGATAGGCTTATAGGCCACAAAGTGGTTGTGGTTGATTTGTGTAAATACCGTATCGATGTGCATATATGACCGCTCAGCCGGGATATTTACCTGCACCACATTTTTAATAATGCCGCGGTCAAACAGGTAATTCTTCAGGCATTCAAATCCGTAATTATTAGTCCGCTCGGAAGCACCCACCAAAAGATAATCTTTGTTGAGCACCATCAGGTCACCGCCTTCAATACTCACCATTTCTCCTTTTTTGGATGGCGGAAATTTATCCACACGGTTGAGGTTCACTGTTTTGCCATCTGCTTTCAGCCTGCGAAAAACCGGGTGGCTGCTGAAAATGAGCCGGGTCAGGAAATTCTCCCGGAAACGCGCCTGTTTGGCAGCTTTCGTGATGATCACGTGTTCTTTGACTGTCACCGCAAGATCGCGGGTAAAAATCAGGTTGGGAATAGGGTCAAACAAAATACGGTCCTCCGGTTCGAGATAACCCGTGATAAGCGTATCAGCCAATTGTTCGGGCGATAAACCTGCCAGACGCGGGATAAAAGAATAAGGCAATTCTTCAAACTCCGTAATTTTATTGATGACCTCGTATTTACTTTCCTCATCGCGCGTGCTTTCGGCCAACAAATCGCGGATATTCAATACGTTTTCCTGTCCGACAAAGGCGCGCAGCACTTTAATGAAAATATCGTGCTCCTCCTGCATTTTGGGCAGGTGAACGATATCGTCAAACAGGAGCTCACCTGCACGCTTGGGCGTGATGCGGGCAATGCCTTCGTCGGGGCGGTGTACAATTACTTTTTTTAAGCGTCCGATTTCGGAATCAACGTAAATTCGGCTGTTAGCGTCCATATAAGTGGTATAATAATAAGTCAGAGTAAATTTGCGGTGCGAAGGTATAAAGGGGGTACCCGTTTTTTGATTAAATTCAGAAATTTAATGCGTTCTTTTTCATACACACTGCCATTTGCTCCAAAAAATTTAAAATGTTTGCCCGGAGAGGTTACCTTTGCTATTTCGACTTTGCAATTTATGAACTTGAAAAATATT
Organism: Saprospiraceae bacterium; assembly: GCA_044350415.1. GTDB lineage: Bacteria > Bacteroidota > Bacteroidia > Chitinophagales > Saprospiraceae > M3007. Next base: position 26,976 of record JBILHQ010000027.1, on the reverse strand, counting down.
ACGTGGCTAATTGTATGTATATTACTGTTAATCATTACTTTATACACACGACAGGCTGCTGGAAAAGCACGACAGGCCATGGAGGTCTACCAACAGGAAAACAAGGCTTTACTGGCCGCACAGGGCAGCCTCCGGCAACAAATTGCCATGCTGCGCGACAGTGATACAAAAATAGTTAATCTCTCCGATGGCGTTCCTAAAGTGGTGACCAAAGTTTACCACAACTTAATCCGGCAGGAAACAGCCCTCGATATCAGCGGGATACCAACACCGCCCGAAGGGCAATATATTCAGGCCTGGGCCACTGTAAAAGGCCAGCCAGTTAGTCTGGGAATGGTCGCCCTCTCTGCTGTCGGTTCCTGGCAAGTGCTCCCATTCCACGCAGATGCCGATGGTTTTATTATTTCCCAGGAATTGATGAAAGAAGGGAATACCCGGCCAATTATTGAATTGATGAACGGGAAATTAGCACCTGCGCAGTAAAAGGATCAGACACATATTATGAAGGGACCTCCCGGAATTGCGCTCCGGCATTTTCGATGCAATACGCTAAATCAGGGTGGGAAATAGTCATCGCGCCCACATTTGATTGCATCAAATCAGCATTAACACTGGCAGATGCTCCCGCGAGATAAACAATAGTTCCCTGCATTTTAAAATTACGCACCACATGTTCCAACCGGTAAAGCCCGGTCGCATCAATCAGGGGTACATTTTTTAAATTCAGAATCACTGCTTTGGGCTTCTGGTTCGTTTGCCGGAGGGCTTCCTGAAAAGTTTGTGCAGCACCAAAAAACAAAGCACCTGTTATTTCATAAACCATTACGCCAGGCGGCAATTTTTGGATCAATTTTTCATCATCCTGTTGATTATCGAACATTTGAACCTGTGTAATATCCGACATGCGTTTGATAAACAAAAAAGCAGAAAGGACCATCCCAACTTCAATGGCAATTACCAAATCAAAAATAACGGTGAGTAAAAAAACAGTAAGCAGCACTACCCTATCATAAAAATTGCCCCTGAAAATAGACCTGAAATTGTGCCATTCCCCCATATTATAAGCCACCACCACCAATATACCCGCAAGGCACGACAGCGGAATCAATTTGGCCAATGGTGCCGCCACCAGCATAATAACAAGCAGGGTAATCGCATGCACCATCCCCGAAATGGGTGTTCTTCCGCCATTTTTCACATTGGTGGCCGTGCGGGCAATCGCACCCGTGGCAGGAATACCGCCCACAATGGCCGAACAAATATTGGCAATTCCCTGCGCGACTAATTCCATATTGGAGCGATGCCTGCCTCCGGTCATCCCGTCCGCTACCACCGCCGACAACAGGCTCTCAATACTTCCGAGCAGGGCTATAGCAAATGCAGGAGAAAGCAGGGCTTTGATCTGGTCGAAAGTGAGATGGGGAATATGCGGAACGGGAATGGTATTGGGTATTTCACCAAATGCCGTTTGGATGGTACTCACCGGAAACATAAATACCTTTGTGGCAACAGTACAGAGCACAATGGCCGCCAGCGAACCCGGAATAACTGTCGTCAGCCGGGGTAATTGTGTGGTAATCAGTATGGTCGCCACTCCAAGGCTAGCTGCAAACCAATTGATCGTATGAAGACAGCCTGCATACGCCCACCATTTTTCTAAAAAAGCCGTTGGAACTTTCCCCATTTCCAGGCCTAAAAAATCGCGAATTTGGGAAGAAAAAATAATGATCGCAATACCACTGGTAAAACCAACAATCAAGGGTTGAGGGATATACCGAAGCAGCGTGCCAAACCGCAAAAAACCCATCGCCAGCATAATAAATCCGGCAATAAACGTGGCGAAGGTCAGACCCTCAATACCGTGTTCCTGTACGATGCCATAAACAATAATAATAAATGCACCGGTAGGACCGCCTATCTGAACCCGGCTGCCACCTAAAGCGGCAATAATAAATCCCGCAAACACAGCCGTTATTAACCCCTTCTCCGGAGAAACTCCGCTGGCTATTGCAAAAGCAATCGCTAAAGGCAGCGCAATAATGCCAACGAGCACCCCCGACAATACATCATTTTTCAGTTGCTCTTTGGTAAGCCCTTCTTTCAGGACGGTAATTAATTTAGGGGTAAATTCTCTCCAGTCGAAGTTCATGCACACGTTTTTAAAAAACCCAAAGCGGGTTATGCAAATGTAACCTTTTTTCGCACGTCCACTCAAAAACTGTTCGTTGCCACTATTGAACACCAATAAGACAAACGGTCTTCCTGTTGTTTAAATCTGTCACAATACCCTGGTAAATTCCTGGAACTATGGAAGATGGAATCAATACAACTCCGCTGTTCACATGGAATATGCCAGATGCTCTTCCAGTAATGTCCGTCAAAACCAACGTGCCTTTTTCAACACCATAAAGTTGGATAAAATTTCCGGCACTTACGGGATTTGGGATCACCTTAGTTATAGATTTCGGCACTTCATAGAGGCTTACAGTACCTAATTCAAAGGAATAAGATGCCGTGCATCCATTAACATCCGTTACTGTAAGCCCATAAACACCGGGAGGTACATTTTCAATAAATGGCAACATACTTCCATCGCTCCATTTATATTGAAACGGACCATTTCCATCAAAAACTTCCGTCGCTATAGAACCATTATTTGAACTGGCAGATGATGCCGGAGTAATAGCAGATGTAAAGTTCCAGGGCACAGGAGGTTCAGTTATATCTACGGTATCTAACAAAGTAATCCCGTAATTGCCTGTTATGGTAACCCAATATTTGCCTGCGGTCAACATATTCACTTGATTACCCGACAATCCAGCATCATTTAGCCAATTGTATATATAGGGCGGGCATGCATTGTCGGAATATAAAATACTGCCATCAGATTTGCCATGACAGGTCGCATCCAATACCGAATCTCTGGACAAAGTCAGTGCTGTTTCATAAGCACCTGCGTCGGGAACACCATTGGAGACTCTGGGCATTCCTCCAAGATCAGCAGTAATTCCAGCCGCATTAATAGCCTGTCCATCCCCAGCATTAATACCAGGAGAACAGGGCCTTAATCGAAAATCGCCTCCTTCGGCATCATAAAACATTAATTCCGCTCCAAAAGTATTCGTACTGTTACATAAGTCTGAAGTGGCAGCAGGCAGCACTTTTCCGCAAGTGGGGTCTTCAAAAACACAATTTATGGCACTGATATATTGTCCAGGTGAATTGATGTGATCAATCATGGACAAATTACCAGGAGTTTTAGTAAACAAGCAGGAATTAAAAGTAATACTGTCCCTGTTGCTGCTATAAAACAAATGTGTCGTGTCATTTCCTGTCTCACAGTTGATAAAAGAACAACTTTGAAAACGAAGGTCACAAGGATCCAATACTGGATACACCAACTTTCTGATAATTGGACCTGTATTTTTGTAGAATAAACAATTCGATGCGAAGAATGTCGTGTTCAATCCACCTAACAACAGCGACGTGGTATTTTTTATGAATTTGTTATTAAAAAAACTAAGACTTGTTTTGGAATTGACAATGATCTTTGAATTCAAAAAATAATTATTAGAGAATATGCTAAATTGATTAAATTCGGTCAGGTTCACCTCCCAACGATCGTTAGACACTACTTCATTTTCCTTAAACAAAAAATTACTTAAACCCACAAAAATGGACATATTATTATTTGCAAATTTGCACCCACTAAACGTCAATTGTCCATCATACCCATCTGAACTTACAAAAATATTCCCATAACTATTTGAAATAAATACTGAATTAATAATAAAGGTATTTAAAAAATTAGGGCCATATATAGTTTCTATAAATGGCACTGTACCTTTAGGACTCCTAAATGTATCCTCCTCTATTATTATTATGTTAGGGCCAATAGAATTAGATATATCTAAATTCGCGTTGCCATTATCTCCAAAATAACAATTTGTTATCTTAATCGCTTTTTTTCTTGACATGGCTTTTACACATGCTCCTTGCCCTGCATTATTCATAAATCTACAGTGGTGCAATCTTACATTTGACTGACTACTTTGAATTTCCTCCGCATATATTGCTTGCCCTGTAACAATACAATAATTATTTCGGAAAATACAATTTTGAAAAACCGGTGCAGCCGAAAAACCTGCAGCCTTTGGCCGCAGATATACGCCCCCTCCTCTTTTTCTATTGAGTTTTGGTTCTACGACCATCATACTGTTGGCACACCCCCGCTCTATAATCAACCCGTCGATAATCGTTGTAGAATCAACATTGGAACCAAAAAGTACATTATAACTATTGTCAGTGCTATCTCCTGCACTACCTATATCACCACTAAGAATAACAGGAAATTGGTTTATATTTCTTTGCCACAAAGTGCTTTCAGTGCCTTGAAAACCACCAAATACACATACTCCATTTTTCAAAATAAAACTGGAATCCCGGTTGCCATCATTAGTTGGGTAATAAACACCCTGACCCACCCAAATAGTGTCGCCATAATCAGCTTGTAATAAAGCCGCGTTTAAAGAATGGAATGCATTACTCCAGCTTGTTCCGTCATTGAGTCCTGTGGCATCATTTTTAACCCGAAGTATTTGGGCTTGGGCGACTGAAGGGAGATTGGAAAGCAGTATACAAATAAAAATGTAAAGTATTTTTTTCATGAATAAAGCAGAAAAATGCACATTCCTGGCACTGCGTTCAATGAAAACAGCAGCAGGAATGTACAAAATAAATAATGAGGAGAGGTTAGGATTTTACGGCCTTAGTATTGAATACCTGGCCATTCTTTAGTTTAATTCTTACAAAATAAACGCCACCTGGAAGGCTGCTTAAAGCACCATCATTCACATGTGATATACCATTATAAAAATTAATATCCTTTTCCAAAATGATCTTACCGTCAACGCTGATCAATTGCAAATATGCATTATCAGCATCGATGATATCTTTTATAGAAATTGTGAAATTATCTGAAAATCCTGTTGGGAATACCGCTGCACTACTTAGTCAGGCAGAAGGACCTGTGCTTGCTATTTCAGCATCAAACCTTAGCGGCAGCTCTTCTCCAGAGGCCCCGTAAAAGCGGGTTGGAAGTGTGTTTGCCTCCCAGGTAAATAAGGTTTCATTAGGAAATATTTCGCGTTTAGTTTTAAACGTGATTTCAAAATAAGTCGCGCCAATGGAAAGACGAGACGTTTGTGCACGATCATCAAACCATACCATCTTTAAATCATTACCAATCACCGAATAGGCATCCTTATCAAACTGAGGAAAAGAAGGGCTTGTAACTCCCTTAATATCAATGTCTTCGTTATTAAATTGCAGACCTGCCTGCCAACTGGCCAGGGTGGCATCATCCAATGCTTTAACTTTAATGGAAACTACTGCCCCGGCAGAAATACCATTTTTACTTTCTATCCCCGATGCAGCAAACGTTAAATCTCTGTCCTCCGTGGAGGTAAACTGTTCACAAGCATAGTCGGAAACATTGAAATTAACATCTCCCATTTTGACAGCGATTGATGATCCATAATTAGCGGTAATCAGTGAATTACTCCCCGCCGTAACCCCGGCAACAAAATTATTTAGATAGGATGGATATGGAGGATTCAATGCCGTAGATAATGGGCCAAAATTCTGAAAATCAATCCACATATTATACCATTCCGGAGTGATATAATGGCCCAAAGGTACAAAACGCCAGGAGGTCATCTCTGGTGTAATTTCTTTGAAATCAGTGAATGTACCCAGCAACATCTTCCTTAACTGTACGATATCATAAATCGTAATGGTATTGCTATTATTAATATCAGATGCTATATACTGGAAAGGAGAAAGGAACATGGGGTCGTTATTGATATGCTTTGTTATCAATGTCAAATCCCAGGTATCTACACCATTAAGTTGCCCCTGATTATTATAAAAATTGAAATGTAACATATCAACTCCGCCACTAGGATTTGGTACAAATGAATATAAATATGATCCATTCAAAGGTCCTATTACAGGAACCTGATTCAAAGATGTAGTACGATGAATAGTTTGTTGTGTTACACCACCAATTGCATGTAATACAGTAACTTCATTATTATTAGCTGCAACAAAATAGGTAGGATTGTTGGGAGAAGGCAATGAATAAAGACGGGGTGTAATAGTTTGTCCATGCATGGCATCACCATAAATAAAACCAGCAGAATTAATGGATTGTACGGGGCATTGGCTATGTAAAAACATAGCATTCAAAAGGCACAAAAAAACAATTAAGGAAATTTGTTTAATTTTTGACGGAATAATTGCCATTTCCGCAATAATTGCGGGGGGGGGGGTGAAAATTTTCAACATTTTTAAACTTTGTTTAAATTATTAATAATGAAAGGTTAGTTACTGATGCCGTATCGCAATCAGCTTAATTCGTTAACGCAAAAAAGTGAACTCAGGTTGGGCATATTAACAATTTTAACATTTATATTAAGAACCGAATTTACAATTATTATCAAACCCGCAGAGGGTAAATCCCAGAAACGGTAAATCTCACTGCCTGCAATTCCCGCTCGCCCTGAACACAATTATCTTTTCTTTTGTTTGTACCTTTGTGATATCATTTCACTCCTCCTCTATTGGTCAATGAAGGCCAGGAGATTTCTTTGGCTTTATAGTGTCGCAAGTGATCAAATCAGATACCCCGCTCAAAAAAGGATTCAAAAGACAAGCCGTTGCGCGCATTCCTTCCGGATATGGTGAATTCGATATGTATGCCTACGCGCATTCCGCAGCAGATCCTATGCCGCACCTGGCAATCGTGGCTCCGGGTTATGATCCGTCCAAACCAGTACCTGTCCGTATTCATTCTGAGTGTATGACCGGCGATGTTTTTGGCTCCCGGCGATGCGATTGTGGCGAACAATTAGATGCAGCGCTTCATCTTGCTGCCGAACACGGCGGTGCTGTTATTTATCTCCGGCAGGAAGGTCGCGGTATTGGCCTGATCAACAAACTAAAAGCGTACAATCTTCAGGATCAAGGCCTTAATACTATCGAAGCCAATACGCACCTTGGCTTTGATGCCGATTCCCGACAGTATGAAACGGCCATTTTTATTCTGGCAGATCTTGGAATTACTCAAATCGAACTGATTACCAATAACCCCGATAAAGTAGCTGCGCTCCAACACTCCACCGTGGAAGTAACTGGTCGGATCCCTCTGATCATCCCACCGCATAAAGAAAATCGCAGCTATCTCCTGACCAAACAGGAACTCATGGGGCATTTGCTGGGCATGTAGTGGGCGAGGCACTAGTTTATTTTTCCAGCTTCACCCGCGGGTCTATCCATGCAAAAAGTATATCAGATACCAAATTACCAGTGATGGTCAGCAGGGCAGAAAGCATCACTACAGACATCAGTACACTGTGGTCATTCGACAGAAAAGCCTCCAAAATTGAATGCCCGAGGCCATTTATATTAAAAACGGCTTCCACTATTACCGAACCGCCCACTGCAAAAGGAATTAACCCACCGAGGATCGTAATAATTGGGAATAAGGCGTTTTTGAAGGCATGTCCCCACCTCACCTGGTGCTCGCTCATACCTTTGGCCCGTGCAGTCCGAATAAAATCCAGCTGTAGTACGCCCATCATCCCCGTTCGCATTTGTAAGGCAAGCAACGCCCATAAATGGATGGTTAAGGTGAGTACAGGCAGGAACAACCGGCCTTTATTTTGGAACGCCCACCACCAAAATTGTTGAGCTTCCGGATCGTAATTACTCGTCCCGACACCGCCAATCCAGGGCGCATACAGCGCAATACCTTTGGTCGCAAACAAATAACGCAACAAAGGGCCGATCACCAGGACAGGAATCACATAAATGATTACCAGCACTCTTTTCCCAATAAGATCGACTTTTCTCTTCCGTCCGGAAATCATCACCCCGGTAAATACACCTAACATAAGCGATAACAAAATAGCCGCTATATTAATAAATAAAGTAACTCGTAATGGATAGATGATTTTTTTCCAGGGCGAAAACTGCTCTTTGGCAAACCTGCCGGTCAACCAGTCATTGTATTGATTATTAAAGCCATACCAATAAAATGCCGGCATTCCCCAGCCGTCTTTGGCCTGTAATGCCGGAAACAGGGCTGCTCGTTCGTTGATACGGGTTTGCATCAGGGTATTTTTGACCTGATCGGCCAATTGTGCTAACAGGGTGTCACAGCCGGCAATTGCAGTTTCTGTTTTCAAACTGGCGATAATTTTGTTCAACGCAGTCCGGTTAATCGTGGAATCGGGCAATGCTTCGGTTTCTTCAATTCGATCTGCCAGCCACTTTTCATATTGGGCAACTGGTTCCCATTGGCCGCATTGTACAGCCATGGCAGTCATTTTATCTTTCCGCCACGGCGGAAAGACTTTATACAAAGTATCCGGAAAACAGTCCGCTGTGATATTGAAATAAAAAGCAGGTTTGTCTAAATGGTACACCACGGCCTGTTGTAAATAGTAGGCGGCCTCCGCATCGGGATTTTTGCTGGTGCCCTGGTACGGCGCGCCCGACAATTGAGCGACCGGATCGTGCGTCGCCTGTTGCCCCATCAAAAATGCAATCATCGAAATGATCAGCAAAGTGGGCAATGCCAGCATTAACCTGCGGAGAATGTACTTAAACATGCGCCAAAGATAGTCCACGTACTTAGGTCCGGAATACTTTTTTCATCTGGTTTATGTCTTTTTGAAAAAAAATGCATCTATCATCGTTAGTAAATAAAATTTATACCATATGAAATCACTATTCATCCTTTTACTCGCTGTTACTGCCCTCTCCTGGTCAGCACAATCAGTGATCAGCACAGAGGAGAAAAACCAACCGCTACAGGCCTGGTTTTCGAACAAGGCACCAATACGCCATTAAGTGCGGTCAAAATCACCCTGTTGGCTAATGGAAAAACAATTGCTACTACAAAAACCAAAAAAGACGGAACCTATGCTGTGATGATCGCAGAAGGAAAGTAGGAGGCTATATTTTCTTTACCAGGCTTCGAAACCAACCGGGTATTAAATGTGATGGTTACCAAATACGCTGGTAGTTATTGCGATATACCAATGCAGAAAAGTGCACTTCCTGGCCAATCAGTCATCTGGGAATGGGCGCAAAAACCGCATGGCCCACCGCAAAGACCGAAAAAACGCGGACCAAAAGCGAACGATCTGCTGACGCAACACTACTCGGACGGTGTCGAACTGGCGCCCTTCAGTGTTACTATGATGTATGACTTGGTGCCTATGTTGGAAGGAAAGGCGAGTGGTGTGGCGGTGCGATCACCTGAACCTATGAAATCGTATGCCATGTCTCCCCCGCCGGCAGCCGGAAAATCGATGATGAAAACAATAACGGCACCGGAAAAGGAAATGAGCCGCAAGGATGAGATTGTAATAGATAAAAAAACAACGCCCCGGTCGCCCGGCACTCCCAATTCGCAAGCGGGATTGCTTACTGCCAGGGAATGGAACGACCTCGACAATTGGGCCACGTATTGGGCCGATTTACTGACCGATGGCGAAATAAATGCCCCTCAAACCACTTATGATTTTTTCCCTCGCCACCGGTATACCGTGTTGCTCACGAATACCAATGACTTTGACGGCCTCAGTCCCAACAGCAACCTACTACCCCAATCCGGCGGTCAATTATGTGACGCTTGACCTTCCATTCGATGCACAAAAAATCACCCTGTACAACCCCGAGGGCAAAGTCGTGTATTCACTCCCACAAACGGCCACCGGCCAGTATACGATTCCGGTGGCCGACCTTCCGGGCGGATATTATTCAATCAGCATCTGGAAGGGTACTCAAATACAGCGTGGAAAGATATTGGTAATTAAAACTTAGGGACTCATTTTTGCAAAAATAATACCCACAACGGTCGCCTGGAAAACGCCATAAAGCAACCAGGTAAATACCAGATTAAAGGAAACAGCCAACGAGCTGAATGTAATCCACATAGAAGGCAGGGTTGCAATAAGGCCATAAACCAGTCCCATCTCTATACCACGCCACCAGAACGGGCCATGGAACAGACTTTTAAAACGCCGCCAGAACCATGCCAAGGCAAAACTGAGAACGAACGGGTGAACGAAATATAAAATCTGTTTTTCCCCTTCAAAACTAAAAATGGGGTCATAATACTGCTCCGCCATGCCAGGGAACAGCGAAACAACCAGATACAGTGCAACGTAACTCAGTACCAGCAGCGCAGCACCTGCGACGAAGCCTTTGATCAGAAAATTTTTCATAGTCTGCTATTTTTATTTTTTTTGGAAACGAGCAATTGAATTCAAATGACTGATTATCAGAGTTGTGGTATTTTTTTATACTTTGGCCGTCTCATTGCGCTTCGCTGACACTGACCACTAAGTCAAACTGAAAGGATATCCAATCGTTCACTTTGATCATTCCCAACATGGCTTCGGGTGGTTTAATGCCGTAAGCGCTCATTTGGAGGGCTTTTTCACCTTGTAGTTGAAATTTATTAGGGCCAAGTACTTTCGCTTTGGCGGTAATGAACTCATCTTTGGTCACATCCGTTAACTTGATTTTGACATTCGCCTTTACCTCGAACCAGTCTTTGCACCCTCCACTCAGGCATTGGGCATTTTGCCAGGTGTCTGTCAGGGAGACTTTGATTAAGGGAAATTTGTCGGACTGAAGTGCCTTTTGCATATCGCCATCTATCTTTCGGTTGTGGCAGTCAAAATTTTTTGATTTTAAGAACAGGTCGGCGTTCCGAAAACGAGTGTACCCCCCACTGGTTTCTGCTTCCAGGGTCCGTTGGCTGTATTGGTCATTACAATCGCAGGCAAATGCATTTACATTGGATGTACCTTTCAGACATAATTTACTGCCATCTTCTATTTGGTATTTTTTGGGAACAGGTACCCGGAGAACAAACGAAGTACCCACCAGACAAATACCTGCTACCAACAACAGCCAATTGAAAGTCCAGCGGGTTGTGCAATAAACCATACTGCGAGTTTTGGAAATGAAAAAAGGGAGGCCGTCGATTTACTGAGGCGGCGACTTCAAGTCACCGCCTCAGTTTGGGCTCATTAACAGAACAATATTTTATTGTCATTTTAATGAAACAGCCGCTTTTAGAGCATGTGCAGGATTAGAAACCAATAACGGCTTCGATCATAAATCCACTGAATTTTCCTTCATTCCGATAGTCCGTTGTTGGGAAATCATTGAATTTCTGCACAACGTATTCTCCTTTCAGAAGCATATTTTTAGTAGCGAACCAGCCCGCTGCAAAAGCCAGACGATTAATACTTACTTCCAACTGGCTACCGCCGCTATCTAACAGTCCACGTGGTTCAGCAGTGGTTCCAATATAACGGGCACCTACATAAACTTGTTCGCGTGGCAGAAAACGATACAACCCTTCTACAGAATATTGAGAAAAATTGCGTTTGTTCCACACTTTACGATCTGTGCCACTTACATCAGCATAGTTACTTCCTCTGACAATTTCATAAGAACCAAAAATCTCCAGTCCTTTAAACTTTGCAAAAGGATTGATCATGATGGCTTGCACCCTATTCGGCACATCAAGATTGAAACGACCTGAAATCATCTGAGCGGCGGCGGTAGTAGCACTACCGTTTGACTGAAGCGCTGGTTCCATCGCCAGGAAATAGTGAGAACCCGTGCGATCGCCACCATACAATGTATTGCGGGCAGAATTGTTGTTGTTGTAAAGGGAAGCAGAGAGCCTGAAACGGAAATCATTGAAGGCTTTGTCGTAAGCCAGTTTCGCATAAATCGAAGGGCTTTTCTTATTGGCTACCACACCAGAAGAATTGACTGTAGTTGGGTAATTCTCTACGTTACCGTTGATAAAGCCAGAGTTCATACCGACCATAGCCATCACGCCATCCACGGGAAAGGCATAAACTTCACCGCCGATTTCTGTAGTAAAGGCATCAAAAATGTAGTTTTCCACAAAAGGATTAAACATCGCGTTACCGCCATCCGTCCGACGGAATTGCATATCGCCGAAGTTGGGCTGGAAGTGACCAATTTTCACGCGCAGGTAGTCGGCGAACCATTTTGGATTGCCCAGCATTGGTAATTTATCGATCTGAATATACCCGCCTTTCACCCAAAATTCAGAGTGGTGACGGGAAGACATATAGTTTTCGAGGCCAACACGAATACCATCAGCGATCTGGAAGTCAAAATTCAGGTTGGCCATCGCCAGGTTGAATCCTGTAAGCGTTGCTGAAGTTGAATCCTCACTCTTTACCACACCATAAAGTAAGTTTTTGTTGGTGGCATTTGTAGGGGATACTGCCACATAAGTTGGGGTGTTTTCATGTTTGATGGATTGAAAATCCTGCGTGAAGGAACCGCCAATCTTCATTTTAAAACCCGTATATTCTGGTTGGACGGCTTTTTTGGATGGCTCAAAAACGTTAATACCCGTTTGATCCCAATTGCGGTTGTATTGGATGTCAGGTTGCTGTGCCATGGCCCAGGTAGTGCAAAAAAACAGCGCGATTACTGAGAAGTTGGTGTATTTTTTCATGATAATAATTGATTTTAGTTATTAGTTAAGTTTTAGTTTTATATTTGTTTTAATACAACTGTAAATGCTATTTCTACCTCATTGCCCGTGGTTAAAGTCCCCATGAGAGCCGTTGGCGGATTTATTTTATAGTCGGTCATTTTAAGTTTTTTGGATCCACTAAAGGTGATATTACCCTCGCTGCCTACCTTCCCGTATACTGACATATCGATTTTGTTGGTGGCACCTCCAATGGTCAGATTACCGGTGGCATTAATACTGTAGCCATCATTGCCTTTACTTAAACTGGTCACCTTTTCCAGCTTATAAGTGATGTTGGGATGTTGATCAGCCTTCAAAGCATCATAGGTTTTGTTGTCCATGATGGACCCTTTGGTACTTTTAATCGTTTTGACTGGAATCTCCACCGTTAAGGATTGAATCGATTTCAGAACGCCGGCGTCGAATGTCATTGAGCCATTGGCACGTACTTCGTTGGCCTTGGATTCCCAATCATGCAGATTAGATGTACCCTTCACAACCAAATAATAATTTGCGATACGATAGTTTCCTTGCCCAAATACAAATGAAACCGACAATAAAAGCAGCAATACGAATTTACATTTCATAACTGATTATTTTTTATTCAAAGATACTCGTGGTGGACCGAGGCGGTAAATGACCTGCATTAGACAGGAGATTGATTTGTGTCATTACTGATACAAACATAGATCGTGGTAGGTTTCACTTGAAATGGTTTTAAAATCAGATTAGTATCTATCCGGCAAATAAGAAATAAATTAATTTTTTATAAATATGGAAAAATGTCTTGCAAATGCTTTATTTATTTTGTTTAATTTTTTTATTAACAGTCAATATAAAAATTAAACAAAAAATGAACTAAGTTTAAAACTCAATGTTAGGTGCATATCGTTGTATTTTCAGCGTTTAACCAATCTTTATTTTATGAGTTCCTTTTTTTCTCAATCAATGTTTCTTTTTTTTGGAGGACTTGCCGCCAATGACTATGTCGGCTTTACTTTCTTCATCGGCTACATGGCCATGTTTGCAGCATCCGTTTTCTTTTTCTTCGAACGCCAGCAGGTAGAAGGAAAATGGAAAACTTCGCTGCTCATTGCAGGCTTGATCACCATGATCGCATCGGTGCATTACTATTACATGCGCGACGTTTGGATGACGACTGGCCAATCACCTACTCAGTTCCGTTACATTGACTGGATCCTTACGGTGCCGTTAATGTGTGTGGAGTTTTATCTTATTCTCAAAGCCTTCGGTGCCAAAATCGGACTGCTTTGGAAGATGATCGGCTATTCCTTGTTAATGTTGGTTGCTGGCTATCTTGGAGAAACCGCTTTCCGCACTTCTAGTGTGATTTGGGGTATCATCTCTACTGTAGGTTATGTTGGCATCCTGTATGAGGTATGGTTAGGTTCAGCAAGCAAACTGGCTGGCAACTCTGATGATCCCAATTTGAAAGCAGCTTTCAGGGCTTTATCCTGGTTTGTATTGGTAGGATGGGCTATTTATCCAATCGGATATATGGCTATCGAGACCGACGGTTGGTTGCGTGGCGTTATTGACGTTCGCAACATGGACTTAATTTACAATATCGGTGATGCGGTGAATAAAATTGGTTTTGGTCTGGTTATTTATAGCCTTGCCATCAACTCTTCCCGCAGCAAAGCTTAAGACAACCATATAATCTATGTTGTAAGGGCTAACAGTGACTAATTTGTCGTTAGCCCTTACTTTTTTATGATCCCTCCAGCTGCCTCGTTTACGGGCCATTAGCGTCACATCCATTAAATATTATGGCCGATATTCGCAACAATCCTATTTTCGTTTCCATCTTATGTATTACGCTTGCATTTGGTGGTACTGGTTGGTGGTGGCCCGATTTTTTACAACATATCCAATATCCTTTGTTGATATTGTTGTTATTAGTGATTGGGCTACCCCATGGAGCTACTGATTTTCTATTATTCCGACACCTGCGCGGTCCTGTATTAAGTAACCAACAGGTATTTCAATTTTTCTTTTATTACCTGCTCACCGTCATATCTTACCTGGTAGTTTGGCTATTTTGGCCAATACCGGCCTTCCTTCTTTTCCTGTTGATTTCCACTTATCACTTTGGCCAGTCCAACTGGGAACACATCACTCTTCCGCGCTGGCCGGCTACTGTATTAAATATTCTTTGGGGAACTGTGGTACTGGGAGGTTCCGTACTTTGGCATTGGGAGGAGAGCAGTATCATCATCAGCCAACTTATCGGTCCGCTTCCTGCCTGGACAAGCCATACGGTGGAAAACATCCAATGGTTACTCCTGCTCACGCTCATTTTATCGATGTCAGGCTTGTGGTTGGCAAAAAAAATTACAGCGCAACAGTTGTTGGTTGAATCAGGTAAACTCGGGGTATTAACTTTCTTGTTTTTGAATACGCCCATGTTGGTAGGATTCACGCTTTATTTTTCTTTATGGCATTCCATGAGTTCCCTGCTTAGCCAGATTACCTTTTACCGCCGGAAATGGCCGGCCTTTACCCTCCTGGATTATTACCGGCAGGCAGCTCCTTTTACGCTGCTTGCGATTGTTGGTTTATTGGGAATGATACTCGGACAGTCCATATTGTTTCCTGATATTTCATTCATCAGCATCCTATTAATATTTATTGCCTGCATTACGCTGCCGCATATTTTTTTGGTGGAAGAAAGTTACCATTAATTCCTTTTCTTTGCCAGTGTAAAAACGACACTTATGGCATATCCGCAAACATCCCTTTTCAATATTCTGTTCTTTCTGGCACTTTCCGCCAGCATTTTTGCCCAAACAAACCCTGCTTTCCTGCGCAGCACGCCGGAAATGGAAGGCGTTGCCTCGGAAGGCATCCAACAATTCGTCAATGCATTTGGCAACACCAACCAGGAACTGCACAGTTTTATAATGTTGCGCCACGGCAAGGTCATCGCCGAAACATGGCTGAGCCCTTACCGCCCCGATTTGAAACACACCATGTATTCGGTCAGTAAGAGTTTTACCGCAACGGCTATTGGCTTTGCAGTGAGTGAACACCGATTGACGGTGGACGACAAGGTTATTTCCTTTTTCCCCAATGATTTACCCCCCACCATCAGTCCATACCTGGCAGAACTGCGCATCAGGGATTTGCTCACCATGTCGGCAGGGCACGACCCCGAGCCCACAGGCGCTATCATTACGGGCGACAGCAATTGGGTGAAATCATTTTTGGCAACGTCGATTGTCCACCAGCCCGGCTCCCAATTCTTGTACAATAGCGCCTGCACTTATATGCTGTCGGCTATTATCCAAAAAATAAGTGGCGAAAAACTCATCGATTACCTGAAACCCCGCCTGTTTCAGCCCTTAGACATTACAGATGTCGATTGGGAAGTAGATCCCCGGGGCATCAATGTCGGTGGCTGGGGATTCAGAATCAAAACGGAGGACATGGCCAAATTCGGACAAATGTTCCTGCAAAATGGTATGTGGAAAGGCCGACAGGTAGTGCCCGCAGACTGGGTAAAAAACGCCTCCACACTAAAAATTATTCAGCACCCCAACCTACCCCAAACCAAACGCGACTCCAGTGATTGGGAACAGGGCTACTGCTACCAAATGTGGCGGTGCAAAAACAACGCCTACCGCGGTGATGGCGCATTTGGACAGTATATTATCGTGATGCCCGATCAGGATGCGGTGGTGGTCATTACCAGCGAAACGGGGAATATGCAGGATGAACTCAATCTGGTTTGGACATATTTGCTGCCAGCGATGCAAGAAAAACCGTTGCCGGCTAACAAAAAAGCAGCCACGGGACTAAAAAAGCAACTTTCCACTGCGGCATTACCTTTCTATGCCACCAGTTCTACTTCCCCACGCATGAAAGAGATTGCCAGAAAAAGTTTTTCACTGTCGCCCAATGAACAACTTATCCGAAATATGTCCTTTCAATTTAAGGATAACCAATGTGATTTGGCCTTAAAAATTGATACCAGTACCTATCAACTGGCTTTTGGTAACGGGAAATGGGTATATGGCGAAACCACCAAACTCGGACCATCGCTCGTGGCACGTGCCAAAGCGCATTTCGTCGGATTACCGCCTTCCAAAATCGCCGGTACATATCGTTGGTCAGCCGAAAACACCCTTGAACTAACTTTGCGGTATATCGACAGCCCGCATACAGAAACGTTCACCTGCGTATTTAACCAAAACAACCTGAATGTAAGTATTCAAAGCAGTTTTAATAAAAAAAATCCAGTGGTGATCAAAGGCTCATTGTAGCGATTTCAACATGGTGTTCAGGGATAAAACCGTGGTCCTGAACCAAGGGAGAATGTTGATCGTACCGAAAAGGGCAGAACACCGGCCAATGGCTGACCAGGAGGTCTCGATCATATTATTTGCACCTGCGACGACTTTGAATACCGGAAATCAAAGGAGTGAATTGACGAGAGACCAGATTGGGTGAATATAAACAGAGACTTCCTGTAGGATAAGTGGTAATATCATATTTCGAAAAGCGCAATAACCTCCACCCTGGACAAAAAAATCACAACACCTGCAACTTCGCAAATTTCAGCACAATCCGCCTTTCCGGCATATCGTCATTTTCAAAGCGAATTGCTGCCACTTTATTATCCCGCGCGCCTTCCACACTGGTTACTTCGCCATGCCCAAACTTCAAATGCAGCACCTTTACGCCCGGCAAGATGGCCTCTAATGGCGATGCAGCAAAATTGGCCTGTGCTGCTGCACTGATGACCGGCACGAATGGACCGTTGTTCCTGCGCGTGGGCGCAATTCCACTTACCCGTGCGCCCGTGGAAACAGGCACATTACCGTCCGTCTTCCGCGCAGAACCAAATCCGCCGCCAATATCAAAATTCTCCACATTGATCTCTTCTAAAAACCGCGAAGGCTCGCTGGAACGAATCTGTCCGTAGCGGTACCGGTTCTGGCAATAAGTCAGGGTGAGCAGCTCCTTGGCGCGGGTAATTGCCACATAAAACAATCGTCGCTCCTCGTCTAATCCGTTGGGATCTTCGAATGACATAAACGACGGAAATAATTGTTCTTCCATACCCGTCACGAAAACGGACCGGTACTCCAGGCCTTTGGCCGAGTGCACACTCATTAAAGTAATAAAATCAGTACCCAATTTCTGGTCGTCGGCGTCGGTCAGCAAGGTCACCGTTTGCAGATAAGCTGCCAGCCCTTTATCCACCACTTCTTCTTCACCGGCAATCACCGCCGCATTGTTGTCCCCCGCCGCAAATTCAGAAATAGCATCGAGTACCGACATGACGTTTTCCAGGCGGCTAATGCCTTCGGGACTGTTGTCGCTTTTCAGCATATCCAAAAGGCCCGATTGCCGCAAAATATCTGAAGACAAACTAAAGGCATCATCTTTTCCGAGGCGTTGGTGCCATTTTTCCACCAAAGTCCTGAAACTGCCCAGCGCTTTGCGGGCGCGGTCATTGATATCAGTCATGTGGATCATCGCGTCCCACATCGGCAGGTTCAGGTCACTGGCCTGCTTGCTCATTTTCTCCACCGTGGCATCGCTAATACCGCGGGCAGGCAGGTTGATCACCCGCCGCAGGGCTTCTTCGTCCTTCAGATTGACCGCAAGGCGCAGGTAAGCAATCAAATCCCGCACCTCTTTGCGTTGGTAGAACGACATGCCGCCATATACGCGGTATTGCAGGTTCTGCCGGCGGAGGTGTTCCTCAAATTTCCGGCTTTGTGAGTTGGTCCGGTACAAAATGGCGATCTGGTCATTCTGGAGGTGGTACCTGTTTTTCTGCTCCAGGATAGCATCGGCCACCCGTCGCGCCTCTTCATCATCGGTGAGGCATTTGATCAGTTTGATTTTACTCCGTTCTGACCGGTCCGTCCAGATTGTTTTTTGCAGTTGCTTGCGGTTGTGCGAGATCACCTCATTGGCTGCCGAAACAATATGGTGCGTGGAGCGATAGTTTTGCTCCAGTTTGAAAACCTTCAAGGTGGGATAATCCTTCTCAAAATCGATTATATTGTCAATCGTCGCGCCCCGGAAGGCATAAATACTTTGCGCATCATCACCTACCGCAAACAAATTTTCCGGGCTGCCTTCGTATTTCACTAACCGGCGCAGGATGGCGTATTGCAAAAAATTGGTGTCCTGAAACTCATCGACATGGATAAAGCGGAATTTTTGGCGGTATTTATCCACCACATTATCGGGATTATCGCGCAGGAGGCGGAACATTTGCAGGAGCAAATCGTCGTAATCCATAGCACCCGCTAATTTGCAGCGCTGGGTATATTTCTCATAAATATCGGCGATATACGGTCGTTTTTGCTGGCGATCCTGGGTCATCCATTCTTCATTGGCCCGGTATACCTTGGGCGTCATGAGATTGCTTTTGGCCAAAGAAATCCGGGAGCGGATGGCGCCGGTATTATACACCGTCGGGTCGAGTTGCGATTCGCGCACGATGGCCCGGAGAAGATTGGAGGAATCGTCGGTATCATAAATGGTAAAGTTGGATGGAAACCCGATTTTGGTCGCTTCCGAACGCAATATTCTGGCAAAAATACTATGAAACGTACCCGCCCATACCCGATTACCCGCAGGCCCCACGACATGCGCGATACGCTCCTTCATTTCTTTAGCAGCCTTATTGGTAAAAGTCAGGGTCAAAATTTGATCGGCTGGAACCCCCGATTTCAGCAACCAGGCAATCCGGTAAGTAAGTACACGGGTTTTCCCCGATCCCGGGCCAGCTATCACCAGCACAGGGCCTTCTGTGTAAGAGACGGCCGCACGTTGTATTTCGTTCAATTCCTTTAAAAAATCCATTGGAGCAAAGGTAGTAAGATTTGAAACAGATTGTATCAGGGTAGTTGCAAAGTAACCAAGTACTGACAAAACAACAAAGCGGCCCGGCATGGAAGCCGGGCCGCTATCAAAAATGCTGGCGGGAATAAAAAAAAGGGGGACTTTATATTTTGAGGCAGCAGGCAATTATGCCAGGCCATTGATTAAGGCAAAGCAACTGATGGAAGGGGTTTCCAGCAGCGTTCATCCAGCATCTCAAGAGTGCCGGGAAAAATATTGAGGTCTACTTTTTTGGAGATACCATCCACGCAACCGTCATTGGCACATTGCCAGAAATCCCATTTTCGACCATCTTGTAAAATGGGGCGATCGTAAGAGTACCGTGCAATCCAAAGCGGGTATTCGTCAAAACCCCTGCCCGCCAGAAAACGATCATAGAAATGTTGGTTGGTATAGATAATCGGAGCAATACCCAATGTATTCTGAATAATTTTCAGCCAGATATGCATTTCCTCCACCATCATATCCGGGGCAACACCATCTAATACTTCCGCATCCAGCACAGGAGCCATATCGCCCTCCGCCATTTCCACGGTTTCGAGGAAGTGACAAGCCTGTTCGTAGCCACAACTATTGGGCCTGAAAAAATGGTAAGCACCGCGCCGAACACCCAAACGCTGCAAGGACTCCCAATTATAGCAATACATAGAATCGGTAAAATTGGAACCCTCTGTGGCCTTTACAAAAGCAAATTCCACCTTTTCATGCGCCAAAACCGTATCCCATTCAATCATTTTTTGATGATGCGACACGTCCAACCCCTGCACCAATACCTCAGGTGCCTCGAACAAGAGCCCGTTACTTTCGACGCCCCAAACAGGGGCAAACAGAAAAAGAAGTATAGTTAAACAGCGCATATCGTCTTGAAAGAATGGGCGAAAATAATGCCACTTCACTCAATTCGCAGCACGTTAACACAGGGTTTTGCTCAACTTCGACATATAAAGTCTGAATGACAAAAAAAGCACCCCCAACGTCGTATTTCTGGCATCATCGGTTATTTTTATATAAAAAGATAGGAACAAGCCTTACCTTTCGACCTGCAAATGGCATTTTTTATATGAATAAATGGTTTATTGTTACTATCCTCGCTGCTGCGCTGGCTGGAAGTTGTGGGATATTTAAATCTCAGACCCCACCAAGCGATAGCCCCATTAACCAGATCCTTGCTAAGCCTGCCCTCCAGCAAGTACTGAAAAAAAAGGATACTTACGAGGTGCAAATTATTTATACCCAAATCGACCGCGACGAAAAGCAAGTGCCGCATTTCACCTCCTGGTATTGGAATGTAGATTCCGCGCGCTATTTTTATCCAGCCAGTATGGTAAAAATGCCACTGGCACTGCTCGCCCTGGAAAAAATCAATACCCTAAAAGCAAGTGGGTTCCCCAGAATGAGCAGCGCGGCTTACTATATGCTCGATTCACTGCGCCCCAACCAGCATGAATACAAAAAAGACACCGCAGCACCCAATGGCAAACCCTGTATCGCACAAGATGTAAGGGCTATTTTTGCGACCAGCGATAACCAGGCGTACAACCACCTTTTCGACTTTCTCGGACGTACTTGTATCAATGAAAGTCTGGCACAACGTGGATTCAACCAGACCGGTATTGTACACCGCTTTTATGCAGCCGACCGCGATCAGGCGTATGCGCAGCCCATCACTTTTTACGACGATACGCGCGGGCTATTTAAAGAAGGTGAAAAAATAGACAAAAAGAAGTGGCGAAATCCACAAAAAGGACTGCTGAAAGGCGAAGGTTATGTCACAGGGGCAGATTCGCTTGTGAAAAAGCCATTCGATTTTGCGACCAAAAATTGGTTTGCACTCACCGATATGGAAATGGTATTGCGGGCGGCGCTTTTCCCTCAGGTGATGCCCCCGGAAAAGCAGTTCAAAATTGCGCCGCACGATTTAAAGATGTTGCACCGGTCGATGGGCCTTTTCCCGCGGGAGTTTGATTATCCAAGATACAATCCCACAGAATTTTGGGACGGTTATGTGAAATTTTTCATCTTCGGTGACACCAAAGACCAGCAATCAGGCGATATTCGCAGCTTTAATAAAGTCGGCGAAGCCTATGGAACACTGACTGATGTGGCCTATATTGTTGATTTTAAAACAAATACCGAATTCATCCTCGCAGCCACCATTCTTTGCAATACCGACGGTATCTTTAACGACGATAAATATGATTACGACAACACCGGATTCCCGTTCCTCGCCGAACTCGGCCGGTCGGCACTGGAATATGATCGAAAAAGACCCCGGAAAGTAAAACCCGATTTGAGTTACTGGAAAGAAAGAATCAAGTGATTTACGATTGATTCGATTTACGATTAGCACATATCTCATTAGCATATTAGCACATTAAAAAATGTCAGTACAAGTAAGAGCACTCGAGCCAAAAGCACCCTGGAATTTTTTCGCCGACTTGAACGCCGTGCCCCGGCCCTCCAAAAGAGAAGAACGCGTGGCACAATTCGTTTTTGATTTTGGCAAAAAACTCGGATTAGAAACGCTCCGGGACACTTTCGGAAATGTAATTATCAAAAAACCGGCGTCTCCTGGCCATAAAAAAGGCAAAACCGTTATCCTTCAGGCACACCTCGATATGGTGCACCAGAAAAACGACGGCACCAAATTCGATTTTGAAACACAAGGCATTGAAATGGTGGTCGACGGCGACCTCGTCCGTGCCAAAGGCACCACCCTGGGTGCCGACAACGGACTCGGAGCGGCTACCATTATGGCGGTTTTAGCCTCTCCCACCCTCTCCCACCCTGCTATCGAAGCGCTGTTCACATTAGATGAAGAAGCAGGTATGGGCGGCGCGAAAAACCTGCAAAGAGGATTGCTCAAAGGCAAAATCCTCCTCAACCTCGACACCGAAGAAGACCACGTATTCACCATCGGATGCGCTGGCGGTCTGGATACCAATATCGACTGGACTTACGCTGAAGAGGCCACACCTGAAGGCGCAACAGGTTATGAAATTATCGTCAACGGTCTCAAAGGTGGTCATTCGGGCATGGATATCAACCGCGGCCGCGGCAATGCCAACAAAATCATGAACCGGGTTCTGATGGCATGCGCCAAAGCAGGTGTGCGTATTGGAACGCTGACCGGCGGCAATGTGCGCAATGCCATTCCCCGCGAAAGCCGTACCATCGTGGCTGTTGCCAAAACCGCAGCATTCGAAAAAGCATTCCAGACCATCGCCAAGGAAATTTTCGCCGAAAATGGACGTGTGGAACCCGATCTCCAAATCACAGCCCAAGCCGCCGCCGTTCCCGCCCGCGTAATGCGCGCCCGCGACCAAAAGCGCCTGCTCCAGGCCATCTGCGCCACCCATAACGGTGTATTTCGCATGAGTCCGGATGTAGAAGGATTAGTGGAAAGCTCTTCTAACCTGGCTTCCATAGTTTTGAAAGACGGTCATTTTAACTGTGGCACCCTCCAGCGGAGCGCCATCGAATCGGGCAAAGCGGCTGTTGCCGCCGCCGTACGTGCACCATTTGATCTTATCAATGCAAAAATCGGTACCGCCAATGGCTATCCCGGATGGAAACCGAATCCCGACTCTGCTTTATTAGCCAAAATGGTGAAACAGTACACCGCCATGTTTGGGCAAGCACCAACAGTGGAAGCGTGCCATGCAGGCTTAGAATGTGGTATTATCGGTGAAAAATACGCAGGACTCGATATGATTTCTTTCGGCCCCAATATCAGCGGTGCTCACTCTCCCGATGAATGTGCCAGTATTTCGTCGTTCCAGAAGTTCTGGGGATTTTTTGTGACGGTGCTGGCGGAGTTGTAGGGGTTGGGGTTATCGGTGTGTCAGTTATCAGTCGTAGCGTAGACCGTAAACAGGGCGTTTCAGAGCAATATCTGCCCTTCTGGCGGTCTACTCTACGGCTGATAACTGATCTCAACTGATAACCAATCACATCTTCACCTTCCGCCCCGGCAATTTCCCCCAACCAGGATTCGAAGGCGTCAGTCCATCCGGCGAAATTAACCACACCACCGGAATGATTGGTTTAATCGCCATTGGGCCTGCAAAACCATCGGTCAGGTAAATCATTAAATCCGGTCGTTCGCGGTTGGCTAATTCGATGGGAGCAGAAAAATCGGTACCGCCGCGACCGGTGACTTGTTCGGGCATCACCCCATCGTACCGGTACCGACGGTGAATGATGGTATCGCATTCCACCACTTCCACCGAAGCGCCCGCGCGCCACAAATGGCGGATTTCATTAAAAAAGGACTGAAACTCAGGAGCGCCCACACTCCCGGAAGTGTCGATAGCCACCAGCACCCGTTGTCGCCGGTTGATTTTTACGCCAGGGGTGGTACCATATCGCTTCGATGGCCTGCGGACGGTGTTGCGCAGGCGGGTACTGCGCGCACTTTGAGCAAACTGCCGCAAAGCCGCCCGCCAGTTGACTGCCGGTGGCTGGATAAAGAGTGCTGTGAGCATTTCCTGAACACCTGCCGGAAGGTTGCCCCAGGCTGCTGCATTGGTGCGCTGGTGGGCAGTGCGCAAGAGGCTGTCGAGGTGGGTGTCGAGCACTGCATTTTCCATTTCCGACCTGCTGCGGATTTCTTTCCAGGGTTCGTGGCGCTCCAATCCATGAGAATCGGATTGAATTTGGTCGAGCGAAGGAGAGGCTTTATTGCCTTTGGAGTCGGTGCCATCACTTTTGCGACTGCTTTCCAACTGTTTGTAGTAGTAATACCAGGTTTCGCCGCGCGATAGTTGCAATTCGGGGAAGGACTCGATAAAAATACTGTCATCCGGCATTTGGTTGCGATCGATGTATTGGTTCACCACCAGATCGAACGCGATATTTAATAACCGACTGTCGAGCGAGGGCTCCCGCACCAGCAAATGGCGAAATATCAGGTGCAGTATTTCGTGTTTCAGGACGCCGTACCGATGCGCTGGTTGCGTCAGCTCCTTATTCCAGAATTGCTCGTTGACATATAAAGTGAATGTCCCATGCCCCATACCCACTGCGAGGGTTTGCACTTCGTGACCGGGTCCGGTAATTTCTTTATTGAGGCTGGAAAACAAATGGGCATAGAACGGCTCCCGGAGGAGAAGTGCTATGCCCGTTTGAGCGAGTTCATCGAGGATTTGGTGCATGGTTTTCTTTGTGTTAGTTATCAGTGTGTCAGTTATCAGTGTGTCAGTTATCAGTGTATCAGTTATCAGTCGTAGAGTAGACCGGCAGAAGGGCAGGAATTGCTCTGAAACGCCCTGTTACAGTCTACTCTACGACTGATAACTGATACACTACACTGATAACTGATACACTGAAACTGCCTCACCTACAAATTCCCCTTCTTCAATTCACTCACCGCATAATCCGCAGCACGGGCAGTGAGGGCCATATAAGTAAGGGATGGATTCACGCAGGAACTGGACGCCATACTGGAGCCGTCGGTTACAAATACGTTTTTGCATTCGTGCACCTGGTTCCATTTGTTCAGGATAGAATCCTTCACTGTGTGGCCCATGCGGGCGGTGCCCATTTCATGAATGGCCATACCAGGATAAGAAGTGCCGTCGTATGTTTTGACATTTTTCAGACCTGCCGCTTCCAGCATTTCGGCGGCATCGTTCATCATGTCTTTGCGCATTTTCATCTCATTCTCCTTAAACTCCACATCAAAAGTCAAAGTAGGTTGGCCCCATTTGTCTTTTTTGTCCATATTCAGACTGATCTTATTGTCTTCGTATGGAAGGCATTCGCCGAAACCACCGAGACCCATTGTCCATGCGCCTGGTTCGGAAGCGAGATTTTTTATTTCTTCGCCAAAGCCCATTTCGGCAATCACTCGTTGCCAACCAGCGCGGCTGGCACCACCCTGATAACCAAATCCACGCAGGTAATCGCGTTTATCATCGCCGATGTTGCGGAAGCGGGGAACGTAAACGCCATTCGGGCGGCGGCCAAAAGTATATTTATCGCTGTCGCCTTCCCATACGCCGTTAGCGCCATTGCGGAAGTGGTGGTCCATCATGAACTTGCCCAAAACACCGCTGGAATTACCCAGGCCATTTTGGAAAGTAGGCGAAATGGAATTCATTAATATCCACGTAGAACTGACAGTAGATGCGCAAACAAATACAATCTTGGACTTGAACTCCATTTGTTCTCCTGTCTCAGAATCAATGACTAATACACCGCTGGCTTTCCCTTTTTTGGCATCGTACAAGATAGAATTGACGATGGAATGAGGGCGAACAGTGAGCCTGCCGGTGGCCATTGCAGGCGGTAAAGTAGAGGACTGTGTGCTGAAATAGGCACTGAACGGGCATCCGCGATGACAAAGCGAACGAAACTGACAATTGTTCCGACCGTTGTGTGGTTGTGTAAGGTTCGCCACACGGCCAATGGTAAGGTGCCTGCCTGCAAACTTTGATTCAATCGATTTCTTAACGTGTTTTTCGACGACATTCAAATCCATCGGTGGCAACAAATTACCGTCGGGAAACTGTGGAATGCCAAGATTTTCACCGGAAATACCTGCGTGCCCTTCTACATAATCGTACCATGGTTTGAGATCGGCATAACGAATCGGCCAGTCAGTACCGATACCTTCTTTGACATTGGCTTCCAGGTCCATTTCGCTCAGGCGGTAAGATTGACGCCCCCACATGATACTTTTCCCGCCTACAATATTCGGGCGGAACCAGTCGAAGCGTTTTTTTTCACCGTAGGGAGCATCAATGTCTTTGAACCAGTACGATTTAGTGTCTTCGTTGAAAGGATAGTCGCGTTTCAGAAAAGGATGCTCCAGTTTTTCCTGTGCGGTGATCCGGTTACGGTGTTCCAATTCCCAGGGTGCTTTCATGGCCGTTTCGTAACCGGAGATATGTTCGAGCGGGCGGCCCCGTTCGAGCATCAACACCTTCAGGCCCTTTTCGGTCAATTCTTTGGCTGCCCAACCTCCAGAAACACCGGAGCCGATGACGATCGCATCGTAAGTACGTTTTTTCATATTATTCATAGTGTAATTCTTCCGGCAATGTTAGTGCGAATACCTGAAAACCCGATATTCTTTGGCGTATTTTTCGCTGAAAAAGATAATTATTTTCATTTGTGAAAAAAACCTTCTTAAAGATGGAGTAGTTGTTGTGCCAAACAAGCATATTTGCCGGATAAAACAAACCTGAAAGTTATGAGCATACTCTCACGCCGCGACGCCATCAAAAAGGCGGCCATCATGGTCGGTGGTACTTTAGCCTTACCCAATATTCTCAAAGCATGGGGAAATCTCGATGTGGAGAACACCAATTTCCGGTTTCGGGTAGCCGATGAGGATC
Organism: Saprospiraceae bacterium; assembly: GCA_044350415.1. Lineage (GTDB taxonomy): Bacteria > Bacteroidota > Bacteroidia > Chitinophagales > Saprospiraceae > M3007. The sequence continues at coordinate 132 of JBILHQ010000027.1, read as the reverse complement.
TTATTGCCGATATCGCCGAAACTATTATCCCGCGCACCAATACACCCGGTGCCAAAGACGCGGAAGTGCATCGTTTCATCCAAAAAATCGTCGCTGATTGCTACGATGAAAAGGAACGCACCGACTTCATGG
>JBILHQ010000375.1:0-3521 GCA_044350415.1 Saprospiraceae bacterium | reverse complement strand
CCGAAAAGGAATTTCCTGCGGCCTTTAAGGGTCTGCCTTGCGTTATAGCAATACTTGCACTTGGCAAAATATCTATATCGGCTGAAAAGTTCCCATTGTTTTGATTACACAAAATGTATAATCCGACATTTTTATTCGGGTCCAGGCCGGTTTTTTGATTGTTTCCCTGTATTCTTAGCGCTGTGCGCTGATCGTAAAATTCATTTCCGGATGCCAAATTATTTTCCGTACCGGACCCATTGATCAGCATCCCAACAGAAGGGAAAGCACTCGTTGGGCCCTCATTATTTACCTCATTGTCTTTTAAGGTGTACCCTGTACAAAAATTAAGGGTAAGTCCTGTGAGTAAGCTCAGGTTATAAAATTCGGAAGTATTTCTAAATATATTATCTGTAATGACTGAGCCTCTCATACTTGAAAGTGTCATTGCTCCCCGGGTATTGACAAATAATGTTCTTTGAACATTGGTAACTGCCAGGTCGGCAATATTGGCGTTAGTGGAATACAGTCCGTAAAAGAATCCGGAAAAAACTGAGTAATCTATTGTACCAGAAACGGTATTTCCCGCAACCCTTACATTGGAGCTACCCGTTGCGTGAAGGCCAAAGGTCGTTTTATCAATACCGTAAAGGGATTGTGCATTATTAACGAATGTGCAACCCAAAAAATAATTAATATTTTTGATACTTCGTAAAGAGGCCATTTCAAAATATTCCGGGCCACTATAATTACTTGCCCATTCGAAAGTACAATCAGTGAAATTATTAGACTTCAAAGAAGAACCATTCCCGGGGAAATCGTTTTTAAAGTCAATAGCCGATACATTATTCCTGAAAATGCTTTCTTTAGCAACCACAACAGGAAGTTTTCCGCCATACACGTTGTAATATAATGCAACATTTGCATTTTCAATGGTAGAATTGTAAATGGTTACTCTGGAAGAAATAGTGGAAGCTATGCCTGTATTACTTAGAATTATCCCGGTCCAGTAACCCGATTCATTGGTGCAGCTTCCTCCTGGCCAATTCGTTACTAAAGAATTACTTTTAAAGTAAAGTTGAGCTCCTGGTTCTACAATAATGCGTTTGTTGGCTGCCATGTGCAAAGTACAGGCTGAAATCGTTAATATAGCAGGCGATTTAATAATAATATCTGTATTGTAATAAAGATCTAGACCTGATAGTGTCTCACTTGCAATGACCACCCCTGCGGTTACCAACATATTCATTTTAGTGGCTCCGATATTTTCCCGCATCCTTGTCTCCTGGCCGGGTGTAAAAAGGCTCTGACAATTATCAGCAGCGTAACTCATATAGTTTAATAAGACATTCGGGCCAGGATCCTCAATCCTCGGTACATTGCCGCACGGCGGCTGAGGAGTCCAGCTGGTACAGCTCGGAATTGTTGTATAAATCCCCCAGTCCTTACTCGTATCATCAACAAAATCGCTTCCTTGCTGAAATTCTTCAATGGTACATAGTACACCACGGAAAGTATGCCAAAGTGATAGAGCGTGTCCAATTTCGTGGGTCGGTATATGATCATAATCATATAAGCCTTGAGTAAACCTTGCCCAACAGCGGTTGCCTCCGATTAATGTGCTACCATTGACTGTGCCTTCACTTTGAGTACTTAAATACAGATTTATACCATCGGCATGGGCATACGATGAAGTATGGACTAATGTAGGTTGATAATATACAGAAGAATTTGCAATGGATTGTACGCATGCCAATGCAAAAGAAATATTACGAGGTGCATAATCCTGATTAATCTGGTTATAAACCTGCTGCACCTCCTGAGGTGATGCTCCACTTGCAGGATTATTATCGCTGGTTCGCAAAATATAAACATAAAGCCTCAATGTAATATGCCCCTGAGGTCCAGGAGTTGTTCCCTGTGGTAGATTAACAGGTTCTGCTGATGTTCCGCATTGTCCATACATTTTACCGGTAAATAGGATGAGGAAGAGAAGAGCAGAAAGAAATTTGTTTAAGGGTAAAGGGTAAAGGGTAAAGGGTAAATTTAATGTTTTTAGATTGTTTGAATGCTTTTTCATTTTTAGAAAAATTGGTAAAAATTAAGAAAATTAGAGAAAAGAATTGTGTTTCATTCTCATTAGCCAGCCGGACGATGAAAAGTTGTTACAAAGGTAGCCTATTTTTTTAAATATAAAAAGGACAGTTTATCGTAAATTTTACCGGTCAGATTTTGTTTCTTTTTTTTTAGAAAATGCTATTTTTTAAGAAATATACGCATATTTTGTGCTATTTTTTGTTTTTTAACAAAAAAATTGCTATTGTTTATCAGTAAAAGACTTAAAAAGTATTGTTGATGCGTTCCTTATTTATAAATTTGTAGTCTCAAAGCCACCATGCCACGAAAACTACAGGTTAACAGGTACACCAGCAGGCATATACAAAAAATCAGGGCAACATTTTCCTGTTCAGAAAATATTGCCCTGATCTTATATAACCGTATCTCTACCCCCGCTCAATAGCCAATCTTAAATCCTACAACCACCTCACCAGCCCAAAATCCTGCCGGTGTACCAGCATTGGGTTTTTGGGATACATCCGGAATCCGTATTCAAATACGCCCGATGCGGATGGTGCGATATCGCAAGAATAGGTCACTTCTGTACCTTTTTGTGCGCCGGGTTGTAATTCATGAACGCTGATCAGGTCCATATCTGTTTCCGAGCGGCGGCGGAAAAATACTAATTCCACACCAAGGTCTTTGGCGGTCAGTTCCTGGATATTCAGGGTCACTGATGCCGTGAAATGCTGGCCCAGCGGCAGCGAGTGATTGAACGTATCCGGAGCCTGGAGATCAGTTAGTTCGATGGCATCCCAAGTGCGGCGAAGGCGGCTTTTCCAGGCAACTAATTCCGTAGCGTTTTTCAGGTGGTCACCTTTAATCCGTTGACTGGAGGCATAGAGTTTGGAGTAGTAGCGCTCCTGGTAATCGTCGAGCATCCTTCCCATGACGAACTCGGGGGCTATTTCTGCAATTGTTTTTTTGATATGGCTTACCCAGCGTTCTGAAATACCGCTTTTGTCCTGATCGTAATAGGTTGGGACGATATCGTTTTCGAGAATATTGTAAATTGTTTCAGCGTCGAGCTCATTTTGGAGGGCCACATCGCTGTAGGTTTCTTTTTCGGATAATGCCCAACCGGCGCCGGGTTTGTAGCCTTCGCACCACCAGCCGTCGAGCACCGAAAAGTTCATGACACCATTCATCACCGCTTTCATGCCCGAAGTGCCGCTGGCTTCCAGTGGCCGTGTGGGCGTATTCAGCCAGATATCAACGCCTTGTGTGAGCAGTTTCGCCATTTCCATGCTGTAGTTTTCCAGGAAAATGACCTTGCCTTTGAAGAGCGGGTTCTTAGTGGTATTGTAAATGAGGCGGATAAACTCCTGACCGAATTTATCGGCCGGGTGGGCTTTGCCGGCGAACAGGAATATCACCGGGCGGTCGCTGTTGTTCACGATTTCGGCTAATCGTTTTTCATTGGA
>JBILHQ010000374.1:0-3538 GCA_044350415.1 Saprospiraceae bacterium | reverse complement strand
TTTTGGGATGACGAAAATGAAAGTAGAATAAGATATTTAAAAGCAGCAATTACTCCGGGATCACTCGAAATGTACTTGAATTTGGTACGAACATTTTTTGTAGTTTCTTCTGCTATTTGTGCAATACTTCCACTATTAGCCGAGAAATGCGCGATTTCTTCAACTATTTTTCTCCATTTTTTGGATTTTGGAAGTAGTCCTATACGCTCGTGACCCATATAGATTTTTGGTACTGAATGCAAATATTAAATATATAATTCAAACAATCAAACTATTACTCGATTTTTTCAATGTTAATGACTTTATGGTCATAAAAACAAATTTATTAACTTACATATCTTAATATCTATTACTGATCTGTAAAGTACAATTTAGAAATATGACAAATAATGTTATATTGTATGACAATTGGGCACATTAAAACATATAAAATGTGACATTTTGGCCTTTTGCCGCAAATGGTATAGTATATGAACTGCATCATAAAAAAATTAAAGATGCATACACCAATTACACTGTCGCTCTTAGAAAGAACCATATTATCGAACCAAAACCGTATTCTGGCACTTTTAGATCCGGAAGAATCGAAACGGTATAATAATTTGGCTGAAATATTAGAACTCGGTTATACAGGATTATACCCCAAAATTTTTGAACATACCTTTGATGGTATATCAAACGAAATCTGCCAAGAAACCTTTGAAATCCTAACCATGTTCCGTTCGATTGAACACGCAATATGCAGCCTTTCTGATGATCAAAAAACAGAAATTACCTATGAAAATCTAACATTTCAGGGCTTTGATGCAAACAATGACCCTCATTATAGTTTTGCAGAGTTCCTTATTAAAAAAGAGGGCAAATATCAAGAATTTAACGATAACAGATCTCTTAACTCACATAGTAGTGGGTCACTGCCTACATACAGGCAAATGCTTAACATATTCCGGGAGATTGTAAAAAGTAACAACGGCAAACATTTTATGTCATACAGCGATTTGAAAAAAATTAGGCAAGCGTGAAAGTCACTTACCTTCCAGAAAAAATGATTACCAATGCTGGAATAAAAAGCAGAATATTGGAGACCTGTGTCAGAAATATTGTTAAGCAACTCAAATATGTAGAAATTTCCCGTTTTTTACACTACATTCTCCATAATATACCATATCGCTCTTAAAAGAAATATGCCTAACCGCCCCGTCCACCCAACCAGGTGAACGGGGCGTCCTAATTACTTCCCTTCCCCCCAACTCAAATACCCACCCTCCAGCGGAACATGATACTCAAATCCAGCATCAAACTCCCGCCGAAACACATGCAGGTACAATTTCTTCGCCACATAATTGAGTAGCCCAGCAATCCGGAATACCGTATTGTGATCCGTACCCTTGGTAGTGGCCGCTGCGATCTGCAGTCGTTCGATCAGTACTTCTTCAGCAGTATCGGTCATCTGCTCAAAACCTTCCGGAATATCGTATTGATTACCGGTTTCGTGATAAACAGCGCCTTCGTTGCCTGGAAACAGGACGATACCATTGAATAATTGATTGGGAGTTGTGTCCCCTTTTTTAGTTTGTTTTGCCATAGTGTTTGTTTTAAAAATTAACAGTGTTTGTTCGATTGATAATATGACCAGCCTCGCTGCTGGGCGATAACCTCGAAAGCCATCACTGCGTCGATGTTGCCTTCGTAGATCATGGTATCTGTTTCCAATGCCGTCCGTTTAAGGCCGGTTTTATCGATTATTGCCGGGATGGTGGCGAATGTGATGGCACCCACCTCTGACTTGTTAATCGTAATGGAGAAATCTAAGCAGTTGGACGATGGAGCGGGTGCCTGCTTTGTCTTGTTTTTTAACCGCCACCGATCTACTGCTACGAGCAGGGCGACAACTGTAATGGCCAGGATAAGGAGACCTTGGTGTGCTGATTTCATATTTTGAACAGGAATGTCCGGACCATATACCCCATCACCAAAATGGAGACCATCCCGATAGCAGCTGCTGCGAGTGGGTTGTTTTTGATCCATTTCCGGTTGAAAAAAAGGAGTGCCATTAAAATGCCGTGGATTGGTTAGTGGGGCCGGGTAAATGTTTTTTGCGCTGCGTAGGCTTAATCCAGCCTTCCATTAATCCTTCTTCCAAACCGTAAACCTGGACAAAACCCATGGCATAGAGCGCCTGCTCTGCTATATGCACCCGGTTGCACCTATTGGCGGCATTCATACCGAAAATGACCGTGATATATTCCCGGTACGGAATTAACAAGGTAGAATTGTATTTTACCTTGTTGAAGGGGATTTTGAAGCCACCATGAACAGGAAGGTATTGGTGAGATTGGCGTTCTCTGATATCTATGCAGATAACCAGTTTACCCTGGTGCTCCCATTCCAGTATTTGTGCAGCATTGACCGTCCGCATCAGAAGTATAGATTTTGGGAGTAACCAGCCACATTTTTACACCGCAGGGAGCCTTTTACGACATCCCAGTGCGGGAGTTGCCCCATCGGAGAATCCAGGTACTTGAGGATGGTATCCTTGCCGAAGTACTTGATCCGTTCATTCGACGGTTGCACATCGATCGCTGTGAAAAAGCCAATAAGCCGCTGCTGAAGTGTATCTGTCCATTGCACTGCGGTAAAGCCCAGGAATACCTGTGCTTCGTTGGGGATTAATGCGGATGTGGCGACGGGTAATCCTTCGGGAACCGGAATACACATAACGCCACCAGTATTCACCGGCTGGATTGGTGCCGGATTATCTGGTACTTTTTCAGGTTCCTTTTTAAAAAAAAGCAGGTAAACCATCCCTAAACCGAGGACTGCCATTACTATATAAAGTGCTGTATTGTTTTTCATAGTTATTTTTTAAATATTGAAGCAATGATGATAAGTGCGATTATTGCCATGATACCGTACATGAGTGTCCGTTGTGCATTAATCTGCTCATTATACAAACCAGCATATTGGTCCGTAAACTCCAATGCTTTTTTGAGCCGGTCAAGGTATGCTTGCTGCTGCAACCGCTTTGGTTCAATAATAGCAGTATCCAGGACGTGGACAGCACCATTGAACACTACTTCCATGTACTTATATTGTGCAGTAATTGCTTCTGCTATCGCACCAATCAGCGCTGGATCCATGGTACTATTTTTTTCTTAAAAAGAAGATGAGTGCAATAAGTAGTACGGCTGCCATCCCCATAAGTAGTTTATTATTTACTTGCGATATCTCTTCCCTTTTCTTCTCCTTCACAGCACTTGGCGTGTTATTGGGATCAGTCATGCATGGATTCACCTTGTAATACTCTACAATATCTTCCGGGGCATATAGCGCACATAAATACTTGTCATATTCATCATATTGCCCGGGATAATTTGGATCCGTTTCATCAGTATGACACTGTTGGATGCAGGTATCGTACAGCACAAATCCATTGGCTCCTAATGCGGACAGCGGTGCGCAGACACTGTTCTGGCACCCTTTGATGCGTTCGCACCTGGCGCGTTTTCCACCATTGAAAGGGTGTTTCAGATTACAT
>JBILHQ010000373.1:0-3549 GCA_044350415.1 Saprospiraceae bacterium | reverse complement strand
CATTACCCTCCGGGTATCGGCTGGTAATGCACAGGATCCGTCATTCCAGCAAATCACTGCCCCTGTTTATCAAAACAACCAGTTACTTAAATTTCCTTTCACCGGAGGACTGAATGCCCCACAATTCTCCGCTGCTGATCTTAACAACGATGGAGCCAATGATCTGGTGATCTTCGATCGGGCAGGCAATGTCGTCCTGACTTTCATCAATAACCTCACCGGAGGAACAGCAGCCTATTATTACGCCCCCGAATTTGCGCATACATTTCCCAAACATGAGGACTATATGCTGATGCGGGACTATAATAATGATGGAGTACCCGATATTTTTTGCGCCCCTTTTGGCAATGTGGCAGCACAGGAAATCCGGGTTTTCAGGGGTTATTACGAGGACAATGTGCTTCATTTTACACCCGTCTATTTTAATTATCCCAATTGCACTTATTGCAATTCCTTGTATATCTATTATCCGGACCAGATCCCCGGAGTATGGAACAATTTTCCGGTTGCCTCGAGTGATTATCCATCTGTCGATGATATTGATGGCGACGGCGACCTGGATATTGTTGCTTTTTCGGCAGGCAATTCCACCTATTTATCCTACCTGAGAAACATGTCGGTAGAGAAAGGTTATGGCACTGATAGTTTACATTACGAACTGGTAGATAGGTGCTGGGGAAAATTATTTGAAAATGGCCTGGAGAAATGCAGGTCCAAACTGAGCCCCTCTCCGGACATTTGTGCAGTACCCTTCACCAGTGGAGACCTCGAAGACCGCGACGCTGCACACCCCGGAGCAACGGTACTGACCTTTGACCGCGACAATGATGGCGACAAAGACGTACTGATTGGCAATATTTCATTTGACTGTCTGAACTTTCTCGTCAATGGCGGCACCCCGCAAAATGCCTGGATGGTCGACCAGGATACCATTTTTCCGAAGGAAGATGTCACCGTCAATTTACTGAGTTTCCCAGCAGCATATTACCTGGATGTCAACAATGACAATAAAAAAGACCTGATTGTTGCCCCAAATTCTCCAACCATCAACGAAGACCGGTCCAATGTCTGGTGGTACAATACCGTACCCAACGGCAATGGTTTCAATTTTGAAATACAAACCAAAAAACTTTTCAACTCCGATATGATCGATATGGGAACAGCAACGCATCCGGCATTTGCAGATGTGAACGGCGATGGGCTCCTTGATATGGTGGTGGGTAATTACGGTTATTATACCCCGGGCGGTATTGGACAGCCAGCCATTTACACCAATACCCGGTTGTACTTGTACCTCAATACGGGCACTGCTTCAGCCCCTGAATTCACCCTCAATAATACTGATTGGTTGAATGCCGCTGAATTCGGTCCCAATGAATACGATCTGGCACCCGCTTTTGGCGACCTGGATGCAGATGGCGACCTGGACCTTGTTGTAGGCAACAATAACGGCTATATTTTTACCTATTTCAACCAGGCCAGTGCTGGCAATCCCATGAATCTGGTACGCGATACCGATCCGATGTGGCTAACAATGGACGTAGGTCAGGTATCTACACCTGTTATTTTTGACCTGGATAGCGACGGACTATCTGATATCCTGGTGGGCGAAAAAACTGGTAATATTAATTTTTACAAAAACATAGGTACACCCACAGAACCTGCGTTCAATCCGGATGAAAATCTGGCCCCCAATATTCCCAATCTTGGTGCAATTAACACACAGGGCATCCCTAATGGTGTTGGCCACAGTGCGCCTCAAATCATCAATACAGGTGCCGGATTACTTTTAGTTACCGGAACACAGGACGGACATTTTGAGGCGTATCAATTAGCGGGTGCCACCACTACGGCCTACCCGGAGGTTGATCTCAACTGGGGGAAAGTTGACGTGGGTTGGCGCAGTACACCTGCATTTGCAGACTTGGATGAGGATGGTACCCTGGAAATGGTGGCAGGAAATGTGCGGGGTGGACTAACCCTTTTCAAAACACAACTTACACCGTGGGCACCTCCAGTGGACACATACGCGATCCCGGAAAAAATTGATTTTCAGTTGTTTCCAAATCCCGCTGCCGAACAGACGGTCTTGCTGATCTCTGGCAAAACCGGCAGCCGCTTTCAATGGAAGGTTTATGACCTGTTGGGTCGCTTAATGATTGCTGGCAATACCACCAATAAAAGTATAGTGATCAACACCAATGATTTGGCCAATGGCCTTTACATAGTGACGGTAAGTGACGGCAGCTTTAACAACACAAAAAGATTGGTGATCAGCAAGTAATTAGTTATCAGTTGATCAGTTATCAGGCGTTGCATACACCCGATTACTGGTCAACTGATAACCAAATAAAAACTACTTCTGCGAAAAAGTCAGAATTAATACACCCTGATCGGGACTGACAATCCTGTCGACCTTTACAAAGATACCTGGTTGTACTTCCCGGTTTTCTCCCAGTCGCATGTCGTTCCTGCGCTGTTCGATGATATCGCCCCAGGCTTTCAGGTTGCGTTGTTTTTCAGAAAGCGAACTCAGAAACACCAATTGGCGACTGGCCTCCCGCAGCCACAGGGAATCGGGATAAGTACCGAAATTGCCTTTAACCGTAAATTTGTACTCCTGCAAGGTTTCTTCGCAGACGTTTTGGTAAATTTCCAGCAATGTTTTGGTGTCGAGCAAAATACTCTCCATGGATTCATTGCCCTGTTTTTCAAAATTATACTGTTCAATATGTGGCAAATCTTTAGCAAAAATAGCTTCTGGCTTGTAGGGGCATTTTTTTTCACCACATGCCAAAAGGATCACTGAAAACGTACAAAAAACCAAAAATAATCGATTCATTTTCTGATAATTTTTCGCAAAGAAACGGAGAATTTAATACCTTGCAGCTTCAATTAAAATTTTATTCATTATGCTGACTAGACGTTCTTTTTTAAGAAATGCCGCACTTACGGCCTCCGCTGTTCCTTTTTTATCCGCATCCGAACTCATTAATCCTGTGCCCAAAAATATCGGCGTACAACTTTGGAGTGTACGCGATGATATGAAAAAAGATGCCAAAGGTACCATCGAGGCCATTGCCAAAATGGGCTACCGCCAGGTGGAACCATTTGGATTCGACGGTGGCAATTTATTCGGGTTGAGCTATGCTGACTTTAACAGCCTGCTCAAAAACAACGGCCTCACTATGCCAAGCACCCACAGTATGTTCACCCTTGCTCATTACAATGAGGCCACTAACGATATCACGGATGAAGCAAAAAAGATTATTGACAATGCCGCCAAATACGGGGTTAAATACATCATCGCCCCATGGATGAAAGAAGAAGACCGTAAATCAATAGACAAGATGGCCAAAGCCCTCAATGCTGCCGGTAAATATGCCAAAAAAGCTGGCATCCGCCAGGCTTACCATAACCACAATTTCGAATTCCAGCAAAAAGCCGCTGATGGCCGCTTGTTAATCGAATGCCTGTTACACGATACCGACCCATCTTTGGTAACTTTTGAAATGGATATTTATTGGGTGGTTAATGCCAATTATAATC
>JBILHQ010000026.1:0-39330 GCA_044350415.1 Saprospiraceae bacterium | reverse complement strand
AAGATTTTTTAGCCAAAAACAAACTGCGTAAAGAAGTAACGACTACTGCCAGTGGCTTACAATATGAGATTTTGAAAAAAGGAGACCCGGCAGGTGCCATGCCAACGGCTGCGAGTACCGTTAAGGTACACTACCATGGCACCAATATCGACGGTTCCATTTTTGACAGCAGTGTACAGCGTGGAGAGCCCATTTCTTTCCCGTTAAATGGGGTGATCAAAGGCTGGACGGAAGGTGTTCAGTTGATGCACGTGGGTGATAAATTCAAGTTTTTCATTCCACAGAATCTTGCTTACGGTGAGCGCTCTCCTTCTCCAAAAATCAAGCCATACGCTGCATTAATTTTTGAAGTGGAACTCCTCGAAATTACGAAATAAGCAACATGGTAAAACAGCAATCACCACTTTCATCGGTCATACTGATGTTGGCGGCATATCTCATATTGTTCTATTTTGGCGGTGCTGCCCGGCAATTATTATACCCCGTCATCTGGTTGGTGGCCTTTTTGCACGAAACCGGCCATGCAATGGGTGCTTTAATTTCGGGTGGAGAGGTAGTGTCTCTTCAGATCAATGCTGATGGAAGTGGTGTTACTACTTCGCGGGGCGGGAGTGTGGCGCTGATCTTAGCCGGTGGTTATATCGGGAGTGCCTTTTTGGGCAATTTATTGTTCTATATAGGCATCCGCAAACACCGGCTATCACAAATTGCTTTGTATACATTGGCCGTTCTGATGGTTTTTTCAGCCATCCAATGGCCTTCTTCTTTGGAAAGTACCGCCTTGCTGTTCGTTTATGCGGCTGTCATATTCCTCATCGCGGCTAAGACCAATTGGGATCAAAAAGTCGTCATGTTTTTTGGGATGGCCTCTGTGTTGTACATTATTCAGGACTTTCAGGTGGGGCCCAGCAGCGACCTGAAGGCCTATGAAGAACATATCGGTATTTTTCCTGCGAAGGCTTGGATGTATGTTTGGCTCGCGATTGTGGTAGGTATTACTTTGTGGAATATCAAAGGATCATTCCGGAGTGGGGAATTCAAATTATTAACTTCGCGCAACAGACGTTAAGTATCTTTATTCTGAAACTGTTCTTAAATGATGAACCTGCGGTTGTTTTCTAATTTTCTGATTGGTTATATGCTCCTGGCTTTTTGCTGGTGGGCACTTTTATTGTGGCGCAGCAACGAACGGCAGTTTCAACTGGAGGTAGAATTGTTGCGCCACAACCAACCGGGAACAGTGGTCGCGTTGAGAGATGATTATATGATTTTAAAAGCCAAACACGACCGTTATGGCTGGATGGTTATAGGGGAAGGACTGTTTTTTACAGGCTGCTTGCTGGCGGGGTTCATTATGGTGCGAAAGAGCGTGCGGAAAGAGGTGCAGTTGACCCGTCAACGGCGCAATTTCCTGCTCAGTATCACCCACGAACTCAAGTCGCCCATTGCCTCTATTCGCCTGGTGCTCGAAACTTTTGCCAAAAGAGAACTGACCAGGGACCAATCATTACAAATGTCGGCTGCGGCGCTCCGCGATGCCACCCGGCTCCAGAACTTAGTGCAGGACATGCTGCTCGCTGCCCGCTTAGAAGATAGTTGGCGGCCTTTGCTCGAACCATTGCGGCTGTCGACTTTGGTCAATGAATGCACGGATGCCTTAAAACTCCGTTTTTCGAAGGCGAATATCCAAAACCAGATTCCCGATAGTCTGCCACTTCTGCAAGCCGACAAATCGGGCATGACTTCCGTTTTGATGAATTTGCTCGAAAATGCCTTAAAATATTCCCCGGAGAACGCACCAGTGACGATTAGTGCTGCAATGACTCCAACCGGAAAAATGGAAATAAAAGTAGCCGACCACGGGAAAGGAATTCCTTTGGAGGAACGCCAATCGGTGTTCTCCAAATTTTACAGGCTGGGAAATGAGGAAACCCGGGAAACAACCGGTACCGGTTTGGGGTTGTATATCGTGCAACAGGTAATCCAGGCGCATGGAGGAACGATACAAATCGTTGACAGGGAAGGTGGAGGAACTGTTTTTCATATTGAATTGTAATTTTTGCTGACAGGACTCTCGCCAGATTTAAACCGAAAAATACTATGATACTGATAAAAAATGCACAATTAGTCAATCGGGGAAAAATTACATCCTGCGATATCCTGATTGATAAAGGCCGGATCGCTAAAATCGCCGCTTCTATTTCACATCCGGAAGCCAAAATATTTGATGCAGTTGGAAACTATGTTATTCCAGGTATCATTGATGATCAGGTGCATTTCCGGGAGCCCGGACTCACGCACAAGGCGACCATCGGCAGTGAAAGCCGCGCTGCGGTAGCGGGCGGCGTTACGGCCTTTATGGAAATGCCGAATGTGAATCCTCCCAGTACTACCCGTGAATTATTGGAAGCCAAATACGCTATTGCAGCGGCCAAATCGCCCGCCAATTATTCCTTTTTCATGGGTACTACCAATGAAAATTACGATGAAGTGATGCGCACTGATCCCAAAAATGTATGTGGGATCAAAATTTTTATGGGCAGCAGCACTGGTAATATGTTGGTCGATAGCCCCTCTACCCTCGAAAGAATTTTTGCTAATGCACCGACGCTTATTGCAACGCACTGCGAAGACGAGCAGACGGTATTGGCCAATAATGAAAAGTTTAAAGCCAAGTATGGCGATACCATGACGGCTGCTTTTCACCCGCGCATCCGGAATGTTGAAGCCTGTCTTTTATCGTCGTCCATGGCTGTAGAAATGGCAAAAAAGCACGGTACACGGCTGCATATTTTGCATATTTCCACCCGGGAGGAACTGGATTTATTTGATAATACCATTCCATTGCGCGAAAAAAAAATCACTGCAGAAGTATGCGTGCACCACTTGCGCTTTCACAGCGGCGATTACCGGCGTTTTGGGAATCAAATCAAATGCAACCCAGCCATTAAATCCCGTGCCCATCGCGATGCGCTTTTGCCAGCTTTGCTGGACGACCGCCTCGATGTGATTGCTACCGACCATGCACCGCATACCTGGGAGGAAAAGTCGCAGCCGTATTTAAAAGCGCCTGCAGGTATTCCATTGGTGCAACATTCACTCAACGTAATGCTCGAGTTTTACCATTCCGGTAAAATTTCCCTTGAAAAAATAGTAGAAAAAATGTGCCATGCCCCGGCAGTGGCTTTTCAAATCAATAACCGTGGCTTTGCCGATGAAGGAGCCTGGGCAGATTTGGCTATTGTCGATATTTACCAACCCTGGAAGGTGACCAAAGCAAATATTGAATACCAGTGCCAATGGTCGCCTTTTGAACAACACCGTTTTAAAGGACGGGTGCTCACCACTTTTGTAAATGGACACCCGGTATGGCATCAGGAGCAGTTTGACTTGAGCAATACAGGAAAAAGGCTTGATTTTACGAGATAAAGTGCTGTTCAACATAAGTATTTGACGCATTTTACGTTATTGTGGACGTATGTCGTAAGGAGAATAAATTGTGTCCGTTGATGGCCATGAGCATGTTCTCTGCCCGTTCCTAAAAAAACATCATTATGAGAATTTTGAAAAAATTATTCACCTTTTGTTTTTCAATTTTTTTGCTATCCAACTCAGCAATTGGACAGTACGGCGATTGTTCGGCAGCAAAGGATATATGCAAAAAAGATGCCTTTCATGTAAGCGCTCCAAGAGGAGAAGGCAACGACAAGCAGGAAGCTGATTTTATGCACTGCTTTATGAACGGCGATAATTTTGGTCAGGCAGAAGAGAATTCTACCTGGATCAAATTTGAGGTAAAGGAAAGCGGTACTTTTACTTTTACCATCACGCCCGACAACCCCAACGACGATATTGATTTTGTAGTTTTCCGGATTCCCGGCGGCGATTGCAACAGAAAAGAAGTAGTACGTTGCATGGCGGCAGGCGACCAAAGTGACAATGCTGTTACCAGCCGGTGTATGGGCAAAACAGGCCTGCGGGCAGGTGAATTGGACAGCTCTGCCGACGCAGGTTGTACGGATAAAGACGACAATACCTGGCTGGCACCATTAAAAACGACCAAAGGAGAACATTATATATTATTGATCAGTAATGTGACAGGCCCCCGGGGATTTAATTTGAGTTTTGGCGGCACTGCCAAGTTGCCCTGCGAAGAAAAGCCTATCGTGAAAATCGATAAAGATCCGGCAAAAGAGAAACCGAAAGTAAAAAAGACGGCCCCTGCTACTCCGCCCATCGTAAATGCTAAAAAACCTGAGGCTCCTGAGGAAAAGCCTAAAGAAATAAATGGCCGGGAACTGAAACTCAGTGAAACAGTAAAGGTGAAAAGCCGTTCGTTGAAAGTCAAAATATGGGATAGTCAAATTGAAGATGGTGACGTTATTTCCATTTATATCGATGAAAAAAAAGTGCTGGATCATTACAAATTGACTACGGCACCTAAAGAATTTTCATTCGACCTTCCCGAAGGGAAAAAGGAACATTATCTGACTGTTTACGCCGATGATTTTGGCCGGTCAGAACCGAATACTGCTGCACTGATCATCAATGATGGCAGTAAAGAAAATCGGATTGATATGGTGTCGGGCCGAAAGAAACAAGACACTTTAAAGATTATTACGGAATAATGGCAGGGAATTCAATTGGCCAACTTTTCAGGGTAACCACCTTTGGCGAATCACATGGTCCGGCAATCGGTTGTGTTATTGATGGATGCCCGCCGGGAATTACATTTGATACCGATTTTCTGCAACAGGAACTGGACCGGCGGAGGCCTGGTCAGAGTGCTATTGTTACCCAGCGGAAAGAGAGCGATATCGCTCAGGTACTCTCCGGTGTTTTCGAAGGAAAAACTACAGGCATGCCGATTGCCATAGTTATTCCCAATGAAGATCAGCGCAGCAAGGATTACGACCATATTGCCAAAGCATTTCGACCCAGCCATGCTGATTATCCATGGGAAGCCAAATACGGCATCCGGGATTATCGCGGCGGCGGTCGCAGCAGTGCCCGGGAGACGGCTGCCCGTGTGGCGGCCGGGGCTGTAGCCAAAATGATATTGCGCCAACACGGTATTCATATTCAGGCATTTGTAAGTCAGGTAGGGCATCTGGCGCTCAAAGGTGCCTATGAAAAAATAGATCTTTCCACAACGGAACAAAATGACGTGCGCTGTCCTGATCCGGAAATGGCCGTCAAAATGATCAACCTGATCAAAAAAATCAAGAAAGCAGGCGATACTATTGGTGGCGTGGTGGCCTGTGTGATCAAAGGAGTGCCGGTTGGCCTGGGCGAACCTGTTTTCGACCGCTTGCACGCTGATCTCGCCAAAGCCGCCATGAGTATCAATGCCGCCAAAGGCTTTGAATACGGTTCAGGTTTTGAAGGTATTAAAATGACGGGCTCGCAACACAATGACCCGCTCGTGCTTTCTTCCGAGGGAAAACCTGTCACGACCACCAACCACGCGGGCGGTATTCAGGGTGGTGTTTCGAATGGGATGGATATTTATTTCCGGGTGGCCTTCAAACCAGTCGCAACAATTATGACCGCGCAGGATTCCCTCGACCAGGAAGGGAATGCCGTGATCATCAAAGGCAAAGGCCGCCATGATCCATGCGTGGTGCCGCGCGCAGTGCCGATAGTGGAGGCGATGGCGGCAATTACGGTGGCGGATCATTTTTTGAGAGCCAAGGTCATTAGGATTCAGGCATAACTTGATTTACGATTTGGCTCAATAAGAAAAATACCCTTCCGACCTCTTCACATCCAGCATTTCCGTCTTTTTGTTCTTTCCAGGTACAATTGCATATACCACATTGGTTTGTTCCTGGAATTTGTCGGTCAGCAGGGTATTTTTGACGGCAATATTCGCGATGTTTCCGGCAAAAGCAGGCGTATTGAACTGTACAAGTACCTGGTCTTCTTTATTCCGAATGGAGAAGAACGCCAACCCCTGTTTGGTGCCATTGACTTTCAATTCAAAATGCTGGAGAATATAGGTATTGATGGCATCTCTGCCCGGAAGGGCCGACGCTGGATTTCCCGTTAACGTGGCGGTAATATCATCGGTGAACAGGTAAAATTTCACTTCAAAATTGGCCGTCGCCGGTTGGTAAATGACCTCGGTGACACTCATTTTGTAATCGTGGACTAATGGGGATGGCTGCAACTGGTGGTAGTTGGGTTGGAACAATAGCAGTATGGAAAAAATAAGTGTTGTCAATATGTATGGTATTTTTAATTTATTTAAACAAGCTCTGCATAATCAATACCAAAGCCCCGCCACCACCAATCCCTGAAACATAAAGATTCCAGTCGTGGTGCTGCATCCTGAATATCTTTTCCAACAGAAAATACCCCGCAAAAAACACACTGACAATTAGTATTTGCCCCATTTCTATCCCAACATTGAAAGAAAATAGTGGTGTTAGAATACTTTCTTCGCCACCCATCAATGCCCGGAAATAATTCGCAAAACCCATGCCGTGTATCAATCCGAAAAGCATGGCCATCGCATAATTCAAGGATACTGATTTTGAAAAAGTACTGCTTTCTATTTGTCCAGTTTTATGTCTGCTGATATTGTAAATACTGGTCAGCACAATAGTCACCGGAATCAAAAACTCCACTATTTTCGAGGGTACATTCAGTATATGGAAACCCGACAAAACAAGTGTACAGGAGTGTCCAATAGTGAACGCCGTAATGAGGATCAATATTTTACGCCATTTATTCCAGCGGTACACAGCGCAGAGCGTGATAATAAACAACAGGTGATCAAATGCCCGGGGATCGGCGATATGGTGGAATCCCAGATCAATAAATGTTAAATATTCGCTCATTATGGCTTATTGAACTTCCTTTTTTGTGCTTTTTGCATCATGTTTGGTCCTGCTTCATACCTGTCTTTTTTGTAGACCATAAATAATTTCGGTGTTTCGGGAACCGGAGCAGTGTTGTTCTTCTCATCAATATCTGCCGTTTCCCGCCAGGGGTCGAGCCGCACACTTTTGACCTGCTTTTCTTTCACAAAAACCTGGTTAAATTTCTTTTCATTTTGCCGCCAAATCTCCACAGGAATTCGTTCTTCTTCTTTGCTGCCATCCATATAAGTCCATTCCAAAATGATAGGTGTTAATAATCCACCTTTATTACTGAAATTGAGTTCGTAATAGTGTTTATTGCCATACAGTTTTTCTTTTTCCTCCTGGGTATAGATTTGATCAAACTTGTAAAATGTCGCCTGTTGAGTGCTGTCTGCCGTTTCCCAAGGCTCATAAAAAGTATAAAAATCCTGCAATGCTGTATCCTTTTCTATAGGGAACTGCTGAATCGATTCCCGGTTGCGTTTTTTGCTCAACGTTTCAAACGGTTTTTCAATTTTATTGGGATAACTCATTTCTTTTGGCACAGGATTATTGGCCATGTCCACCCTTTTCCAGGAAATACTGTCTAAAGAAATATCCACCGCATCTGTGGAATAAAACCATCCGCGCCAGAACCAGTCGAGATCCATGCCGCTGGCATCTTCCATGGAGCGGAAGAAGTCAGCCGGAGTGGGGTGTTTAAATGCCCAGCGGCGACAGTATTCTTTGAAGGCGTAGTCAAATTTTTCGCGGCCCATAACTGTTTCCCGCAGGATATTCAACGCTGTGGCTGGTTTCCGGTAAGCATTGCTGAAATAGTCATTGATATTTTCGGAGTTGGTCATGATAGGCTCCAATTCGTCCTTGGGCAGTGCCATATACGCAGTAATCATGTGTGGCGGACCTTCATTGGAGTCGTAGTTATTGTCCCATTCCTGTTCGGCAAGGTATTGTACAAAAGTATTGATACCTTCGTCAAACCACGCCCATTGCCGCTCATCGCTGTTGATGATCATCGGGAAATAGTTGTGGCCTACTTCGTGAAAAATCACAGTCAAAGCAGCATTTTTATCCGATTCCGCATAAGTACCATCTTCCTGCGCACGCCCTGGATTGAAGCAGATCATGGGGTATTCCATACCGTTTTGGGCTTCTACCGAAATGGCAGAAGGGTAGGGGAATGGTATGGAGAATTTGCTGTATGTTTTTAAGGTATGTGCTACTGCTTTGGTGGAATAGCGGTTGTAAATCGGGTAGGCTTCTTTCCCATAATAACTCATGCACATCACTTTTTTTCCTTCTCCATTATCAACAGCCATCGCATCCCAGACAAATTTCCGGCTGGCCGTCCAGGCAAAATCACGGACGTTTTCAGCCCTATACTCCCATGTTTTCAGGGCTGTTGCTTTCGTTTTTTGTTCATTGGCGATCGCTTCAGGAAGTGTGACGATTTCGACGGGCTTGCTCGAAAGTTGAGCTTGTTTCCAGCGCTGCCTTTGTGGTGGTGTTAAGGTCCGTTCGTAGTTTTGACAAAGCCCCGTTGCGCCCACCATATAATCGGCGGGTAGAGACATCTTCACACTGAAATTGCCAAAAGTGAGGGCAAATTCGCCTGTTCCCGTAAATTGATCACTTTGCCAACCTTCAAAATCACTGAATACACAAAGGCGCGGGTACCATTGGGTGATGGTGAAAAGATAATTGTCGTCTTTCGTAAAATACTCGTAGCCACCGCGGCCAAAAGAGAGGTTATTGATCCGGTCAATCAATACATAACTCCAGTCAATATTAAATTCAAACTGCTGTCCAGGTGCCAACGGCTGGGGCAGGTCAATGCGCATCACCGTATTGTCAATGAAATATTTCAGGGGTGTCCCTGTATTGCCGGTGACAGACTTTATTTTATGCCCATAGTCACCAAATTCTGTCCAGGCCTGCAGCATCCGGAGTGCCTTTTCATTCATGTTGTTGTTCACCTTGTGTGGGTGAGCGTGGTGCAGGTCATTATTGGCAGCGTGTTCATTCTCATCCAATTGGAGCCACAAATAGCGCAATGTTTGTGGAGAATTATTGTAATATTTGATATGTTCTTTGCCGGTCAACTGGTGCTTTTCAGGATCTAGGGAACAATCGATATTGTAATCGCAGCGTTGTTGCCAGTAAGCAGGACCTGGTGATCCATCCATGGTGCGATAACTGTTCCCGGTGGGAAGTATACTGCCCAATTGCTCAAAAGCATGGCCATGATTGGTTTTCTCCTGGGCAATAGCCAAACCTGTAAAAAAGCAAAACAGGACAGTGAAAAACACAATGGCGTGGTAACGGTTTGGTGTCATAAATTTATTTTAAAAAAAGTTATTATCAAAAGTAATCATTAAGGACCTTGTCAGGTTTGTTTTTAGACCAAAATCCAAACAACAGGTTTGAAGTGTGGCTATCATTGAAAGTCGAATTACCTGGCGAGCAGTACATCCCCTTTTAACAGGCGTTTTTCTTTTTCTCCGTTCGCTTTTACAATCTCCACCTCGATGAAATAAATATAGATGCCCGGGTTGAGCAATTTTCCTTTCGCTGTGCCATCCCAACCTTGGGTGATATCTTCACTTACAAAAAGGGATGATCCCCAACGGTCAAAAATGCCCATTTTAAATAGGGAAATCTGTGCGTCTGTGAACACCCTGAACAGTTTATTATCACTTTCTCCTGCTGGCGAAAAAGTATTGGGTACGAATATGTTGCCACCATCGGCTTTCACAAAGAGCGCAATGTAAGCCGTATCTGCACAGCCTTCTATGGTCTTGATGACTAATTGATACGCCATTTCCATTCCAAGCTTTGCCACAGGATCGAGGCAGTCTGTACAACTCAATCCAGCGCCCCCCGACCAAATAATGGAAGCAATAGCCGATTCGGGAATATTGACAAGTGCGTTCAATTGGATGGAATCTCCTGCTGCAATGGTAGCGCTGGTTTCCAACGAAATTACAGGCAGAATAATCGCCGGCAAATCAAAAGTGGTGGTCTGTTCGCACCCATCTGCATCTTGCACCACTGTTTGGTATATAGCAGGTTGCAGACCAGAAAAGGTGCCATTCTGCACAAAATTTGCTCCACCGTCGATGGAGTAAAGGAAGGGCCCCAGTCCGCCGCCCGAGAAAGAAATTCTGCCCGTTGGATGGGTACAATCGGGTAAAATACTGGTCGCCGCAGGAAATACCGCGATGTTTTCACTGACTGTTATGGAGCTGCTGGCGGTGCAACCGGTTGATGGGTCAGTGACGATCAAGGTGTATGTCCCGGCGGTATCAGTGACTGCAAAAGGCGTGGATTGACCAGCAATCAATTGCCCGTCGGTGGTGGTCCATAAAAACTGAACACCTGGTGTATTGCTGTTGCCCTGAAAGGTGACAGTGGGCATTTTGCAGGAGATCGTAAAATTAGGGCCGGCATTTATATTTGGCACTGTAATATTTTGATTTACTGTTGTTTGTGCAGTTGTGGTGCATCCATTTATTGGATTGGTAACCACCAAAGTATAAGTCCCGCCTGCATTAACCAAAGGTGAAAGGGTGGTGCTTCCTCCCACGATACCAGGCCCCGACCAATTGTAAATGATGCCAGCGCCAGCACTGCTGCCTGCTCCGGAGAGCGTAGTTTGCGGTTGAATACAGGTAATGCTTTGAAGAGTATTGGCCACTGCTAACGGTGGTGTTGTATTGGCTAATACTACTACAGTTGCCGAAGAAGTACAACCATTGGTTTGATCAGTAATTACCAGCGTATAATTCCCCCCCATATTCACTATTGGATTCAGGGTGGTGGCACCGTTGATGATGCCCGACCCCGACCAAATATTGGTAAAATCAGGTCCGCTACTGGAACCGCTGCCGTCTATTGAAATTTGATTTTGTAAACAAGTGATGGCTTGCGGGACGGTAGCCATTACCGTTGGCGCAGTCAAATTAGCCGCGATGGTCGTGCTTGCTGTAGCGGTGCAACCATTTGTTTGGTTGGTAACAATTAATACATAATTTCCAGCAGCATTGACCGTTGGCGATAGCGTAGTACCACCATTGACAATGCCTGGTCCCGACCAAATATAGGTGAAATTTGCGCCATTGCTCGAATTGCTGCCATTGAGTGATATTGGGTTTTGTAAACAGGTCAAATTTTGTGGCGTACTGACGATTGCTAAGGGCGCAGTGGTATTGACTGTGACTGTTGCGGTGGATGTTGCGGTACACCCATTGGTTTGATCGGTGACTATTAAGATATAGTTTCCTGCTGCATTGACTGTTGGCGACAGGGTAGTGCTGCCATTGACGATTCCCGGGCCCGACCAAATATAAGTGAAATTATTGCCGGTGCTGGAACCGCTACCGCTGATGGGAATGGTATTTTGAGTACAGGTCAAATTTTGTGGCGCACTGGCAACGGCCAGGGGTGGTTGCGTCACATCAACAACCGTCACCGTGGAAGTGGATTGACAATTATTGGTATTGTTTTTTACTTCCAGCGTATAGATGCCGGCAGCCCCAACAACAGGTGTGGTCGTATTGGCACCGGAAATAATGATGCCATTGGAGGTTGTCCAGAGATAAGATATCATTGCACCAGTACTAGAACCAGTACCATTAAGGCTTGCATTGGGCGAAACACAGGTTATTACCACCTGCGCACCCGCATTGGCAAGGGGCGCATTGGCATCCTGTTGTACCAGCACATTATCGGTGGAAGTACAGCCATTCAGGGTATCAGTAACGATGAGGGTATAGGTGCCCGGCCCGTTCACATCCGGCACGAGGGTGGTTACTCCCTGAACAATATTACCTGTGCTGGTACTCCAGTTGTAAACGAGGCCCGAACCTGAACTGGATAAGGTGCCATCCAGTGTAACCTGCAGTACTCCGCAAAGAAGGGTTTGTGCTGGTCCTGCATCTGCGACAGGGATATTGGCCGATTGCGTCACCATAACGGCATCGGTACCTGTACAACCTGTTTGTGTATTCAATACCGTAAGGGTGTAAATCCCTGCCGATGCAGCCGTAGGTATTAAAGTGGTATCACCAGCAATAATACCGTTGCCCGAACCACTGAATGTCCATTGATAACTCAAGGAAGGTACTCCCGCTACCGAGGCATTGCCAGTCAATTGAACTTGTGGCTGTACACAGGTGATTAAGGCTGGTGCAGCAATGTCGACGGATGGAATGCCTCCAAATGGGAATACCGCGACACTGTCAACGGAGACACATTGGTTCGCTGTATTCGTTACCGTGAGCGAATAAGTGCCAGGTAAGGTGATTTGTGGTTGCAGTATCGTTGCGCCGCCAGTCCATTGGTAAGTAAAACCGGCCCCCTGGCTACTGCCGCTGCCATCAAGATCAGCAGACAAGGCGGAACAAGGAACGACAGGTGACGGGCCAGCTTCGGCTACTGGTGGTACCGCACTTTGAAGTACCGCAACGGAATCAATACTTTGACAGTGGTTCTGGAAGTTGGTGAGGGTGAAGATATAATTTCCGGGTGCGTTGACCTGTGGTGTAAGCGAAGTTTGTCCGGCGACAAATCCGGTGCCAATAGCGCCTGGTGCTGGATAATAATTCCAATTGGCCAGAAGACTGGCGCTCCCGGAAGACCCGGATGCATCTATGGTGATTTGCTGCGTAATGCAATCCAGTACTGCTGGCGGAATAATATTGGCGACTGGTGGTATTCTGTCCTCTAACACAACCACCGTTCCTGCCGAAGTACACCCATTGGCGCTATTGCTGATGGTCAGGGAATAATTACCCGCTGCACTTACCCAGGGAGTGAGCGTAGTATCACCCGAGAGTAGGATGCCGTTGGAAGTAGTCCATGAAAACTGGAACCCGGCTCCGGAGGATGATTGTAATGCATTGATCTGCAAGGAATCAGTAGTGCAATCGAGGACTGCCATTAGTGGACTGATAGCCAGTATGGGATTATTATAGAGGGCACTTATATCGACCGTATCCCGGGATATACATCCGTTCACCGTATTGGTGACACTGAGTACAAACAACCCAGCAGAGTCAATGGTCGCGGTTGGACCGTTGGTGGTGCCTGTAAAATGTCCGTTGATAGTAGTCCAGAGAAAAGTTATGGTACTATCATTGCTACTGCCTGTACTGTTCAATAACAGGTTGGGGGTAATGCAATTTAATGCGCCTGGTGCGTTAGCGCTGGCAACGGCGACAGGGGGCGTTGTATTGGGCGAGACTGTTGCAGCAGCTGTGGCAGTACAACCATTAGCCGAATTGGTAATGGTAATCCGGTAGGTTCCAACGGCACCCACCCACGGCATCAACGTAGTATCTCCAGAAAGCAACACACCATTTGCAGTGGACCATTGGTAATGGAAATTGGGACCAACTGATGACCCGCCGGCATTGATTTGTACCGAATCATTGGTGCAGCTGATCAGTGGAATCGGTTGCGTAAAAGCGATCAATGGTGGTGCAAATTGGCCGGTAATATTTACTGGCGCACTTGCGGTACACCCGTTTTGGGTATTGGTGATGGTTAATACGTATAGCCCGATTGTATCGACTGTGGCAGTCGCCCCATTTAATGGACTGGTAAAACTGCCGTTAATGGTACCCCATTGATAGGTGAAGTTCGGGCCGGTGCTACTGCCATTACTATTGATGGAAACAATTGGGGTATTACAATTGAGAATACCCGGCGCATTTGCTGCCACTGCAACCACTGGTGGCGTGCCGCTCTGGGTAACGCTCACGCTGGCGGTGGCTGTACAACCACTGATATCGTTCGTCACGGTAATTCTGTACAATCCAGCAGTATTGACGATACAATTGTTCAGGGTACTTGCGCCGGATACAATTCCGGGGCCTGACCATTGGTAAGAATAGCTGCTGCCGGTGGAACTGCCGTTGCCGCTCAGGGTAAGGGTCCCGGCCACACATGGAAGCGTTCCATTGGCAGCAGCAACGGCTGCCGCAGGGGTAATATCCTGGTAAACATTGGTGCTGGCCGTGGCCGTGCAGCCACCGCTGTGGGTTACCAGTAAAATATATTCGCCGGGCTGATTAACCACTGGTGATAAGGTGTTGCTCCCTGAAATGATACCCGAAAGTGGCTGCCAACTGTACGTGACCTGTCCACCTAAAGTGGAGCCCGAACCGCTCAGGGAGGCGGCGGTAACAAAACAGGAGAGGTCTTCATTGGTAGAGGCATTGGCTATTACGGTATTGGGGTCGGGCAAAACATTGATCATGTCCACTGCTGCACAAATGCCATCACCTGTGTCAAAAGAGACAATGAGGGTATAAATACCGGGTTCATTTACCGTGGCCATCGCTGTGTTGCCACCCGAAATAATACCAGGTCCATCCCAGGAATAAGTAATGCCGGGTCCGGAAGTAGAGGCACTACCGTTTAATACAATGCCGGTAGCTAGCGCACTACAGTTCAGTATGATGCTCGGTGGCAGTACCGCATTCACGGTGACGACAGAAACATTCACCATGTCAGAAACGGTACAGGCTTTTTTCATCGAAATATCGTCGAGGACATAATCATCGCCAAATAAGCCATTGCCGCTCCCGGAAACGTCTTTTACACAAAGGGTGGCGCTGGTGGCAGAACCTGAAAACCAACTGGCCGTAAATTCCTGCCAATCACATAAGTTAAAGGAAGGTGTATAGGGCGTTCCTAAAAGAACATTGTTGACACTAAATTGTAACGCTGGTGGAGATAAGGGCGATGTGGAAACCCATCCACTCATCACATACCAACTATTGGCCATTACCGGAATAGTTTGGCACCACACGGAGGAGTTGGCGCTGCCCGTGCCATTGACGAGCATCAGGTTGCCCGTGCCGTTACCGAAGGTATGGTCGTCACAGGGCGGAAAGTTGGAGTTGACCAACGAAGGGGAGGTCGTTAAAAAGTAAGTTCCTGGTGTGATGGGATTGGCGGTATACGTATAGCCGCTCGTAAACCCAACATTTCCCAATTCAAAAGCGGGATTGACCACCAAATTCGGTGCGGAAGGGTCTTCGGCTGCGGCCGTCAAGGTATAGGTGACAGGAGCGCTTACTGTAGCAACGGGATTGAGTATACTTGTACTGCTTAATCCGGTAGAAGGAGTCCAGCGAAAACCAATTTCTTGTCCGCCGATACTGCCATCTAATGCCACCATACCGCCAGTGTTACAGACGAACTTGTCGGGCCCCGCGTTAACGGTGATTGGACATTGGGCGATTATCCAATGTGGAAAAAACGCAATAAAAAGAACAACTGTAATAAAAAGTTGGCAACGATGGATCATATTTTCCAGGAGAAAACAGGTGATTATAAAACTTGTAGCGGGAAGTGTTGGTTTGACAGCTCAAAGAAAAGGAAAAAGTTGGTTACGGTAATTACTTGTTGTCTTCAGTATTTGCCAAAACGTCTTACCTTGTCACACTAAAAAATAAAACTATGCAAAAAAAAGCTCTTCTCATCACTTTCTCCCTCTTGTTACTCTCTTTTTTTGCCTGCAAACAAACTGATCCTCCCGAACCCACCTGCCTTGATGCGAAATTAGAAGAATTTAAAGAAAGTCCTTTTTCAGCTAAAATAATAAAAATTGACAAGCCCGAAGGGGCCTTCTATTGGTTGGTCGATTCTATTTTCGATGCTGGAGAGGAAATCCTCAATGAGCAATGTGAAGTGGTTTGTGTGGTCGACTGTGAATGTACAGGAATTGTCTTTTGTGATGCTACCATTTGGGATTTTCCACAGGAGACGATTTGGGAAAAGTAGAAACATTCCCTCTCCTTCTTACATTAATGTATCTTTGCCCCTTTGAAAATAGTGCATTTGATACATGGAAAACACCGAAACAGGACCCAGAATATACAGTGACGAAGAAATACAACCAGCGGTTCAGGAACTATTCAGTCAGCAACACCTGATAGATGGAATGAAAGTTTTTTTGCCGGAAGCGTTGAATCAATTGGTTTTAAAAGAAAAAGATACGGTCTCTTCCATCACTGAATTTCAGGCCCGGATCATTCTGCCGGTCATGAAAGCCATTGAAAAAAGCAGTATTGATAAACTGACAACCACTGGATTAGATCACCTGAATCCCAACGAGCGCTACCTTTTTATCTCTAACCACAGGGATATTATCCTGGACTCCGCATTTCTCAATACGGTATTGTTTGAAAATGGGTTCACTACCGGTCAAATCGCTATTGGTGACAACCTGATGAAACACCGCATGTCGGAACTGATTTTCCGCATTAATAAAAGTTTTGTGGTTAAACGCACCGGTTCTCCGATTGAACTGTACCGGTATTCAGTGCTGCTGTCTGAATATATCCGAAAACAAATCGTTGAAAAAATCGATTCCGTTTGGATTGCCCAACGCGAAGGCCGTGCCAAAGATGGCAATGATCGCACCCAGGCAGGGTTGCTGAAAATGCTCAGCCTCAGCTGTACTGGCGACCTTAAACAATATTTCCAGGACCTGAATATCGTACCGGTCTCTATTTCTTACGAATACGACCCCTGCGATATACTAAAAGCCCGCGAATACCTGAAAAAACAGGCAGATCCCGAGTATAAAAAAGCATTTCAGGAAGATGTGGAACAAATGTTGCTGGGTTTAAGAGGTGCCAAAGGGCGGGTACATTTTCATTTCGGCACTCCATTAATTGAAGCCCTGGAGGTATTTGATACGGTTCCCAAAGGCAAAAAACAATTGGAAATTCTGGCTTCCCTGATTGATCAATCCATCCACGCGCACTACAACCTGTTGCCGGTGAATTATGTGGCGTATGATTTATTAATGGAATCCAATGGCTTTGCCGACCATTATTCGTCGGAAGAACGCCAACAATTGGAAACGTATTTTAATACGCGCTGTGCGCAAATGGTAGAAGAAAAAGAGAATGCCGGAAGAAAATATTTGCTGGGTATGTATGCCAATCCGGTGATTAATCACCTGGCTGCAATAGGGGTGGAAATAAATACAAAAGGTTAATTTTTTTATTAATATATGACCATCAATATCATCAATAATTCGCTATTCCCGCTGCCCCAATACGAAACAATGGGCAGTGCCGGAATGGATTTACGGGCTCATCTGGAGGAAGCTGTGACGCTCGGACCGCTCGACCGTGCCATGATTCCCACCGGGCTGTTCATTGAACTGCCCCAGGGTTTCGAAGCACAAATTCGCCCCCGCAGTGGCATGGCCGCCAAACGCGGACTGACAGTGCTGAATTCCCCCGGAACGATCGACAGCGATTATCGCGGTGAAATTAAATGTATTGTCGTTAATTTGTCCAATACACCACAAACCATCGAACCGGGCGAACGCATTGCCCAAATGGTCATCGCCCGATACGAGCAAATCACCTGGCAACCCACCGCTCAACTTTCCGAATCCTCCAGAGGCGCAGGCGGTTTCGGAAGCACAGGGAAATAAGTATGAAGTATGAAGTATTAATGCCAATAACGAGTTAAACAGATATTCAAATGGAAGGTATGTTAATACCAACCTACTGTTTTGGCAGCAATAACCGGGATCGGGAGATGTTACCTTTCCGCTTTTTCTGCGGAAATGGTGACAGCTCCCTTGCAGGGCTCCAAACGGAAAGTCTTACTTTAAAACAGGGATTTCGTTTTGGGCAGTGTCCCAGACGCAAAGCCGGCCCTCAACCCTTATCATTTTAACCCGTTATTCGCATTAATACCTCATACTTCATAACTCATACCTCATAACTCATAGCTAATAAGATGAACATAATCATACCGATGGCAGGCAGGGGAACGCGTTTACGGCCCCACACACTAACAGTTCCAAAACCACTGATCCCCGTGGCAGGCAAACCAATTATCCAGCGGCTGGTGGAAGATCTGGCTAAAGCTTATACTGGTAAGATTGAAGAAATAGCCTTTATCGTGGGCGATTTTGGTGCCGATGTAGAACGGGAATTGATCAATATCGCAGAAAAATTAGGCGCCAAAGGCCGTATCTACCACCAAACCAAAGCGTTGGGGGTGGGACATGCCATTCATTGTGCCTGGGAGAGTTTGCAGGGAAAATGTATGATTGCTTTCGCCGACACGCTGTTCAAAGCCGACTTTACTTTCGATACTGAAAATGACGGGGTGATCTGGACCCAAAAAGTGAAAGACCCCTCTTCTTTTGGGGTGGTCACGCTCGATGCCGACGGCTTTATCAATGGTTTTGTAGAAAAACCTTCGGTTTTTGTTTCTGATCTGGCAATCGTTGGTATTTATTATTTCAAAGAAGGTGAACGGCTCCGTTCGGCATTGCACCATATTGTTACCAACGAAATCAAAGAAAAAAATGAGTTCCAACTCACTACCGCACTGGAATTGCTGAAACAACAAGGCGTTAAATTCGTTACAGGAGAGATAGAAGAATGGCTCGATTGCGGCAACAAGGATGCGATCCTGTATTCCAATGAAAGAATGCTGGAATTCCGGCGCCACCGCAACCTCGTGGCCACGACGGCTGTCATTGAAAACAGCGTGGTGATTCGGCCTTGTTTTGTGGGGGAAAATGCAGTGATCCGCAATTCTGTCATCGGGCCTTATGTCAGTGTGGGGGCAGGTTCGGTATTGGAATATGCTATCGTTCAGAACTCCATTATTCAAAATAAATCACAAATTAAAAATGCCGTGCTGGAGAATTCAATGGTCGGCAATTCAAGCAAGTTTGTTGGTTCTAAAGACGAATTAAATATCGGCGATTTCAGCCATTTTACCAGAAGATAATGAGTAATAAAACTTTGATTATCCGTAATTTACGTGGATTAATATTCCTTGCCGCCTGTCTGGCAACGCTTCCCGCTTTTGCACAAAACACCATCGGTGGTGAAAAAAAAGAAGTGTCGCAGGAAGAGGTGATGCGCCAGTCGAATTTCCTGGATGCCGAAGGGCAGCGGATGCTGGGCCGTTACGATCAGGCGATCGAACTGTATAAAAAATTCCTTTACAACAACGAATCCATCGATGCCGCCTGGTACGGTCTCGCCCGGAGTTACACAGAAAAAAAGGAATACGGCAGCGCGCTGGATGCCATCGCTAAAGCTATCAAATTGGCGCCCGACAACAGGTGGTATTACTTGCACAAGGCCGATATTTATGAAAAAAATGGCCAGATTGCACTGGCTGCCGACGTGTATGAACAACTGACTAAGGCATTCCCGAAAACGCCGGAGTTTTATGAACGATTAGCCTATTTGTCGGTATTGTCCGAAAACCCCAAACGGGGGTTAAAAGCGTTGGACCAACTGGAAGCCATCACGGGAATCTCCGAACTGACAGCCTCCCGCAAGCACCTGATTTATGTGGCCTTGGGCGATTCTAAAAAAGCCGTGAATGAACTCCGCCGTTTAGCCGATGCATACCCTTCGAATACGGATCACCAGCGGCGTCTAGCCAAATTCTTCACCGAAATTGGCGACCATCCAGCGGCCAAATTGGTCTGGGAAAATATCCTTCGCCAACACCCCACCGATACGGAAGCCCAGTTGGCTTTATTGGAAAAAGGAAAAAGCAATTCTGATGCTGCTTATTTGCAGTCCCTGTTGCCGGTTTTTAAAGATCCATCGGTGGCTATTGATTTAAAAATCAAAGAATTAGCACCCTACTTTAATAAAATAGACGCAGCCACGCCGGCAGCCACACTGACGGCTGTTTTTGATCTGGGTGCGGCATTAGAAACGGTCCATAAAGACGATCCTAAAGCCTGGAGTGTTGCGGGCGATTTGTATTACCTCGCCGGCAAGGACCAGGAA
The DNA here is from genome assembly GCA_044350415.1 of Saprospiraceae bacterium. Lineage (GTDB taxonomy): Bacteria > Bacteroidota > Bacteroidia > Chitinophagales > Saprospiraceae > M3007. The sequence continues at coordinate 19,652 of JBILHQ010000026.1, read as the reverse complement.
GCACTCGCCCGTTACCGCAAATGTATCGCCCTGAAACCCCGCGCATTTTCTGTCTGGGATAATACCCTGACGATTCTGAACGACCAAAAGCAATATTCCGAAATAACCACGCTTTCCGAACAGGCCATGGATGCATTTCCTAACCAACCCAAAGCGTATTACTGGTATGGTGTGGCAACCAATGCATCCAATCGTCCATCGGATGCCCTGCCTATCTTAGAACAGGCTGCGCTGATGTGCGGCAATAACACAGCCTTGCTACTCGATGTTACCGATCAGATCGGCATGGCGCATCTGGTCCAAAAAAATCCGGATGCAGCGATAGCCCGTTTTGAAAAAGTAATGGCCAAAGGGGGCGATAAGCACCCTGGTATCCTCGAACATTATGGCGACGCACTGGCGGCCAAAGGCGATAAAAATGGAGCGGTGGAGTACTGGAAAAAAGCAAAGGCGATACAGTCGACAACGGGGTTGGAGCAAAAAATCAGGATGTGATTGCATCTTGGGGATAAAGGGCTTCCCTTCGCTACAACACTATTAATGTTGTACAACAAACTTACCATTGGATATCATACCCCTTTCATTGTAGAAAAGGCAGAAAAACATACCATTGGGTAAAGTGGAGACATCTACAGAAAGGCTGTCTTTATCCTCCTTCAAATCCATTTTTTTTACAATTTCACCTTGTAAATTGATGATTTCTAAATGGGATACGCCTTGAGGAATCATGCTGAAAATGACTTGATTGCTGGATGGATTGGGATAGATCCGGACTGAAGTTGGTTGGACAATTGGCTCAGGAGGTGTAGCGACAATTGGATTACAAAACAGGGTATCAATACAGCCATCCGGGGTGATTTTCAGTAACCAGCCGTAGGACTTTTCTTCATCGTAGTTCACGGTTTGTCCGCAGGCTATGATACTACCGGAAGAAAGAAAGTCAGATGCGGCTAATACATTAAAAGCATGATCTACGGCATAAAAACCAGTATCCCGCCGCTCCCAGATGGGATTGCAGTCGTCATCCACGCGGCAGATGAAACCCGTTTCAAACACGCCATTGGCAAGATAACCCGTTGCCACATAACCACCGCCAGGATAAGGTTTGAAATCCTGAAAGCCCCCATCATTCAAACTGGGAAATCCGTATTCCTTTTCCCAAATCAGGTTGAAATTACTGTCCCGACGGATAAATTTTGGTTGCTGATACCAATTCTGGTCAATCAAAACAGACTGAAAAGTAGCATACAACCAATCACCGTTGCCAAGCCTGTGCGTTCCTTTGGCCCCTCCAGCCTCATCAAGGGCCATTGGTCCCGTCCAACTCCATTTTATATTACCTAAACTATCTATGCCACTCAGCCGGGTGCCTCCTCTGTCATCTAATTGATTTGGTGTAAAAATATTGATAACGGCCGCTCCTGACACAACGTATTCATTGTTCCCTGCCATATATAAATCAGTTAGGTTATCAAGTTTTTCGTCCCCTATTGATACCTGCCAGAGAATATTGCCTGCGTAATCTAATCTGTAAAGAAAGCAATCATTATTGTAATCTAATTTTTGTTTGTGTAAAGCGACTAAAAAACCGCCGGGAACCTCAATGATATTTTGCCAATAATTGGTGAAGAAGTTTCCTTTGAGATATCGTTTCAGGTATATGACATTACCTTGTTCATCAAGCCTGAGTAAATAGCCTCTTTGCGAATCGAAATGAGTTCCGATAACAGCATAGCCTTTGTGATCTTTCAATTTTACAAACCCTTGTTTATTAGTGGAGGTCCAGAAATCTTCATCGGTATAATGACTTGTCTGATGAATAACGTTGCCCAGTGTGTCAAGTTGAATGAAACTAATACCCCAATGGTGTGACAGGATAGTATCCAGCGTAATCCCAACTAAAGTAATGGTGTCATTTGACACAGAAATATTGGTAAATGCTGCGGCTCTCAAGCTGATATCATAAGTGTTATTAAAGCCTTGTGATTGTGCATTGGGGAAATCAATAAAAATACAGCAGAGAATAATTAAAATGTGTCTCATAACTATAAAAATAAACTGGCCGATGCTGATAATCCCATCGGCCAGTGGTTTTGGAAGAAAAAATTAGTGTTGTACAACAAACTTACTGTTGGATATCATACCGCTTTCATTGTAGAAAAGGCAGAAAAACATACCATTGGGTAAAGTGGATACATCTAGAGAAAGGCTGTCCTGATCCTCCTTCAAATTCATTTTTTTTACAATTGCTCCTTGTAAATTGATGATTTCTAAATGGGATACGCCTTGAGGAATCCTGCTGAAAATGACTTGGTTGCTGGCCGGATTGGGCTTTATGGTTACTGTATTCAGAGTTGTTGGTGAGGCATAGATTTCCCTGCCATCAGCCTCTTCCGGTAATTCATAATGCGGCACAAAATTAAATCCGTAATATCCCATAATCCCCCGCGCCAGACCTTCTGCGAAGCCTCCGGCATTTACATACGTTAGGATTTGCTGCTGTGCCGTGCTACTCATTGCATAAGCGGAAGGTTGTGCCGCAAGTACTTCCAGAATTGTTTTGAAATTCGATAAATCGGTCACTTCCGTTGTATTCAGATCGTATTTGGCTGGAGCTGCATTCAATATTTGTGCGCCCTGATTGATAAGCCCTTGTCGGTAGTATTCTTTCGACAGCCACCTGTCGGTACCATACCCTTCCATATTGGAAAGCAGCAGCAAGAAACTGTCGCGGTTAAATGAAACAGTATCTGAAAGCATGTATCTGATTACACTATTGCCAGCTTTTTCCATTTCAAAACGGTGATATTCTAAATCACTTGTTACTGATGGAGAAATCGGTTGCAGCCTTAAATCATTCCATTGTTGACGATGATAATTAAACTTGCCTCGTGTTTGTTCATAAGGTGGTTCGCAAAAGGGATAACAAACAGTTTGCTCGCAATCGTTATTTAACACTCCTTGAAATATTGTAGTTATTGTTTGCCCTGAATAATCTAAAGGTCTTTGATTACCTTGTTGTACGTAATAATACTTAATATTTAAAGTTCCCTTGTTTTGGAAATCACTCTCGGAGTCATCATCAGCATAGGAAAATTGATTTCCTGCTGCGGTACTAATTCCGGCAAAAGCACTTGCTCTTTGGTCTTTATAAATATTTGCGCCTGTTGTGACTGCAAAATCATGAGTGGCAGGAGTAATAAGGTCAATAATATTTTGATTGGTGTTACACAAGTAAATTAGCCCCTTGGGGTTGGTACTATTGATGTTCGTGGCATTTTGGCCGTTGGCTAAATTGGCAATACTGACTTTGAAATAGGTATTTCTTCGGATGGTATTGAAATTAGCACCAATATTGTAGCATACAGAGCCGATGGTCCTTTTAATGTGGTTACTTCCTTCATAGGCTCTGCCAAACCAGTTCTCTTCGACAGTAAAGCCTTCCACATCTGTATTGAACAAAAGCCCGATCTGAGTCTGCGTACCTGCAGGGCTTGCCACTTTATTAAGGTTGAAGTGGTTGAAGGTAATAACCGGATAGTCAACTGATAAGTCGAAAATACCAACGTAGCATTTGTCAAAAGTTGCACCTGTAACTGTGAAAGGTCGTGTAGTTGCTGCCGTTTCAGCATGAACGCCATATCCTAAACTTTCAAACAAGGAATAAACATACGATGAGCATGGTATAGACAGGTTGTTGCAATATTGCTCCACTTTGAACCCAGCATCAATTGCTTTTATTCCATATCCCCAGGATTCAATTTCTGTACCGTCTAAGGCTTGAGCATTATTGAACTTACAACCTAATATACTGATACCAGTCACACTTTCCATCTCAATGAAGGCATAAAAACTGCCAAGAGGGTGGTGATAACTATTGTCATTGATAAATTGGCAGTTCACAAATCTGCCATAATAGTTCAGTTCTGCGTGACTTGGAGTGTAACTTATGTAAGGTGCAAAAACTACCCCGGTCCGGTTGTTTTTAAAGGTAGTGCCTTCGCAGGAAATTTGCCCTCCTGTGGCAAGGACACTATTGGGGTCATAAAGTGTAATACCAGTTTCTGCGTTTTCGATAAGAGACCCGGGTTTACCCTGGAGGAATCCTTGTGCGCGGGCACCATTTTGTATTTGTTGGGATGCAAGTGTGTTTCCTTTCACAATCACGCCTTTCCAAATTGGACTGCATGGCCCATTCGTGAGGGTACCGTAGAGTACCAAAGTCGCATTTGGTTCAAGAAAGGCACTACCTGTTTGATCAAAATATAATGTTACGCCACTTTGGACAGTAAGTCTTGCTCCTCCTTTAATCACTAGTGAACCAATGTAGCCTCCGTTGGGTACATTTGCCGGCCCCCAGGTAGTATTTTGTGTGACTGTAACTCCTGTAGTGATGTTAGGAAGCGTCAAACAGTTTTGAAGGATACTCTCCTCCGCTATTCGAGTTCTCATCTTTTGGCCTTGTAGGGGAGCAAATCGTGTCATACATAATGGATGTGAATACCCCATAATATTAAGTTCGTCAGGGTTATATGGATGATTATTGGCATCGAGACCGGATCCGGTCCATTCGCAACCTGGATAAGTGACATTCCAACCCATGCCAGGATCTGCCGGAGTTCCTTGATTAGGATTTAAAGGGTCAAATTGTACAAAATCACCACAACTCGCGCTATTGGACCCATTTACCAATTCCGGGCAACCCTGAATTGGTATCCCTGGTAGAGCATTTTGGCATTCAGATTGGTTATTCCAGGTGGTGGAGTTGAATGTATGCCAAAGTCCAAGACAATGGCCAATTTCATGAGAAACAAGCCCCGAAAGTGCTGAGGGGTAGCCGCTTATTTTTCCATTTACGATGGCGCAATTGCTGATAATTCCGCTCGCTATATTAAATCCATTGCCAGTGGTAATGGAGCCGAAATAAAGATTTATTCCATCACTATTCCGGTACGGGTGATTATTTTCATAAAATAACCGACAAAAATTTCCTGATCCTCCTGCATACAAATCGTCATCTTTAATCACTATTGGGCAACTTCGCACAAAGAAAATATTGTGTTCGTTAAAATCCTCATCCAAAATAGCCAACGACTGTTCAACTTCCTGTAGCGTCATCCCTCCATTGCCATTGGACGGTCTTAAAATATAAACATACAGCCGTAAATAATAATTGAATGCAGGTGTTACATTTGGATTTTCAGGAGTTTCACCAACCGCGTATGGCCCAGGTTCAGTTCCACAACCTTCCGGATTGCCAGTCTGACCAGACACGTAATGGGGAGAAAATACGGAACATAAAAGCGTAAAAAGTAGTGTCCGAAGGAATACTGAAGAAGAGAAAGTGAATTGCAGCATGGCAGATCATTTTTTAAGTGAGGAGATATTTTGCCAACTTATGGAAGAAAGAAGCAGGCGGTAAAAATTTGTTTGACCTAAAGATGAGGATAATAATGTATTTCTTGTGTGTATTAGAGATTGTTTTTTTGCTTAGTTGTTCATATAGCATTATTGGCCCTATTCAGGCGATCCTTTTTCTTTGGGTACGGCAAAAGCGAAAGCGATACAGTCGACACAGGGGTTGGAGCAGAAAATCAGGATGTGAGGTCTTACACCTTCTCACAAATCACCACCCGCTTACTCCCATCCATCACCGTCACCGCAAACAAATACCAATCCCCTCCATCGGCCAATTTTAACCGTTTACGCACCGTGGCTACAGGGTCGGGGAAATTGCGAACGGCGATATTGGCTTTGTTGCCAGGCAGTGCTTCCCGCACGGCGGCGTAATCGTATTTGACCACAGCACGGATGGCAAATATACGGCCGGGTGCTTGCGGCTCCAGCGTTTCAGACGTGAATAACTGTGTATTGGGATGCAATTTGGCCAATCCAAACCGGTGACCGAACAGCCGGAATGCGCCTGCTTTCATAACCGCGACATTGGGCTCGTACAGGTATTGTTGTGGCATGGCCAATCGTTCCGGCGCATTTTCTTCCTCCTGCCGGGTAAAGGAAAAGGATGGAGTGGGGGAGTCCAGCACCACTGCGTTTATTTGAATAGTATCATTGCTGCTATTTCCTTCATTATCCAATAGATACAAGACTTCTTTGCACTCGTTTTCCACGGCTACCACCCACACTTTTTTTACTTTTCCCAATTGCTTCATTGCCAGACTAATATCCAGCATCGGTGCTGTTTTGATCAATACCTGATCGGCATGGGCCAGGAGGGTGTCGCGCAGTTGCACCACATCGGGTTGACAATCTGACAATAGAAATACCTTATTGTTGTGCGTATCGCGGCGGGCGGGGTCTGCGTAAAGCAAATCGTACCGGGAGGTGTTGTGGACTAAAAAATCTTCTGCTGATGAATGGTGGATGTGGATATTATGAGCGCCCAAGACTGCAAAATTGTGTTGTGCAGCGGCGGTTAATGTTTCATTTTGTTCCACATAATCCACCGACTGAAAAGACTTGGCCCAGTAATAACTGTCTACGCCCATACCCCCGGTGAGATCAGCCATGCGGTTGCCGGTGCATAAATTGGCTTTAAATAAGGCAGTGGCTGCAGAGGACGATTGTTCAACAGAAATCTGCGGCGGGAAATGCAGTTGCGGCGAATACCACGCCGGGATTTTATAACGCACCTTCCGCAATGCTTCAATTTGCGCTACGACATAAGGTATCGGAATGCCGGGATATTTATTGGCCGAAAGGAGCAGTTTGTGCAGGTCTGCGTCGAGATGCCCGGCGATAAAATCTGCAACAGGATCGCTCATCAGGAAGCTGGTTTGGTCATTTTTAAGGAATATACCATTGGCAATACGTCTTCTAATCCTTTGATTCGGTAATTGCCGTCATCTCCTTTCACGGTATTGGCAAAGCAGTTATAAGGCGAGTAAGTGTACTCATTTAAAAATTCAACCTGAAGACCGGCGTTCAGCAAACTGTTCAGCAGTTCGCTGAAACTGTGGTTCCAACCGTATTCTGTATAAGCAAGATCTGCATCGCGATCGGCATAAGTGCCTTTTTGTTCCGTTTCGATGACCGCTGCATTGTGGTAGGCGTATTTGAGGTGGGTCATATTGTCGTCCATCATCCAGAGAACAGGATGAAAATCAATTATATAAAACACCCCGCCCGGTTTCAGGAAATGCACAATTACTTCAGCCCATGGTTTTAAATCGGGCAGCCAGCCAATGGTGCCATAAGAAGTAAAGACGATATCAAATTGCCCCTGGAGATGTGCGGGCAGGTCGTACACATTACAACAAACAAATTTTGCATCGGACAACCCCACTTCGGTTGCCAGGGCATTGGCTGTTGCAATAGCTTCATCGGAGAGATCACAGCCCGTGACCCGGGCACCCATGCGGGCAAACGAAAGCGTGTCCTGTCCAAAATGACACTGCAAATGCAATAATGATTTTCCTTTAACATCACCGATTTCCCGTATTTCAGCAGGGTTCAGGCTGGTGGCCGCTGGATTGATTTTCCATTGTTCCAGTCCGTAAAAATCTGATTTTTGATGCACCTGGGTACGCTTGTTCCAGGAATCTTTGTTCGCGTCAAAATACTGTTGATAGTCCATTGTTAGAATTGGCGTTCAATACCCATCATTTGGGCTTTGGCCTGCCAGAAAGGATCGTTACTGCTGAATATTTTGGCATATACTTCTTCGACGCCGTTCAGGAAGTCATAGTTTTCAGCGCGGACCAATGTTTTATCTGCAAAAGAATAATCGCCCAGAGAAGGGAAAACCGCAGTAAGAGCGGCCGGAACATCCGAAAGGCGCATTTTTACCGTTCCGCCATCGATAGCAGATGCAGTGGTGACCGTCCAGGTAATGAATGGCGAAGTAAGGTTGCTGCGGGTAACCACCAGGTCGTCAAATTGTCCGGTACAGACCACCGCGATCAGGCGGGTATCATTTAAAGTGGATTGCTGAATATCAAAACCTGGTTCCGGCACTTCCGAAGGAATCTGGTCAAAAATGCGGTCATAATAATAGGTATAGCCGCCGCTGGAACCATTATAACCGCGAAGGTTGATGCGATATCCACTAAAAATTTGGTTGTCGGGCTGGAAAACAGTCAATTTGTTGAGCACAGGGATACTTCCTCCGGGTGCCCTGTCCAGATCTCCAATAGGAAGCAGCCGGTTATTTTCCAGGTCGAGCAGCCCCTGAAGGGAATATTTCCAGGTCGACAAAAAGGGAAGTCCGATAACTGGTGGATTATCCGCCATTTTGGGGAGAATATTCGGGTCGAGTTCGGCGGTGAGTTCCGTTCCGGTGAAATTGTTGTAAATCATGTATCGCCAGTGTGGATCACCATTGATCCTGACCCGCAACCAAAAATCGCCGGTGTGCTGAATTTTGAAATGGCCAAAAAAGTTATTAGAAGCCTGTGGTTTAACGAACGTCAATCCGTCGGGCACAATAATCGTATCTAAGGAACTGATATTTTTAAACTGAATACGGTAGTCGGTGGTTCTTTTATAAGACAAATTTCGAAGGTTGATATGGGTATTATTGACAAGATCTTGGTATGTATTCAGTTCCAAAGTGGTGTCTCTGCCGGCAGTGGTTTCCTGAATGGTCATTTTTACAACGGTACAGTGGTATGTTTCCGGTTCACTGAATTGGACCGTTAGTTGTGTGGTATCGGATCCTTTGAGCCATCGAAATGCCGCAATACTGCCGTCAGCATTAGTTAGGAAAGCAGCAAATTGTCCTTGCAGTATGTTGTAATCGTTATTGAAAACGATACTATAAGTTGTTTTGGGGGTAATAATATCGTTTTTCTTACAGCCAACAAAGGCCATCAGGCCTATGAAAAGCAAAAGGGTGATTTTGTACATACAATGATTTTTCTGATTAAAAATGCGTAACCAGTTATAGATTTGTGCTGCAAATATAAATAGAAATGACAAAAGAAGGCCTGAAAACACTAATCAAAAACTGTACCTGCGTGAATCGCGAACTGGCAGGAATTTATTTTTTAACTTTTTTCAGCACAGGGAAACAACTATTTTCATCATTTTACCACATTTTTACCGGGATTGACTGGTAAATTGTGTTTTTTTGCAGCAGACTTAAAAGGCAATCATTTATTCCTCGATCTAATTTCCATGCAGAAACGCGCTACACTTTTATTGCTTCTTCTGGGTTTACCTTTCTTCGCTGCTGCTCAAAACTTCACGATGAATGGCACCCCCATTACCGCCTGCACCGGTTCTTTTTTTGACCCCGGTGGCCCAAGTGGCGATTATGGTAACAACCTGAATATCACCACCACCATTTGCTCAGATGGCTCCAGTGGCACCCATATCCGGCTCGATTTTTCTGGCGTATCCCTCGATCCTGGCGATGTAGTTTGTTTTTACGATGGCAATAGTGCTGCTGCGCCGTTGTTGTCCTGTTCCGACCAATACACACCAGGTATTCCATTTGTCGTGCAAGCGACTGCAGCTAATCCCAGCGGTTGTTTAACGGTGGTTTTTACGTCCAACAGCAGTGGGACAGATGCGGGCTGGTCGGCTTCCATCAGTTGTGTGGCCTCCTGTCAGCAGGTTTTAGCGGATCTGGTTGCTACCATGCCAGCTTCTATTCCCATTGATAACGGTTGGATTGATATTTGTCCGGGCAAGCGGGTTACGTTTTTAGGGCAGGGTGTTTATCCGCAAAACGGTTTTGCCTACTCACAGTCTGATTTTTCCACCGAATTTGAATGGAGTTTTGGCGATGGGGACATTGCCTACGGGCCTTTAGTTTCGCATATTTTTGATGAACCAGGAGGCTATTATGTGCAATTGTTTTTAAAAGATACGCTGGGCTGTGGCAGCACAAATCTGATTAATCAACGCATCAGGGTGTCGCCCAAACCAGCATTTAATCTTGCCAATGCTTTTGCTACCACGATTTGTGCAGGTGATACTTTACAACTTTCCGCAGCCGTCAATGCCGGGACAAATGGCGAGAATATTGCCGTCATTCCTGGTGTGGGTAGTTTTTCGATTGATGGCAGCAGATCAGATTCCCTGGCTTTGCCGGATGGTACAGGTATTCCCTATGAAACCAGTTTGTACTTTACAGAGTTTTCTCCCGGACAAAGTTTGACCAATATCAATGATCTGGAGGCAATCAGTGTGAATATGGAACATTCCTGGGCCCGGGATATAGAAATAAAAATCTCCTGCCCCAATGGTCAGGAGGTGATTTTACATAATCATCCCGGCAACGTTGGATCTCAATTGTTTTTGGGTATCCCGAATGACAATGACAATTTCGCGCCCATCCCCGGCACAGGCTGGGATTACAACTGGACGCCCAATGCGCCGAATCCTTCCTGGCTACAATACGCTAATGCCAACTTGCCAGGAGGTTCAGGTACATTGCCATCGGGTGATTACAGCAGTTTTGAGCCGCTTACTAATTTATTAGGCTGTCCCTTAAATGGCGAATGGACGTTGACCATTACAGACTTTTGGCCGATTGATAATGGGTATATCTTTAGCTGGGGGATTAATTTTAATGATTTGCTTTACCCCAATGTAGAGAGTTTTCAACAAACGCTGAATTCCTGGGAATGGCGCACCCATCCCTCCATCTTCTATGCGACTGCCGATTCTATTGCGGCATCGCCTCAGAATGCAGGTACCGCAGCCTATACTTTTGCCGTAACTGACGGATTTGGATGTGTTTGGGATACCACAGTTAATGTAACGGTGTTGCCCTTTACACACCCCAATTGTTTTTCCTGCAACGACCAATATGTGCCGCTACAGGACACAGTGGTTTGTGTGGGCTCACCGGTGCAATTGGATGGCAGCCGGATTTTGAACGGTCCAACGGAGGTGCGTTTTGAAGCATATCCCGATTACAAATTAGGCAATGCTAACCACCCGCACCCAACACCATATCAGTCGTCTGTTTCAGTCAACAGCTTGGGATACAGTATGTTAAATAATCCAATCGCGCAGATCAGTTCTGTATGTATGGATATTGAAACAGACTTCGATGCCGACTTATTTGTTTATTTGCGGTCGCCCGACAACAAACAATTGGAATTGACCACCGGTAATGGCGGAAGTGGTGACAACTATAAAATAACTTGTTTTACTCCGGCTGCCGGAACAGCCATTACTGCCGGAACCGCCCCTTTCAACGGCACTTACCGCCCCGAAGGTCTTTGGACGGCACTCAATAATGCCCAGGTTAATGGCGATTGGAAATTATTAGTTTCTGATGGTTTTGGCCTCAATCAGTACGGCAAAGTGAAGTGGTGGAGTATTGGTTTTAATTTATCGAATAATATCAATTATACCTGGAATAATACCAGTGGATTGTCATGCAATAACTGTCCAAATCCTGTCGTGAATGCTGCTCAATCCCAGACTTACGTGCTAACTGCCGTAGATAATTTTAACTGCACGCACAAGGATACAGTAACGGTGGGCGTTCAAACTTTTTTTCCTGCACCTGCCGGATTATCCATGGCGCAGATGGACAATGGCATGATGACCTGGCAATGGATGCCACTACCCGGGGTTTCAGATTATGAAGTAAGTATTAATGCAGGTGCCTGGATTACGGTCTCTGCGACCAGTTATACCATCACTGGATTAGTTCCCGGTGATGCTGTTAATATAAAAGTAAGAGCCCTGAGCACTTCTGTTAGTTGTCCGCCCTATGAATCTATGGCTTCTCAGGTGTACGTGGCTTGTACTTTATTGACCAGCCTAAACAATACCACACCATGCTCCTGCCCTAACTCCGCGGATGGGTTTTGTGATGTGGTCGCCGCTGGCGGGCAGGGTCAAACGGTATTTTTCTCTTCTTTTGGTCCTCCAACCCCTTATACCAACGGGAATCTTACCTTTTTTCCGGCGGGAGATCATTTTGTCTACGCTGTAGATGCTATGGGGTGCCGGGATACCTCCTTTTTTACGATTACAGCGCCTCCAGCCTTTGTCGTTAATACATCAGCTGTTAACGTCGCCTGTTTTGGTGGCAGTACCGGAAGTATTTCTGCCAATGTTACCGGTGGGACAGGTATATTGACCTATTCCTGGCAGCGTTGCGTAGGGGGACCAATATTTCTTGGAGCCACTGTCAATACCCTGATTGCAGGTTGTTACCAGTTAACCGTGAGCGATCAGTCCGGGTGTACCGCCACTACCTCGCAAACTGTTACCGAAAACCCACAGTTGACGTTCTCTACATCCCAGGACTCTGTTTCCTGCTTTGGATTGACAGATGGCTCTGCTACTGTGGTGGCAACTGGCGGTCTGATGCCTTATGGATTTGTATGGTCAACAGGTGCGACAACAGCCACTGCCCCCAACCTGCCAGCTGGTTTGCACAGCGTTACTATTGCTGATAATGCCGGTTGCAGCGGTACTACTTTGATTCAAGTAAAGCAGCCTGCGCAGCTCACGATTGATAGTCTGGTGGCAGGTCCGGTTTCCTGTAAAGGATTAATAAATGGATTGGCAACTGTTTATACCAAAGGCGGCACAGCCCCATTAATTTACCAATGGTCTGGAACGGCACAAACCACAAAAACCATTATTAATCTTGCGGAGGGTATATACGCAGTGACGGTGACTGATCATAATGGATGCACCGCTACTGCACAAACCATGGTCACGGCACCAGCAGTCTTAACAGTAGCACTGTCGAATGCCACCAATGAGCGTTGCGAGGGCAGTTGCGATGGAACGGCTGCTATTCTTCCCAATGGCGGAACACTCCCTTACCAGATCAACTGGAATACAAGCGGTATCCCTTTAAATACCTTGTCTTTTAATAGTTTATGCCCCGGAAACTATAATATTTCCATCAAAGACGCAAATAATTGTCAGGCCAGCCTTCCGCTCATCATTCAGGCTGCTACTGCATTGAACATACAGGTAACAGCGACCAGTCCGTCCTGTCCATTAAGTAATGATGGACAAGGTATTACGCTGGTGACCAATGGAGTCACGCCTTATCTGTATAATTGGAGTAGTGGACAAACTGTTGCTACAGCAACGGGGCTCTCCTGCTCCACCTACACCTTAACGGTCACCGACGCCAATGGATGTACTGCGATGGCTTCTTTTACCCTGAGTTGTCCGGATCAATTAGCCGTTTCGACCATCGTACCAGCACCTGTCTCTTGCTTTGGCGATAATAATGGCAGTGTACTGGTTACGCCTGTTGGCGGCTCGTTGCCCTATACATATATATGGAGCGATATAAGCCAGCAAAATACAGATTTCGCAGGTGGACTTGGAGCAGGGACCTATACCGTAACGGTTACGGATGATCACGGGTGCTCGATAACGGCTTCTGCCACTGTTGATACTCCTTTAGCAGTAACCGCTACCACCAATACCACTCCAGCACTTTGTTTTGGTACATCAGATGGCGCTGCAGAAGTTGTTGCAATTGGTGGTACCGGGAATTACACCTATTTATGGAGTAATGGTGCTACTACTGCGGTGATTTCAAATGTGCCGGCGGGAAGTTATTTAGTGACAGTCGCCGATGGTAACAACTGTCAATTTGAACCAGCAGCGACCATTGTTGGCCAACCAGCATCCTCTGTTTCCGTAACCGCTTTGCAAACAACCGTGGCGTGTTTCCAAAGTCTAACCGGCACCGCTACCGCGATGGCCTCTGGAGGGAAAGGTAGCCCGTTCAGTTATGCCTGGAGTAATAATACCTTTTTGCCCGTTGCCAATAATCTTATAGTTGGCAATTACACCGTCACCGCAAGTGATGGAAACGGGTGTTCCGCAACAGTGACTGTTGCCATAACCCAGCACGACAGTATTTCTGTTAATATTGCCAAATTACCGCCCACCTGTTTTGGATATTCCAATGGGCAGGCGGCTGTGAACCTCGTAAAAGGCGGTGCCGGATTGGGTGTTCTGTCCAATTATTTTTTACAATGGGGCGGCATCCCGGGAGCACCAACAGGCGACTATTGGGGGCAAATTCCAGGGGAAACACCAGTTTCGCTGACCGTAACCGATCAACAGGGCTGCTCCCGGATTTTTAACTTTAAACTGGATGAACCTACCGAGGTGATGCCCAATATTAAAACTGAAAATGTTACTTGTTTCGGGAAAAATGATGGCCAGGCAACCGTCGTTTCCACCCAGGGCGATAATCCGATTCTCGTATATGTTTGGTCCTCAGGTACTACAGGGCAAGCGACTATGGGATTGCCTGCGGGTGGTATTGCAGTCACCGTAACGGATAGTAAAGGTTGCTCCGGCATTCAAAATGCCATCATTACTGAGCCTGATCCATTGTCCCTTGTTTTGCAACCAGTTCATTTGAAATGTTTGGGCGATTCCACCGGGGTCATCGCTGCTATTGTCACCGGCGGCACTCCCACGTATAATTACAACTGGAATAATGGATTACAATCGGCAGTGATCAACCATTTACCCGCCAATTCTTATATCCTGACAGTGACCGACGTACACAACTGCGTCCTTATTGATTCAGTGATGATCCGCAATCCGGAACCCACCATACTGTTATTATCTTCCGATGATGCTATCTGCCACGGGACGGCAACAGGCAGGCTGGAAGTAACTGTTATCAATGGCACTTCGCCATTTTTGTACGGTATTAATAACGAACCTTATGGCGGTTCGCCTATCTTTTTAGCGCTTTATTCCGGCAATTATGTCGTAAAAGTGAAGGATGGCAATGGATGTGTTATTTCTGGCGGAACGGTCATTGGGCAACCCGATCCTTTGTCGGTGAGTATTAACCCTGCTGAAATTGCTGTGGTATACGGTGATTCCGTTCTGCTCACCGCATCGGCAATGTCGGCAAATGGGAAAGTGACTTACCGATGGCAGTCGGATATTATTGAACCATATACCTGCAGCGATTCATTAACTTGCCAAACCGTTGGTTTTGTTCCTGAAATAGAGAATAAGTTTGTGGTGGTGGCAACGGATGAAAATGGTTGTACTGGTTTGGCAAAAGCCCATGTTTTGGTGGAAAAACCGCGTGATATTTATGTTCCCACAGGTTTTACACCGAATAGTGACGGCATGAACGATCTGTTGCATATCTTTGGAAAAAGCAGGCAGGTAAATAGGATTAAAACATTCCGCATTTTTGACCGGTGGGGAGAATTGATCTACGAAGATCATGATGTTCCGATCAATGATACCTCCCGCGGATGGGATGGCACTTTCCGGGGTGCCGACTGCGAACCTGCTGTTTATATTTGGATCATGGAAGTCCTTTACCGCGATGGATTTACCGATGATCTTCATGGGGAAACAACCCTTATACGATAAAAACACAATAATGATCCTTAACCAACGTACCCAGGCACTTCGCATACAGGTAGAAGAAGCCGTAAAAGACCTTCACCAACTTATCCAGGAAATTGGTCATAAAGACCTTTCTGCCACGGTGGGTGATTTGCGCAACCGCATGTCTGAACCCTTTATGTTCGTCATTGTGGGGGAAGTAAAAGCTGGAAAATCGAGTTTCGTAAATGCCCTGCTCGACACGGGCCGCGATATTTGCGCAGTGGCTCCACAGCCAATGACTGACACGATTCAGCAAATCCTGTATGGAGAGGTGGAATCCATCACAGTTGTCAATCCATACCTGAAAAAAGTGCACCTTCCGGTGGAAATACTAAAGGATATTGCCATTGTGGATACGCCCGGAACGAACAGTATTGTGGCCCAGCACCAAGAGATTACAGAGCGGTTTGTACCGGCCAGTGACCTGGTAATTTTTGTTTTTGAAGCCAAAAATCCCTACCGGCAGTCGGCCTGGGACTTTTTCGATTTTATCCATGCTGATTGGCACAAAAAAATAATATTTGTTCTGCAGCAAAAAGACCTGATGAACGCCGAAGACCTCGCCGTCAATGAAAAAGGGGTATATGATTTTGCAGTGAAAAGAGGGGTTGCAGAACCGTTGATTTTTCCAGTGAGTGCCAAGGCCGAACTCGATGGGCAATTCGACCAAAGTGGGTTCTCGCAGGTGCGTGATTTTATCCGCACACACGTGACAGGCGGGCGCGGGGCTGCACTCAAACTGGGGAACAATATCACCACCTCTCTTGGCATACTCGATCGTATCCGACAGGATCTCGACACCCGTACAGAGCAACTCCGGGTGGACACCGCTTTTCGCGATGATATCCGGCAAACACTTGATAATCAGGAGCGGAAGTCCAATCATCAAGCCAATATTCTGATCGAAAATCTGCTGAACGGCTATGATCGCATTACCAAAAATATCGGTACCGAACTTAGCGACGGTCTGTCTTTTCCTGCTATGTTGAAACGGTCGTTTATGGGCATTTTCAGTAAACAGGCCTCTATTACTGATTGGCTGAATGAACTGACCCAAAAATTAGAAACGAACCTCAATGCGGAGTTGAAAAGTAAACTTAGCGATGGGGTAGTGGACCTTGCTGATTCTGTACAACAAATGGCAAAAATGATTGACCTGAAAATCAAACAGTCCAATACGGTAGTTCGGTCAGATCACTATATTTTTGAAGACATTGCCGATAAACGGGCCGCCACTTTGAAAGATCTGCAGGAGGCTTTTGCGCGGTTTATGAGCCGTTCGGAGAGTTTTGCGGATGAAAAATTGTTTCCCGACAATGCCAGCGTTTCCCCTGGAATTGCTGCGGGTAGCGGCGCTGCGATCATTGGAATTATCCTTGCTGCCGTGACAAATACGGCTGTTTTTGATATTTCTGGTGGTATTCTTACGGGTATTGGTATCCTGTTCGCCGGAATTACTGCTGGTGTGCAACGCCGTAAAATCGTGAACGGTTATGATGCGGAAATCGCCAAAGGCCGCGAACGCATGTCGGAAGCGTTAGAACATAAACTGAAATATTATGTACGCGCGATCAAAAACAAAATTGGTGATAATTTTGTGGAAGTTGATGCATTGCTGGAAACAGAACAGGCACAAATCGCGCACTTTGAAACGAAATTTACAGATGTTGCAGGACGGATACAGGTAATTGAGCAGGCTTTGAAAGTGTAGCAATATTCCTTTAACCTTGAAACTTCACTAAAATGGCCTCATTGCCTATCTTTGCCCTTATCCATGCGCACATTACTGACCACCCTCAACGCAAAATACATTCATATTAACTTAGCCATCCGGCTCCTGTTTGAATTAAACCAGGACCAGGAAGGACTGGAATGGAAAGAATTTACGATCAAAGAATCGAAGGACGATGTAGCCAGGTTCTGCGCCGACTTCGATGTCGTGGCATTCAGTTGTTATATCTGGAATATCACACAGACGCTGGAGGTAGCGCGTAAAATAAAAGCGTTGCATCCCAATACTAAAATTCTCCTGGGCGGCCCTGAAGTCAGCTACGATTGGAAGGATATTATTGCACGCCCGGAAGTTGATTTCATCATCACCGGGGAAGGCGAGACCCCATTCAGGACGTTTCTGACAACCTATCCAACGGTGGATATGGTGCCAAATCTGGTGCGAAAAGTAGCCGGAGAAGTCATCTATTTCCCGAATTCCGAGATATTTGACCTCGAAAATTACAGAGGCCTACAGCCTTATCGCCACGATCCGGTAGCAGAACTCCGTACTAAAGTGCTCTATATCGAAACCTCGCGCGGATGCCCATACAAATGTGAGTTCTGTCTCGCCAGTCTCGACAACAAAGTGCGGTATCTGCCCAATGAGACGATAAAAGCGCATTTAAAATACCTCATGGACCATGGGCGCGTTATCAAATTCCTGGACCGCACCTTCAATATCAAGCGGGATTTTACCATTGATATTTTTCGGTTTATTTTGGACAATTACCGTCCCGGAAATGTATTTCAGTTTGAAATAACGGCGGATATAATCCATCCCGAAATCATAAAATTCATCCATGACCACGTGCCAGCTGGACTGTTCCGGTTTGAAATTGGTATCCAAACGGTAAATCAGAAAGCCAACCTGGAGGTCAGCCGAAAGCAAAATTTTGAAAAAACGAAAGGGATTATCCTTCAATTGCAGGATAAAGTAGAAATGCACCTCGACCTTATCGTCGGTTTGGCGCTTGATTATTGGGATGATATTAAATACAGTTTTGAGGAAGTATTTAAACTGTTTGCTCCCGAATTGCAGCTCGGATTTTTGAAATTCCTCAAAGGCACCCCGATGCGGGAAAAACTGGCGGAACACCAATTTGTATACGACAGCAATCCGCCGTACCAGATCATTGAAAGTAAATACCTTTCCAGGGAGGAACTCCACAAAATTGAATTACTGGAGCATGCGCTGGAGATTTACTGGAATAAAAACAGGGCAGCGCATACCCTGCGCTATGTTACTACAACCTATAGTATTTTCGATTTTTTAATGGAATTGGGTACTTTTTTTGGAGAAATTAAGCCTTTTCATGCGCATATTCTGGAAGATGTGTATACCATTCTCGACCGTTTTGTCCGCGAACATTACCCGGAAGACAAAATCTTGCACGAACTGGTGGCACTGGATTATTACTTGTTTCATAAAACGATACCCAAGTCTCTTTTTATCAGCGAAGTTCCAAAGGAGGAAAAAATAACCATATTAGATCTTGCAGGTTTGGATACCTCCAAGTACCGGTATACGATTTTACCTTTCAGTTTTGATGTGCAGTTTTTTCAGGAGCAATTTTCCATTGTCCGGGAACCTTCTTGCCTGATCATTGCGTACGAAGGTATAACGAAATTAAGCGTATCATCATTCCAACCACTCACCACTAACCAATAAACCACTCACCACTCACCACTATGCCACAGCTACTCGATCCCAAAAATGGCAATTATCTCGAAGGTGCGCGCGAACGCAGGTTTGAATTCTTTTTTGCTTTTTGGGTTTTTTGGGAATTTCTCAAAGGTTTCAGGGGGTTACATTTTATCGGCCCATGCATTACGGTTTTTGGTTCGGCCCGGTTTAAAGAGGGACATCGCTATTATGAAGCTGCTCGAGAAGTGAGTAAAAAACTTTCTGCCGAGTTGGGGCTCACCATTCTTACTGGCGGTGGTCCGGGTGTGATGGAAGCCGCCAATCGTGGAGCGCGGGAAGCCGGTGGCCCATCCATTGGGTGCAATATTCTGTTGCCACACGAACAAAAGGAAAATCCTTATGTGGATAAATTTGTAACCATTCGCTACTTTTTTGTACGTAAAGTACTGTTAGTCAAGTATTCTTATGCGTTCGTGATCATGCCGGGCGGATTTGGCACAATGGATGAGTTCTTCGAAACGCTGACGCTGGTACAAACTAAAAAAATTGCCGATTTTCCTATTGTGGTGATGGGAATGGATTATTATAATGAACTCCAGAAGTATATTGACTTTATGGTCACCGAAGGGACTATTGCCGCAGAAGATACCCGGTTGATTCTGTTTACTGATAGTGCTGATGAAGCGGTGGCGCATATCCGGCAGTATATTTCTTTAAATTATAAAGCAGTAAAACGAAATAAACCGGTCTGGTGGTTGTTCGAGCGCAACTAGTGCCGCATCCACCGAATAGCCTGTGAATTGGCGCGATAGATTTTTTGTTCATCAAGGCTTGAGGAGGGCTTAATGCGGGACATTTTAACCGACGAAGAACGCAGATGAACGGAAAATATGGC
>JBILHQ010000372.1:0-3577 GCA_044350415.1 Saprospiraceae bacterium | reverse complement strand
GTTACTATTTGAAATACCCGACTTCTGTTGAAGTCGGGTATTTCCGTAACTTTACCTTTGAAACAGTAACACTGTTTTTAAAATTGACTCAATAATATTTTAAAATGTCCTATCAATTTTTTTCAAATACGCTAAAATCTATTTTTTTCACGGGAATGACGGCTTTATTCCTGACTGCCTGTCAAAACGACAATGGGGTGCAGGAGATCCGGGATGGCAACGGCCCCAACGCCAATCTTATCAGAAATCCGGCCACAGCTGATATGCCATTGGATACCAACCAGTTGGCGCGTATCACTTTTGATGCCCCGGAATTTGATTTTGGCACCATCAAGGAAGGTGATATCATTGAGCACCGGTATAAATTCACGAATACCGGCAAGGTGCCATTGACTATTCTGAATGCACGTGCTTCCTGCGGTTGTACCACACCCGACTGGCCGAAAGATCCGATTTCACCCGGAGGCACCGGGGAAATCTACGCCAAGTTTAACAGCGATGGCAGAACCGGCGATCAATCCAAAATAATTGTAGTGACGGCCAACACGCACCCGAATGAATCCCGGGTGAAATTAAAAGGGCATGTGAATGAGTGATCCGTTCTTCCTTCAAAACCAGTTATTGGCCGAAAAAGGTTGTCGATGACTTGCTCCTTAGTGCAACTTTAGCCATAAAAAAGCACGCATGATTTTATCTATACGAGATGTCGTAAAACGCTACGACAAGCACACTGCTGTTGATCACGTCAGTTTTGAGGTCCCCCGAGGTACCGTATTTGGTTTGCTGGGACCGAATGGTGCCGGGAAAACCTCCCTGATTCGTATGATTACCACCATCACTGCTCCGGACGAAGGGATGATTTTTTTTGATGGTGAAAAGATTAATGACCGGACCCCGGAACGCATTGGTTATATGCCGGAAGAACGCGGTTTGTATAAAAAAATGAAAGTGGGCGAACAGCTGCTTTACCTGGCACAGCTCAAAGGCTTGAGTAGTGCCAAGGCAAAAAGTGAAATAGATTATTGGCTGACTAAATTTGGAATTACTGACTGGTATAATAAAAAAGTGGAAGATCTCTCTAAAGGGATGCAACAAAAGATCCAGTTTATTGCCACGGTGATTCACCGACCACCGCTTTTGATCCTGGATGAACCTTTTTCCGGACTTGACCCGATCAATACCAGCCTTATTAAGGATGAAATTCAGAGCTTGAATAAAGAGGGGACGAGCATCATTTTCAGTACCCACCGTATGGAGCAGGTAGAAGAGATGTGCGAGTATATTGTGTTGATTAACAAGGGTCGGAATGTACTTTATGGCGATGTAAAGACCATCAAAAATCAGTACAAACAGCACCTGTACAAGGTAGAAACCGATGGTACTTTTCCCGATGATATGGAGCAGGTATTTAAAGTGGTTTCCCGCAGTCCGCAATCGGTTACTATACAGGCTGATAACACTACCCACAGTAATGCTCCGCTGCGATATATGTTGGAAAAAGGAGTTCATATTCGGGCATTTAACGAGGTATTGCCGACATTTGACGAGATTTTCATTCGTACCGTAAATGGGTAGGGTTTCATTAAATACCCTCATTCAGGTAGAATAAAATACGCGAAAAGATTGGGAAAATCGAAATTCGTCGTACATTTGTGTTTTATTTTTTATTATAATCCGGTTTTTTTAACCATTTATTAGCCATCCCATGTGTCGATCCCCCCGCTACACACATTCCGATTTTTCTGTATTGTCACAATCGGCCCTCGTGCCAGGGTCATTTGGAAATGGCTACAATCGTAGTATGGATCACGGGTTTTTGAATCCGTGCGCTCCAATATTTTTCTGGTTTCGACCATTATAATCTCATGGTTTGCCCCTCCGGTCAGGCTCGCGGTGAGGGGCTTTTTTTGCATCTTTTTATTAGTTATGAATAGAATATCTGTACTTTTTTTAATTCCAGTATTCACATTATTACTTTCCTGTAAGAACGACCCCAAATCTGCCAATGCCGCCGACGTTCAGCATGCTAGTCCGGCAATACTTCAGGGACACTGGATTGCCATGGATTTTTGCTCCCGTGCAAAACAGTATGGATCGGTTTTGGCGGCATTGAACAATTCACATGCTCCCTACGCTTTTGCACTTTCATTTAAAGAGGATCAACCCGATAGTGTGACTTGTTACAACGGGTTTGAAATGTGGAAATCGGGTGTCAAATTTAATGTTGATACCCTTGAAATTAAAGAAGCGCGGCCAGGGAAATCCATTTTTATGGTTTATGACCCTAAGTCAAAGGATTTGACCATGTTTGATCCAACGAATGAAGGTAGTGCGCAAATGGATCGGTTTATTAAGTCAAAAGCGGAATCGCCAAACGGGTATAAGGCCTTTACAACTGCGTTGAACCACAGTTTGTTTGAGGGTTATTTCTTTCCTGTCGGCAAAAAGGTTGAAAAAGCAGTACAGTTTTCTCCCGACGGTAATATTGCCGATTTTGCTGATTATGATCGTTATTTGCCTTGTACAGGTGGTGATTGCTTTTTACTGGGCGATCAAATGGATGTGATTACATTAGCCGTAAACAAAGATAAAGAATCCAAAAAAATGTTTGGATTTAAATACAGTGCCAACGGAGACACCCTGAGTTTTTATCAATTGATTCCATCTGCAACAGAGAAATCGGCTCAAGTTGGCAAAGTGGCATACCGCTTTCTCAAAAAAATGCCGGAGCCTCCTGCGAAAAAATAATATCACCAGCAATTATGGCCAGCGCCTTAAAAAATTTATCGCAGTACGATGACAGTACCCTGCCAGCAGCCAATGATATGGTCTTTGGTATTGTGGTGGCGGAATGGAATGCGCATATTACTCATGCGCTTTACGAAGGTTGCTACGAAACGTTAGTCAAACACGGCGCAAAACCAGAACAAATTCATACCGTACAGGTGCCCGGTTCATTCGAACTGCCCGCAGGTGCCCGCCTGCTCGTGGGACAGCACAATGCAGACGCTGTAATCTGCCTTGGCTGCGTCATCAAGGGAGAAACCAATCATAACGAGTATATCAATACGGCTGTAGCCAATGCGCTCGCTCAAATGAGTATTGCGTCGGGCCGCGCTTTTGTATTTGGCGTATTAACGCCAAATGATGAGCAGCAAGCCATTGACCGGGCTGGTGGCAAACACGGTAACAAGGGCGTGGAAGCGGCAGTCACTGCTATTCGAATGGCATCTCTCCGAAAAATGGGGAAAGAAAATAAAAAAACAATAGGGTTTTAGTCGGTTAGCCCCAGGTCGGTTAGTTCCAGGTCCGTAAACTGTTCCCCAAGCAGGGCGTCCATTAGTTAAAACGGAATGCTTGTGATACACTCTACAGACCTGGGGCTAACCGACCTGGGATTAACCAATTAAAATATGAACAAAATCACTCCCATTTTTGCGGGTACTTTTAAATTAGACGGCGGTGCTATGTTTGGCGTCGTTCCCCGTCGCATGTGGGCCAAACTGAACCCTCCTGACGAACAAAATTTATGTACCTGGGCGTTGCGGGCCTTACTGGTCCAAACGCCAGATGGCCG
>JBILHQ010000206.1:0-10966 GCA_044350415.1 Saprospiraceae bacterium | reverse complement strand
TTATGACGGCATTACGCTATCCACTGGTACAAATTACCTTCAATCGCTCGATTACAATTACAATATACGTGGTTGGCTCACAAGTATTAATGACCCAACTCCGGTAACCTGTGCAACACAAGGGGGCGATAATTTGGCGGATATGTTCAATATGCAGTTAACATACGATGCTCCAACCAATAGCGGTACCGCCCAGTACAACGGCAATATTGCCACTATGGAATGGAAAACCAATATAAATGGTCTGTGTGGCGAACGCCAACTGTACAAATTCAGTTATGATGGCAGCAATCGACTCACCGCCGCCGACCATCGCAGATGGAATGGGAGTGCATGGGTCGACCCGGCCAAGTATAACGAGTCGGGAATTACCTATGACCTGAACGGCAATATAAAAACCTACGTGCGACAGGGGTTGATCAGTGGGACAACTTATGGCACCATCGACAACCTGACGTATACTTATGGCGATGCCCTGCGCCCTGATCGCCTTACCCAAATGGCCGATGCCGGGAATAGCACCAAAGGGTTCAAATATGTTCCCTTGTCAGCACTTTATCAATACGACCTGAACGGCAATATGACCCAGGATAACCACAAAGGGTTCGTTATTGCTTACAACCACCTGAATCTGCCGATTACATTCACCAAAGGTACCAGCGTAATTACCATCACTTACTCCGCCGACGGTACGAAACTTTCCAAAGCGGTCACCGGCGGCGGCGCAACCAAAAATTACGTATCCGGCATAGAGTACAGCGGAGCGAATGTGGAAGCGATTTATCATGGAGAAGGCCGGTGTACACCAAACGGAACTGCTTTTTTCTACGAATACACCATAGAAGACCATTTAGGCAACGCCCGCGTAAATTTCCGCGCCAATGGTGCAGCGGCTACTCATCTGGAAGAGATGCATTATTATCCGTTTGGCATGCTGATCGAAGGATTAGGAACGGTCAGTCCGATCAATGATTATTCCTATAATGGCAAGGAGTTGAATGATGATTTTGGATTGAATTTGTCGGATTATGGTGCGCGGTGGTATGATGCGAGCGTGGGGAGATGGTGGGGTGTGGATCCATTGGCGGAGAAGTATGGGGGTTGGTCGGGTTATAATTACACGATGGGGAATCCAGTGCGGTTTATTGATCCTGATGGGATGAGTGTTTCGACTATTACCCCTATTGGCGTGGAGGCAACTAAAACATACACCAAAATCAAGGAAAATGCTTCCCCAGAACGAAAAGCCGTGCTTGAGAGATTGGATAAAAGTCCAGTTCAATACAATATTTCATTTGCTATGGCTGAAGATATGCCGGGAACTTCAATAGCCTATACCACTGGTTCCATATCAACCGATGGTACAGAGGCAATTGTAAATATAATTATTGGTGAAAATGATGAAGCTACTAACATCGCTACATTGGGAGATGAATTAGAACATGCAAGGCAATTTGAGGATAATGAATTAGCTATAGCAATTAACTCAGATGGCACTTCTGGAATATTGGCCTATGATCCTGTAGATGAGGGAAAATCTAAGGATGCATCTATTGAGGCCTCAAAATCAGTGGGATTTCCATTAAATGAGGAACAGAAAGATTGGGAAACGGCAAAATCTTCCGGCACACAAGATGCCTATTTTAAAAATCATGCGTACGAGTTCAATGGAGGGGCAAGCATGTCAGGAAATTTAGACATTACTAATGAACAAAAGCAAGCAGTTGCTAATAAAAAAGGCAGAACATTCATAAACAGAGAAAATGGGAAAACTAACATTATTAAACCTAATAATTAGGACCTTTATTTGTCTTATTATCAATGTAGTATCTCCATTAAGGGGTACTGCTCAATTACTTAATTTCGCCTTTGAACAGTCGAAAGGCACACTTTATGTAGTTGATATTAGTAAAAATGACACACTATGTAAAGAGTCATTCATCTTAAATGGTGGATCAAATCCCGTATGGTGCCAAAATGATTCACTATTTTTTGTATTAACGGAACTTTCATTCCAAACGTTTACATGTTATGATTTTTTTGTTTATAAAAAAAACAAACCATGTATTTTTATAAGTACTTATACCCATAAGGAAGAAAGGAGGATTGTGACACGAAAAACAACAATTAAATCTGAGTTTAATAAAATTATTGTCGAGTATAACGATTGTGGCAATATGAAAAATATATTAAATTTTGACCCATATACGATGAATATTAGTGATGCAAGAATGCAATTTATTCTGAATAGCCGAAAATTATGACACGTGATTCAGTATGATGACCGAAGAAAGAGAATTATAGTCAACAGGAGGAGATGTGGCGCAACAAGACCAATCGCTGTGATCACCGGATGCGAGCATCTGTCAACCACGTGTACGCTCTATTGTGCGCGGCAAAGCGGGTAAGAATGTCGGGTTCGGCTCTAAAATCAGTATCAGTTTAGTAGCTGACTTAGAATGCATCGATTATTTGAGTTGGGAAGCCTTCAACGAAAGCCAGATACTTACCGAACAGGTAGAGGCTTGTCGGGCCAGTTGTGAATATTGGCCTGATAAAGTTGCTGTCAGCAATATTTACGGAATACGAGAGAATCGCCTGTGGTGTAAATAGTTGGGGATTCAACTAAAGGTCAAGCCAGTGGGATCCATCGGGCTGCCAACAAAATCGGGGATGAGCGAACTAAGAACCACTTTTTTCAGCAGACACTAAATTCACTTTGGAAGTTATCAATGTGTATATTTTGGCATATACATGTATGACAAATGAAGATTTATCACACCTAAATATTTCAATTATGAAAAAAACAATTTCTTTAAACATGAAAGCAAAATTCTTAAAACAACTTAATTTTAATTGGGTATTTTTTTGGGGAGTATTATTGTTTAGCAACCAAGCATTTTCTCAAACAGCCTATGGCCCTTTTTTCGATTTTTCCTGCTCTGATACCTATGAAGATATTGGAGGACAATCTGTTTCTTCAATTAATCCCAATGGACTAAACCTTACAAATAAAAAGATTTTCATTAATGGAGTTTTTACTGTCGACCGTAACCTTGTTATGTTTAACTGCAAAATAAAAATGGGACCAAATGCCCAAATTGTTACTTCTGGTAATGTTCTTCTTTTTGCATCAAAGACAGTCTTTTCAGGATGTAATAGTCCTTGGCTTAAGATTGAAATAAAACCAGGTGCAAAGTTTAGATTTTCCACATGCTTATTTCGCGATGCTAAAGAAGCAGCGCTTGTTGTGGCCAGTGGATATTCTCCTACTGCAGGCACCACTAACTGGATTAGAGATTGTGTCTTTGTAAATGATAATATTGGAATAAGTGCTGTTGGCCAACATCAATTTGTAAATTTAACACCCATGAGTTTTTACGGGAACCGTTTCCTAAAAGAAACCGGATCTCCAACAGGCATACCTTCGATTACTATGATTGAGGGGATACATTTGGCAAATTGTAATTGGGTAATAGGTAGTACTGGTACGATAAATCTCTTTGATCATGGAGAGAATCCCTCTGCTACAGGAATTTGGGCAATTGGCTCAACACTAAAGGTTTCAAATTGCGAGTTTACTGATTTATTTCAAGACTACACAACTACTTTCCAAAAGGGAGTGGGGATTTATGCAAAAAATTCCAATTTGATAGTCAAACAAGAATTAGGTTATAATAAGTGTGTGTTTAAGAGAAATAAGAGAGCAGGCATATTGACTTATAACATGAGACATTTAAATGTCTCTGGAGCTGATTTTATTGATAATGAAAAATGGGCAATTCGAAGTGAAGATAATGATGCTCCTGCTCAAATTATTATTGAAAATAATTTTGTTCAATGTAATCAGGAAGGTGAGCAATCTGGTTTTTTTATTGTTAGGCCAGTTGTTAGTAATGAAACATTTCCGAACAGTAGCATCTATAATAATAAAATCTTCTTGCAGGCAGGTAGAAACGATTTTCAAAGAGGAATTGAAGTTAGAAGCTATCCCAATACCATGAACAAAATGGTTATTGAAAAAAATGAAATTCACTTTGCTAAAAGCTCCTATCAGGCACATGGAATTTTGGTGACAGGTGCAAATACAGTACGTGGATATAAAATCCTAAACAACAAAATATATTATGAAAGTCCAAATGTTGTTACGAATGAAAATGATAACACATATTCCTCTTGGGGAATTGGATTAGTATCAGCAAATAGTGGAGAAACAAGCTATACTGAATTTATTAACGAAATTAGGGACAATCTTGTAAATATTACTACATACAGTGGTAATATGCCGGTGGGTAGTACTGAAGCAAACCCTAATTCTGTAGTGCTTTGTGGTATTCATGTAAGAAATTGTCCATATACCAGAGTGAAAAATAATACTGTAAATAATGCGTTCCGCGACTTTCACATGTGGTTTGATAATAACCACTGTGATTTTGCCTGTAACACGATGGGTTTTTCTAATTTTGGGTTAGTTGCAGCAGGAGCAGCTGTATCAGATATACACATGGATGACCAAAATCAGAAAGGGAATAAGTGGCCTTCTTCATATGCCGTAATAGATGCTCTCGCTAAAACAGATGCTGCTGGTCAGCCGGCAGTGAACATTGATTTTAAATTTAAAGCTAATCCAGACATCCAATATCATTTTCCAGCGCAGTGGTTACCTGTTGACTGGTTTCAAGTCAATTATGATCCTGTTGCAGAGTGTGGTAGTAGAAATGAACCTCCAATTTATAATGATTTAAGAAAGTATTTATCAAGTTTGCAGACAAATCTCATTAACGGTACTCAACCTGCTGATGCTACTCTTGCCAGACTTTGGGACCATAAACGCGATCTTTGCTTAGCATTGTTTAATACTCCACTTATTTCTTCTGAATTCCCAATCGCTACAACATGGCTGAATGCACAAATTGGAACATCGGGGAGGTTATTTGCTAACGCTGATCAAAATATTAAAAATGCCATGATCTTCCCTGCCACCACTGAAGCACAATTAATCGCTCTATTTGCACAGAGATCTCAGTATTTTTCTCAAATGCAATCATTAACAACCAGCCTTGAAAATGGCACACCAGATAGTATTGCAGTGAGTATGTTAATCCAATTGAAAACTGATTCATTGTGTATAGTTACAAATCAAATAGATACAATAATTAATCAGACTATGGCAACCCGGCAATCTCAACTAACAACAGTTTCCGGACAAGTGAATAATTTGCCTGATACAGCCATGTATGAATTTGCGCGAAAAAAACTGTTCGGCTTTCAAATAAAAACGTTAAAAGGAGATACATTGACATCATCTGAAATTGTTGAATTAACATCAATTTCTAAAGGTTGTTTTTTTGATTTAGGGTCTACTGTACAAGACGCACAGTTACTGCTCCCGGCAGATATTCAAGTAAAGTTCCTCACTGATGAGCATGTTAATTATGAAAATTGTACGGACCGGAATGCTATATCAAATAAAAATGATAGATATATTTTAAGTAAAGTGGCAATTTTTCCTAATCCTGCCCTCGATTATATTAATGCAAAACCACTGGCACAAGATCTGCAAATATCAAAATGGCAAATAGTTGATATTCTTGGTCATCAACTTTTATCAGGTAAAGGTACTTCAAGTAATATACGTATTGATATTAAACAATTATCTGTCGGTATTTACACCTTTTCGGGAACACTTGATAATGGTGCCTTCTTTTATACTGCATTTACAATTCAACGTTAACCTTTAATTTTTTAGTGGTTGTGAGATTGTGGTATCTCACAACTCACAACCACACATTCACTATGAATCTTCATTTTATTGTTATTGTACTACTCATGCTGCAAGTATCCGGGCTAACTGCCCAGGATAAGCATGATTATATCTGGCTTTCAGGGGAACAAAATGTTGGTTTAAATCCTCCTGGAGCCTTGCTGGATTTTAATAAAAAACCTGTGGAAATTTCTTCCACCCCACTACTTGGGGGGCTTAGTGGATCGACGGTAATGGCTGACAGTCTGGGGAAGTTGCTTTTTTATTCCGACGGCTGCACGATAGTTAATTCTTTGCACCAAACTATGGCTGGAGGAGATTCAATAAATGGCCCTTCCGGAGTACCATTTTATTTTGACTGCGTGGTAGATTCAAATGGATATGGATTGAGACAGGGGTTTATTTCACTCCCTTATCCGGGACATCCTGATGAATATATGCTAGTTCATCTGGCTAAATCGACAGACGATAATGATGTTGATCAGATTCGGTATTCCCTTATTGATATGAAGGCTGAAAACGGCTTGGGAAGAGTTACTACAAAAAATCAAATACTCCTTCAGGCAAGTTTTGCTGATTGTGTTACTGCTGTACGCCACGGAAACGGCAGGGACTGGTGGATTGTAGTGCCTGACGGCAAAGATGAGGATATATATTATTCATTTTTGTTGTCCCCTTCGGGCGTTTCAAACCCTTATATCCAAAAGATAAATATCACCAAACGCGTAATAGGCTGGTCGCTAAATCAGGCAGTATTTTCTCCGGATGGTACAAAATACGCCAGGTTCTCTGCAAATGGATATTTATTACAAATGTGCTTCGACAGGTGTAGTGGCCGGTTCTCTTGTCCCCAGCTAAAAAAGGTATTTCCCAAAGATTTTATTAGTGGTGGCCGTGGTGTAGCTTATTCCCCCAATTCTCATTTTTTATATGTCACTTTCAGTAAAGAACTCTATCAACTGGATACCGATACAGAAAATAAAAGTGAACTGCCTGTATTGATTGAAGAGTATGATGGTTTTTTAGGTCCATTGCCTGCAACATTTTTTAGAATGATGTTAGCGCCGGACAATAAGATTTACATGTGCTGTACAAATGGCATATCATACATGCATGTTATTAATAATCCAAACGAACGAGGACAGTCATGCAGTTTTCAACAACATAGCATTCATCTACCTACGCCCAATAATATCGGAATGAATAATTTTCCGTTTTTTCGACTGTACGATCAGCCATACAGCAGGTGTGATACATTAGGCATAGATGCACCTCCAAATGCGGATATTGCTCCGGGCTGGACTCCGGAATCAGGATTAAGCATCCAGCCTAACCCTGCATCAGATTGGGTTTATATTGCGTTAGCAGCTTGTGCTTACGGGCGGATGCGTGTGGTGAGTACAACAGGGCAATTAATGTACGAAATAAGAAACTGGGTGGGGCCTAAAAGCGTAGAAATTGATGTATCTGGTTGGTCCACCGGACTATATTTTGTTCAGGTGCATGAGTATAAATCTGATCAATATGTGAAAAAATTGGTAATAATCCACTAAGCTATTTATATCATTCAATCTACTATCCTCTCAACAAATATGGTCACTGATTTATGAATTGGGTATCCTTAATTTTGTGCAAATTCTACATAACTACTGTCATATCCACCGAATAGCCTGTGCATTGACGTCCATATTTTCCGTTCATCTGTGTTCTTCGTCGGTTAAAATGTCCCTCATTGCGCCCTCCTCACGCCTAATCTATCCCGCCAATTCACAGTCTATTCGGTGGATGAGGGACTATGTACAGTGGCCCGAGCGAATATCGGGGACGGTTTATTAGTTAACAATGCGGGTGGGTGGATGTAAAATGGCTGCTTACGATAACCCGCTATCGTCTATGTCTTCTTGAATCAACTCTTACCGGCACCCTTCGGAAGTACATTTGGTAGCCGGGCTATCGTCTATGTCTTCTTGAATCAACTCCCACAGTTTTACCCTGGCCCGCCCCAAAAAACACCCCCTCCCAATATCCTCCATCGTCGCCATCTCCTCCCCCGACGGCCGGGGAAACAACGCCAACGCCCGGTAATAAGTCACCAAATTCCGAAACGACTGCGATTCCACTAATTTCTCCCAGTTCTCCCGGACCGCAGGCTGACTCTCCGCACAATCCCGCAGCGTGGAAGTAAAACGGCTCCGGATTTGTCCTTCGGTCAGGGTGACGGCTTCTTTTTTGCCACCTACCCACTCAATACGCACTAAGCGGGTGGAGCCGCTGCCGGTGGCATAAATGACGGATGCTGGTGGTGTATTTTCTGCTGGTGGAAAATGCGGCGTTGTATTTTGACTTTCGCCGGATAGGTGCGACTCAATGGTTACCGCTGGTGTCATATTCGCTGCATTATTTTTAGAGCCAGATTGCTCATTTTCACCGAATAAATGCGGCGTAATAGATACATGTTGTACCGCATTTTCTTCAGGACCAGACCGGCCATTCCCTCCGGACAAATCCGGCTCCACGATTATTCGGGGTGCCGCATTTGCCGCATTTCCTTTAGAGCCATAATTCCCATTTTCGCCGCATAAATGCGGCTTTTTTCCCTTTTGAGCCGCATTGCCAGCCGTTTTGAATGCTTGCACATCGCTAAGTTGCCGTTCCGCCTCCGCTTTTGCTTTGGTAAAAATATCAATGACCTCATCCGTATTGCGCTTGTCATTGATTTGATGAATGCAGCGTTGGATGGTTCTTTCGAGGCGGTTTATTTTTTGATCTAAGGTTTCAGTATTCATACAGTATGCGTGTTAAGTTGAAGTAAAAGTTGAAGGTCTTCGATCAGGGTTTGTATGCGGCGAAATTCCGGGTGTTCCGCATCGTAGAGTTGCTGGATGATCGCCAGGTCGAGGATTAAATCATGGATGCGGTCAAAATCAATAGGGGCACCCCCATCTTCCGCCGATCTTGCATCGGGAGATGATGGGGGTACTAAAAATCCTGATCTTCCGGGGTAGTTGATCCGGTGCTGTGTCCTTCCCGTTTGAAAAGCACCGAACCGTCGTAGGTTTTGACTTCCTTAGGGGCCCCTACCTTATGAATGGCCGACAACATTTGGGTCATCCTCAAGTTAAAAATATCACTGAACACGGTCTGCGCCTGACTGATCCAGCCGCCGTGCGCATCGAGTTCAGTATACTGTCGGATAGGGAAAATGCCGGATTTGGTGTCGATACGCACCTTCTGAATGATGAGCATAATGGTAAGGATGAGAAACACCAGGTTGATCGCGTAGGCGAACTTTTTGGAATCAGCGGTTTCGGCTTCAAAACGGGTGTTTTCCTTTTCGTTGTGCTGTTTGATGCCTGTGGTTTCGTAGCGGTGATCCTCATTGGCTTGTTCATAAGCATCATTTCGGGCGGCTTCGTATTTTTGAAGGCCATCCGCTTTGTAGGCTTCTGCTGCCGCCAGTTTTTCTTGCCTTCCGGCTTCGACTTTTCTGATCTCGCGGGCAATTATCGCCCGGTCGGCAGGTGTTTTTTGTCGGCGTTTTTGCTGGGCTGCAATCGCCGCATTAGCCGCCTGATTCGCCGCATTGACCTTACTTTTATAGGTTTCCTCCAGGCTTTTTTTGCTGTTGTCGTACGTATTGTCTGCGCTGCTTTTCCGGCTCGACAAGCGAGTATCAGCAGTGGTACTATCTTTGACCGCAACAGGTGCCACAAAACCTTTGAACAGGGTAATACTGCCGTATATGCCGATGGCGACGATGACGGTGTATGGAAGTACAAAAAAGACCGGGTGCAGGTTGGTCTGCGGATCCGCATCCCATTTGTAATAGAAATGTGTTTCGAGGGCTTTTTTGGCCACGATATGCAATCCCGTGAGCAGCGCGATCGGAACGCCTTTCACGATCCATTCCACTGCCGTTACCCGCCCTATCGTTTCTGCCGACAAGGCAAAAGCGCCGGATAAGTCCAGGGCAATACAAATGCCGATGAAGATGACGGTGACCCAGGTGAGGGTGCGGCGAAATCCGGCCATGCGGCTGAAGTAGTTTTTTTGTTCGGTGGTGGCCGGTTGCGACCAGACGGTTGTTGTTGTTTGGTGTGCCATAAGTTGATATCAATAGTTTGCGTGGTTTCCCACAGATTTATTTTGGTGTAGAGAGGGGCTTAGAGGGGTTTAGAGGGGTTGGAACACGGATTTTAGGGATTAGACACGGATTTTCATGGATTTTTTTCGTGGTGTGTTCCGAAGCGTGTACCGTGCCGTATTTCCCGCTGATTTTCGCAGACCCGTCGTGATGTCGTAACCGCTGATTTTCGCAGACCCGTTGTAGGGTGTTCTGGATTTTAGCATGCGTTTTGTTTAGGCTTTTAATGAAATCATGCGGCCAATCACCTCAAAAATATATGGTTAACCCACCACAGCATATCTACAGAAATTCAAGGAACACTCCACAACGGGTCTGCGCAAATCAGCGGTTACGACATCACGACGGGTCTGCGAAAATCAGCGGGAAATACGCTACGGAACACGCTACGGAACACGCTTCGGCGCACACCACGAAAAAATCCGTGAAAATCCGTGTCTAATCCCTAAAATCCGTGTTCCAACCCCTCTAAACCCCTCTAAACCCTCTAAATCCCGCTTCGAAATCCCGCTATCCCCCTACCCCGGTACCTCCCGCATAAACCACCAGCCTTCTACATTGGAACCGAACGACCACTGGACATTGGCTTTGGCGGATGGTTTGACAAAGCCCTTTTCCAGATAAGTTGTGGTCCGCGCTACAAGGGTTTCGATAATCGCCCCGTCCGGATGACAATTTTGAAGGATGACGGACGACATGAATCCCGTCAGATCACGCGCTAATTGCTCATTAGAGCGGCGCAGTTTGGGATACAATCCAATCTCCTTAACCTGGTCCGCAATGTCTTCCACCACAGCATTCAGGACTTCAGGGCGCAATCCGGATAGGATCTTTTGGCCTAAAGTTGTTTTACTCAATCCGTGTTGCAATACCCCTGCGCGGGAGTACTTGTACGAATTGGGTTGGTATTCAATATGGAATACCCTGCCCTTCCATAAGGCCTGGAAATACCACCGGCCTTGTACGCCATTTCCGCCCAGTCGCAGGTACTCTACCTGGACGCCGGGCATGCCATCCAGTAGCATTTCTTTTAATTCAATCGTTTTTGACATAATTAA
>JBILHQ010000025.1:0-40313 GCA_044350415.1 Saprospiraceae bacterium | reverse complement strand
CGGTACTCGATATCAAATATAAACGGCCGGATAGTCTCCGCGCCTCCGTCAGCGGAAGTCTGCTGGGGGCCACAGCACATGTGGAAGGTAGTTGGAAACCCAAAAAAGACGGCTACCGGACACTGCGTATACTTACAGGAGCGCGGTACAAAACCACCCGGTTGCTACTCGGTAGCCTGGATGTCAAAGGAGAATACGTGCCCGATTTTACCGATATCCAGACCTATATCACCTACGATCTTAACAGGAACTGGCAAATCGGTGCCATTGGCAACTATAACAAGTCAAAATATGCTTTTCAGCCCTCCTCCCTGTCCCGTGCTTTTGGATTGATTGATTTTGCCTTGCAGCTGCGCACAGCCTTCGAAGGGCAAGAAGTGGATGATTTCACCCAGGCGATGGGCGGCGTATCACTGACTTACCTGCCCGATCGGGAAAAAAATCCGTTGTACCATAAATTGCTCGCCTCAGGATGGCGAAGCCAGGAAAACGAACGGTTTGATATTTTGGGGTATTATATCCTTGGAGAAATTGAAAGCAACCTGGGGTCCGATAATTTTGGAGAAATCATCAATGTCCTGGGTACAGGCACCCAACATACGTGGGTACGCAATTACCTCACTGCCGATGTAGTGAATGCAGAATATAAAGGCGGCATCGAACTGCAAAATGACAAAAGTGACGCGGGACTTATGCGGAGCCACTTTTTGCAATGGTCGGTCAAATGGCAAAATGAAGCCATCACCGATAAGATAAATGAATGGGAAAGACTGGATTCCGCCTTGTACTCCATACCCTTTGATACCACTTCACTTTTAGTCAGAAATGTATTAAAAACCCGGAACAACCTGCAAAGCAACCGATTTTCCGGCTCTTTTCAGGATACCTGGACCTGGAGAAAAGAAGGAGCGCGGGAAATGCAGGCATCTTATGGCGTGCGGGGAAAATACTGGGACCTGAACGGCGATTGGTTTATCACCCCCCGGGCGCAGTTTTTATACAAACCCCTGAATACCGTACGCGACCTGTCGTACCGGTTTGCCACAGGACTTTATTATCAACAGCCTTTTTACCGCGAATTACGGACGCGCACAGGAGTGGTCAACACCGATGTTTCGGCCCAAAAAAGCGCCCACTTTTTGGCAGGTTTTACTTACGACTTTTTATGGGGGAAACGCCGGCCCACCAAAATGCGCCTGATCACTGAACTGTATTACAAACAAATGTGGGACCTCGTGTCTTACGATCTCGATAACGTGCGGGTACGGTATGCCGGAGCGAATGATTCTAAAGGGTATGCCACCGGATTGGATGTGCGCTTGAACGGCGAGTTTGTGCCCGGCGCTGAAAGTTGGATCAACCTTTCCTTTTTGCGCACCAGAGAGCAATTGTATGGCGTACAACATAAAGTGCGCACCATTGGACAACGGGAGGGCGTGAATGTAAAGGATGTACCGCGGCCTACAGACAGGCTGTTTAACATGTCCATGTTTTTTCAGGACAACCTGAAACGGAACAAAAACTTTAAAATGCACCTCAATTTTACGGTTGGAGCCGGGTTGCCATTTGGATTAGCTGATAAGAATACCGTTTACCGCAATACCTACCGCTTTAAACCTTACCATCGGGTAGATATTGGTTTTGGCTGGTTGTTGTGGAATGAGAGCTGGCTGGAACGCAAACCCAAACATTTTTTAAGGTTTACCCGCAACACCTGGCTTAGTCTGGAAGTATTCAACCTGATGCAGGTAGCCAATGAAGCTTCCAATACCTGGATTAAAACAGTGTACAATACTCAATATGCCATCCCGAACTACCTGACCAGCCGAAGGTTAAATCTTCGTTTGCGGGTAGATTTTTGATCATTCTTATTTTTTTGAAACGGAAAAAGGTACCTTTGCGCCTCGTTTAAACATTCACCAATTCGCTTCATCAGCACTTTAAACAAAAAATGCCATATCTATTTACATCCGAGTCAGTTTCGGAAGGCCATCCGGACAAAGTAGCAGACCAAATCAGTGACGCCATTCTTGATGAGTTTCTTCGCCAGGATCCGAACGCAAAAGTGGCCTGCGAAACCCTCGTTACCACTGGTCTTGTAGTTATTGCCGGAGAGGTTCGTTCTACCGCTTACGTTGATGTACAGGACATTACCCGCCGTACTATTGAACGCATTGGATATACCAAGGCGGAATATCAGTTTGAAGCCAAAAGTTGTGGTATCCTCAGTGCCATTCACGAACAAAGCGCCGATATTGCGCAGGGTGTCGATGTAGGTAAAGACGAAGACAATCAGGGAGCTGGCGACCAGGGCATGATGTTCGGTTATGCAACCAACGAAACCGACAATTACATGCCTTTGGCACTCGACCTGTCGCACCGGTTGCTCCGCGAGCTTGCTGCCATCCGCAAAGAAGGCAAACAAATGAAGTACCTCCGCCCGGACGCCAAAAGCCAGGTAACCATCGAATACAACGATCGCCATCAGCCGAAGCGTATTGATACAATCGTCGTAAGTACCCAACACGATGATAACATTACCCAGGAAAAAATCGCGCAGGATATCCAGAAAATTCTGATTCCACGTGTAAAAAAGGATTTACCAGTACGGCTACAGCGCCTGTTTAATCCAAATATCATTTATTTTATCAATCCGACCGGCAAATTCGTAATCGGCGGTCCACACGGCGACAGCGGTCTTACAGGCCGTAAAATCATCGTTGATACTTACGGCGGTAAAGGCGCTCACGGTGGTGGTGCATTCAGCGGTAAAGACCCTTCCAAAGTCGACCGTTCAGCAGCTTATGCCACCCGCCACATGGCCAAAAATTTAGTGGCCGCGGGATTATGTGACCAAATACTCGTTCAGGTGGCTTATGCTATTGGTGTTGCCCAGCCTGTTGGTTTATTTGTTAATACTTATGGTACCAGCAAAATAAAAGGGCTTTCCGACGGTGAGCTTGCACAAAGACTGCACAAGTTATTTGACCTGCGTCCATCTGCTATTGTGAAGCGTTTTGGTTTGAAAAATCCAATTTTCAGCGAAACAGCAGCTTATGGCCACTTCGGTCGCACACCAGCAACTAAAGAGGTATTGATTGGCAACGGCAAGCAGGAAAAACGCACGGTGGAGACTTTTACCTGGGAGAAATTAGATGCCGTTGATCAGATTAAAAAAGAATTTGGAATTTAAACAAAGATATAATTGATCTTTGATGCAGGAAATAAGTTAAATTTTATATTTAGCAATAAAAAAAAGCTGCAAATGCCGATTTTGGTATTTGTGGCTTTTTTTTTGCAGTAGGGAATTGACTTATTGCGGCGAGGGACCAGCCCAGGCTTTCCCACCACAAAAAGTCTTATTCACGCTATGTTCCACATAGTACCCAATTTCATCTTAATGTAGCTATCCTATGTTTTTACTTAATTACCGATTTTTTTCACTCCTTTTTTTATGGGCCTTTTTTTCCGCATCGTCCCTTTATGGGCAATGCCCGGCTCCGACCATTACGGTCGACCCGCTCCCCTTCTGCAATTTCCCATTAGCTTTGAAAGCAGAGGGCGGGCCTTATATTTCATACAGGTGGAACAACCTGGCCACTACACCGCAAATTTCGGTGAGTGCCAACGGAACGTATACTGTCACCGTCACTTGCGCCGATTTGAGCACTTCGACGGTCTCCACAACACTCAATTTTGCCCCCCCAAGTATCAAAATGGCGCGCACGCTGATTCAACCCTGCCTGATTGGGCAGACTGTGCCGCTTCAGGTTATGGTAAGTAATGGGATTCCAGGCAATTTGATTTTGACCATTGTGACCAGTACGATGGATACCCTGAAATTTGAAAATCCTATTGTGGCGGGTAACAGTACGATCACTATTCCGGTGGCGCCTGGTGTACCCACCACTTACACCCTTCTTTCAGCCTCCAGCTTATCAGGGTGTAATTACCTGCTGGCAGCACCGAAATCAACAAATATTGCGCCCATTTTTCAGGCCGAAGAAGAATATCCCACCATTGGCGGTAATCCCTATTTCTGTCATGGCGGTTCGACCCAGCTGACGGTAGACTGGACGGATCCAGAACCCACCAGTTACTTGTGGACGACTCCGGGATTCCCGCAATGGACCCTCCCCTTTTTTAATGTGAGTACAGAAGCCACTTACTTTGTCAACGTGAAGTACGGATTGGACTGTACCGTATTGCTGCAGCAGTTGGTGGAAGATATCCAACCTATGCCGGATATTGTGGGCGCACCCGTTTGTTCGGGCGGAGTCACCACATTAAGCACCTCACAACCCTATGTGTCTTATGAATGGTCGAATGGAGATACTTCTCCTGAAATAGAAGTGGATCAGGCGGGAGAATACAGGGTTACGATTACCGACAGCTACGGATGTACCGGATTTGCCACACAATTCGTTCAGCAAATTCAGTCGCCCAATCTGAGTATCAACGGGCCGATTGTCCTTTGCACCGGACAAACCAGTGCCACACTTATAGCCTCTGCTTCGAATATTGCCACTTTTGCCTGGTCTACCGGCGCAACAACTGCCAATATAACAATTTCAGGTCCAGGCGAGTATACCGTCACTGTCACCAGTAACAATGGTTGTACTGCCGAAACCTCCCAAATAGTGGAACAGATCATTACCCCGGTCATAGCCTTAACCTCTCCGGTGTTAATTTGTCAGGGAGCATCCGCGGTACTCGCTCCCGCTATTAACGGAGCGCCAGATCCCGCTTATCAATGGTCAACAGGTGCCACTACGGCTACCATCACCGTATCCACTGGCGGAGTTTACAGGGTTTCTGTCAGCGATGTGACTTTGTCTTGTACCGCTTCGGCATTCACTTTGGTAACCATGCTACCACTGCCGATGCCCGTAATAACGGCTTCATCATCAACAGTGTGTGAAGGTGGCACCATCGTATTAAGCACCAACATGGGTGTAGGAAACAGCTTTTTATGGTCGACAGGTGCAACTTCCAGCAGTCTGGCGACAGGCACAACCGGAACATATACTGTAACGGTAACAGCACCTAATGGCTGTAAAGGCACCGATTCGGAAAGTGTAACCATCTTACCTGTGCCGCTTCCGCAAATAGGAGGTCCGCGATCGTTGTGCGGAAAAGATTCGATTTTTATAAGTACCACTGCTTTCCCTCAGATCAACTGGTCCACAGGTGCTACCACGCCGGGTGTATGGATAAAAAATACAGGAAATTACAGCGTTGTTGTTACCAACAGCATAGGTTGTACAGGATCGGCAGTTATTAATATTGCCAATACTGTTCCAGGGATATTGGCCGTTAACGGCACCACCTCCCTTTGCGAAAGAGACTCTGTTATTCTCGTTGCCTCAGGTCCTTTTTCTAATTTTTCCTGGTCCAGCGGCATCAGTAATGACTCGGTTATTATCAAAACCACCGGGGTTTATCATGTAACCGGTACCGACAATCTGGGTTGCACCGTGGTGCAGACTTCGGAGGTAACCCAGCAAGGCGCGTTCACCTCGGCGGTTAGTTTTGCACCACTTTGCAACAGTACCGTCAACCTGAACGCTGAAGACGGGTTTGCGGGTTACGCCTGGTCATCAGGAACTACCACCCAAACCTATCAGGCCAGTTCAGCAGGTGCGTATACCGTGACGGTAACGAATGCGACTGGCTGTACCACATCTGCGACTTACGATGTAACAGTTTTACCGGAAGCGCCAGTACCTACGGTCACAGGACCAGGGAGTATTTGTCCTGAAAATGCCGGCAATTTGGTTGTTGCTGAAACATACACCGCCTATTTATGGTCTAATGGCAGTACAACAGCGACTACAACAACAGCCAATTCGGGGATTTTCGCGGTTACGGTTACTGACCAATACGGTTGTACGGGCAGTGGCATTGTCACTGTCGGCGCATTCCCATCACCACTACCCGACATTGCCGGTTCGCAAACAGTATGTAATGGCCAGCCTACTACTTTGAGTGTTTCTGACACTTACACTACCTTTACGTGGAATACTGGCGAAAGCACTCCGTCAATAGATATTACTACCGCCGGGAGTTATACCGTTACGGTTACCAATGCCAATGGTTGCGCCAGTGCCACTTCCATTGCAGTAACCTCATCCGACATTCTTTCGCCCAGTATTGCGATCGAACCTTACAACTGCGATGGCCTGCTCACGATCAATGCCGGTGCAGGTTACGATACTTATTTATGGTCCAATGGTGCCACCACATCAAGTATTGCAGTGGATGCAACCGGAGAATATGCCATAACCGTAACGAATACTGCAGGTTGTATTGGTACAGCCACACAATTGGTGGAATCTATTCCGACTACACCTCCAGTGTCTATAGAAGGTGCGGCGATATTCTGTTCCAACGCAACCACAATACTGAATGCCACGGCTAATTTTAATGTCTACGAATGGAATACAGGTTCCAATAACATGTCCATTGAAATCGCAGATGCCGGCACCTATACCGTCACAGTGACTGATAGTAATGGATGTACCCAGGCTGCTGAATTAAGCGTTACAACCAATCCGGCACCGCAACCTGTTATCGCGATCAATACATATACTTGTAATGGTCAATTTACCCTAAATGCTGGCGGACCTTATGCAACATACGCCTGGGATGGCGGTGCGGCGACGGAAACACTCACTATCGACCAGGACGGATCTTATTCCGTTACGGTAATAGATGGCAATGGATGTACTGGAACTGCTGCAGTAAACGCAGCGATTCCACAGGTGCCGAATCCACAAATTGTGGAATCGCCCCTGCCCAACTATATTGTTCAGTTGGAAGCCAGTGCAGGATTTCAGTCTTACGCCTGGTCCAACGGCGATCCAACCGCAGCGACGGTTATTCCTTTAAGCGGTACCTACACTGTTACCGTCACGGATGCATTGGGTTGTACGGGCACTGCGTCGGCAGACGTGATCTTGTCCATCGAACCGCTCGCGGCTTCTTCAACACCAAAAGAAATTACCTGTGCCAACGGCAATGATGGGGGTGTGACCTTGTGTATTAATGGTGGCGTAGGGCCATATATAGCGACAAGTACACCAGCAGTGGCCTTCCAAACGAGTTCTTCGGCTGGATGTGATGCGGTGATTACTTTCAATGGTATTCCTGCTGGTGCTTTCAATTGGACACTTTTGGATGCCAACAACGTTAGTATAACAGGGTCGTATACCTTCATCAACCCCGATCCAATTGTGGGAAGTTCAACGGTGGCGGGTTCTACCATCACCACAAGTGCATCCGGCGGCATTCCGCCTTACCAGTACAGCCTCGACGGTAATATTTACCAAAACAGCCCGATTTTCCCGAACCTGCCCAATGGCGCCTATCAGGTGGTTATTCTTGATGCCAGAGGGTGCACATTCCTGACCAGTACTGTTATTGTGTTTACAGTAAGTACAGACAACCCGGCTGGTGAACTAAAAATGCAGATCACCCCAAATCCAGGTGACGGTAATTTCTGGTTGACGCTGGAAAACTATCCTGAGGAGGACGTTTATCTGAGCATTTGGGATATTGCCGGGAGAAATGTACAACAATACACCATCCAGAACAATGGAACAGGCGATTCGCGTCATCCAATAGACCTGAATGAGATGAGTGAAGGCACTTATTTGATTCAGGTGCGCACCAATAAAATGGCGCGGACTATTCCTGTGGTGTTGATACGCTGATAAGTACGAGAGCGGATATTGTCTCTTAGGAACGGTGCCGGAATGAAGGCACCGTTCCCAAGCTCTTCCTGTGTGGTATTTCACCTATAAAAGTGTTACGTTATATATCAATCGAAAGATCTTGTGTTACCCGTGTTTTTCAGTAAATTTTCAACCTTTAAAACCTTTTTATTGCTGATTATTTTCTTCTCCAGTCGCCTAAATGCGCAGTACACACCTTGCGCCACCACCCCACCAACTTCTGAGGTTATGGCGGAAGTTGCCGCTGCAATGGTAAGTGCGAATAGCGGTTTGGAAACCTCCAATCCGCTGACTTGGAATATCCCGGTAAGAATTACCGTTTTCCAACATGATGATGGAAGCGGGTGGTCAGGGGTGGCTACAGAGGCTTATTTAGATGCGTTTCTTGCTGATATGAACGCGAAATTGGTCGATGCACCTAATGCCTTTAATTTTTTTCGGTGTGGTCCAGTAAACTTTATTAATGCCAGTCAGTTATACACAGGCTCTCTGCAAGCAGAAGATTACTCCTATAACAGGAACTTCCTGAATCTTTACGTTTACAATAAGCAAGGACAAGCAGCCTATGCCAACTTCCCTTGGGCTACGATTCCCAACGTGGTTCACCTCACTTCTGGTACCGCTCATATAGCCAATGGCACAGGATTCCATGAACTGGGGCACGCTATCGGTCTACTTCATACTTTCTCTCCTGAAGAGGCCTATAAAGTACCTGTGGCTTCTAATCAGTCGGATAATCCTAATAATTTTGGTGGGAGGGAAGTTGTTATTAGACAAGAGGATTTATCTAAAGAGTTTCAGCCTAATGCGTTATGGGCGGGTGACCGTGTTGAAGATACCCCTCCGGGGTGTGAACTAAATGCCACCTTCTGGCCATCTTCTGCTACCATCGCCGGTTGCCTGGACAGTGATCCGAATACACCCTGCGCGAATGGGTGTCTTGACGGAAATCCTAATACGCCGTGTCTTACTGGCTGCGCCTGGGATTATGGAAATTGCAAATATGTGGGAGATTACAGGGACTACAATTATGATCTGATCGTCGATCCCACAGATGTTTTAGTTAAAAATTATATGTCTTATACAGGTTCCTGCCGTCATCAATTTACGCCCGGGCAGTTGAAACGTGCGAATGACGTAGCCAATTTTTATTTTAATGACTATTATCAGCCCGAACTGTGTGGATCATTAAAAGACAGGGTAGAACTTAAAAACACAGCTACGGGGCTTAGTCGTGTTAATCTTCGTATTACGGATGCAATAATACCTCAGGATTATACTCAAACGATCGTGGATGTTACAGGTAACTTCTCCGGTAAACTTTTAATGCAAACTTTTGATGATATTGTTAGAGCCAATGTAAAACGGTTTAGGAAAGATGCCGTTTCCGGGAAATTTGATGTTACAAAATATGATAATGATTGGACGTCCGGACTTACCGTGTATGATTTGGTACTGATTTCAAGGCATATCCTGGGGCTTGATACGATTGCCGATGGGTATGATATGCTTGCCGCAGACGCCAATAATAGCAATACTATTACAACATTTGACATAAGCCTGTTTCGTAAATTATTACTTAGACTCTCTTCCGGCCTATGAACAACCATGGAGGTTTATTCCAGAGTTTGTCACTCATGCTCCATCTGATCTTACAGGGGTATCGCTTAGGCAACAGTTTGATGGTATTGGGTTTGATGATCCGTTTATAATGGAATTTCCATTTTCCCCAACCCCTGTTGCAGCAAGCATGTACTGCGGCTCTGCCTGGAATTTTCCTATGCGTTCCAATCGCCCCCATAATGGTTTTGATGCAGTAAAACTGGGCAATGTGAACGGTGACTACTCTGACGTGCCATTAAATTTTTGCGCTAACGACGTGGTGTTGCTGGTACCCAATACTTCCCTCAATCAGCATGATGTGCTGGATTTGGAGATCAAAGGGTTTAATTTTCAGGGAGTTGGCGCGTTTCAGATCGGTATAAAAGCTTCCACTGATGATTTTGAATATATTAGTTCGGAAAGCA
Organism: Saprospiraceae bacterium; assembly: GCA_044350415.1. Classification (GTDB taxonomy): domain Bacteria; phylum Bacteroidota; class Bacteroidia; order Chitinophagales; family Saprospiraceae; genus M3007. Next base: position 30,550 of record JBILHQ010000025.1, on the reverse strand, counting down.
TAAACCTGCCGGATTACACTGAAGAGGAATCCATTGGCGGATTGATCAACGGGAAAGATGGCCTGAAATTTCTGTGGTTGAGCAGCGGAAATACTGCAACATCTCTGGCTAATGGGACAAGTTTATTCCGTGTTAAACTGAAAGCCAAAAAGCCCATTTCGGATTTAAGCCAGGTTTTATCATTAGATAAAAGCGTGCTGGAAACATTCTTTATAACCCCTAATGGCTCTTGCGTGGATAATACCAGCTTGCAAATAGGAATATCTGTTTTGGATAGAATCAGTGGTAAGGCAGAGAGTACAGAAGGAAAAAAAATTGCTGCCGATAGTGAATCCAGGATTTACTGCGTCCCTAACCCGGCGACCGACAATGCAAAAATTTTGTTTGATACATCAGGGGAATTTGACGGCAGTATATTAATTTATAATGCTTATGGTAAACTCCTTATGGAAATGCCTCAGCATTTTGAGCCAGGACGTAATATTATTACCCTGAATGATTTTGCACGTTTACCTAATGGGGTGCTGAATATCAGTGTTTTAGATGGCAAAGAAAATCATTCTGTGCGTGTTGTAAAGAAATAATATTGTTCACTAATGGTGGTCGTTTCAAAAAACGGCCACCATTCTTATTTTAAGCAAACCATGCGCTATTTTATTATATTAATATTTTTTGAATTCATCCCGATTTGTATAGTTTGTCAAACTGCTCCTGTTCAATTGTGGGAAGCAAGTGAGTTTGTGGAAAACATTCAAATCAAAGGATCGACAATTCAACTTGACAAATTTCAAAACACCTACATGCTGACCACTCAATTAGATGTAAATCCATTTACAGGATTTACATTAGTCAAATATGATACGGTTGGAAATGCGCTGTGGAATGTTAATTACCTACCAGGAATTATTGGGCATTATTACGGCAGTTTCACTTTGGATAGTTTAGGTTATTCTTATGTAAGTATTTGTTTTGATGGAGGATTGCCGAGCTATGATGCCGATGCCATTTTGATGAAATACTCACCTGAAGGAGAAACAATATGGGAGAGAAATTACGGATTAAATCAGGCTGGAGACAGTTATATTTATTATTCCGAAATGGATTCTCTTGGCAGACTGATTGTTCTTGGTATGAATTTGAGTGATGAAGAAGAAGCGGATAATTTTCTGTTTATCTCGTGTTTAGACGTGGCCACTGGCGATACGCTGTGGCGAACAACCATCCCCGGAATATATTACCCTCAAAATCTGAAAATATGCAGCGATCGTATTGAGGCACTTGTTACGCAATACCTGCCGGATAGCAAATATTACGGAATTGTTCAGATGGACTTTAACGGACTGATACTTCAGCACCGCTCAAAACCTTATTCAGGGTATGAAATAGATTTTAACACTATTTCTAAAACCGGTGATGTTTTGCTGGGTAACCGTGCATTTGGATATGACGTCACTAAATTGAGTACGCAAGGAGATACATTGTGGCGATACCATTTTGCAGATGCATTAGGAACATCAAAAAATTGGGTAAGGAAAGTAGTAGAAGATGATTCCATGTTTATTTATTCAACAGGGACTGCTCATGTTTACGATAAGTATGGAGAATTTATTACAACAAAATTCACATCAGAAGGCCAGGTAGTTTGGAATAATATTTATCATTTAACAACTGATAGCCTTTTTGACACAGGTAATTTTGTTGCGGTTGATGATCACTTTGTTTATGCAATTGGTGGTGGGCAAGTATCTGGTAGTCTATCATCATTGTTACTCTTGATTTACGATAAATATACAGGCATTAAGGTCTATGATTTAGCCTTTGAGAAGAAATCAATGAATGGCGGCTATGAGGTAATTCCTAAGGGAAATAAGATTTATTTTACGGGATATTCCCACCAGGGCAATGCTACTAGTACTGAAATTATAACCCGTTGTATACAACTACCCAAGATCACCTCAACAGTAGATGTTAATAATTTGACTTCAAATATAAATATATTTCCCAATCCAACGGCAGATTGGGTACAAATTACCGATATTGATACTCAGGTTTTCAAACGGATAATAATATATGATGCAGGAGGAAAAATCATCAAAAGCCTTGATGTTCACGAGAGTGCGCTAAATTTTTCTTTGTCCACAATACCCGCAGGTATTTATGTCATTACCCTGGAAGGTGATGGTGTTCGACTAAATAAGAAACTTGTAAAACAATAATAAAGTAACAATTTCTGGCAGGACAGGCTCACTGCAACAAGTCTCGTACATAACTTATAGGGGTGGCCGGTTCTCTAACCGGCCACCCCTGTTTGTTTTTCAAACTACCAATTTACTATTATTTCACTGGAAGGTGATGGTTCCTAAGCGGATTCCAAAGCAATAAAGTCAATTAAAACACTTTTGTTCCATTTTGACTTATCCTCATTTTAATTTTCTCTTTTAATCCTGTAATTTTGTCCATGCTATGCCCCCAACATGGTGTTTATTATCATTTTTATCATTTTATTAATATTATGATGCAATTTAAACACAGTTATCCCACACTGCTTTTTTTATTGGCTTTTTTTTCGGCACCGTCCCTTTTTGGGCAGTGCCCGGCCCCAACCATCACGGTTGATCCACTCCCTTTCTGCAATTTCCCACTTGCCTTGAAAGCGGAGGGTGGACCTTACACTGCTTACAGGTGGGACAACCTGGCCACCACCCCACAAATATCGGTGGGGGCCAACGGAACCTACACGGTCACGGTTACTTGCGCCGACATGAGTACCGCGACTGCCACAACAACGCTGAACTTCAGCCCGCCAACCGTACGGATGGCAAAGTCGCTGATTCGTCCCTGCTTGCCGGGCGACCCGATTCACCTCCAAATACTAACCACGAACAGTATTCCAGGATCAACAGTATTTACCGTTGTGAGTAGCAACATGGATACCATTATTTTTGAAAGCGGACAAGTGGCCGGTAATAATACGATGACGCTCAATTTAGCGCCGGCAGGTCCAATTACCTATTCCATCATTAAAGCCGTAAGTTCAACGGGCTGTAATTATGCAATAGGCACTCCCAAATCAACTAATATTCTACCCGTTTTTGAAACCACGGAGCAGTTTCCAACCATTGCAGGGGATCCTTTCTTTTGCTATGGCGGATCTACGCAACTAACTATATTAGCCCCTGACCCTACGCCAACCAGTTATTTGTGGATTACTCCTGGATTTCCACAATGGACTTTGCCTATCTATAATGTAAGTGTTGAAGCCAACTACTTAGTCAATGTCAACTATGGTGCGGATTGCCAAATATTGCTTCAGCAATATGTAGAAGAGATTCAGCCAATGCCGGATATTGTGGGTGCCCCAATTTGTTCGGGTAGTGTCACAACACTCAGTACCTCACAACCCTATGTGTCTTATGAATGGTCGAATGGAGATACTTCGCCCGAAATCGAAGTGGACCAACCCGGAGAATACAGGGTGACCATTACCGACAGCTACGGATGTACAGGATTTGCCACACAATTCGTTCAGCAAATTCAGTCACCCAATCTGAGTATCAACGGACCGATTGTCCTTTGCACCGGACAAAACAATGCAACATTAATAGCCTCCGCTTCGAATATTGCCACCTTTGCCTGGTCGACCGGCGCATCAACCGCCAATATTAATATCACAGGCCCCGGAGAGTATACCGTCACGGTCACCAGTAACAATGGTTGCACTGCCGAAACCTCCCAAATAGTGGAACAGATCATTACCCCGGTCATAGCCTTAACCTCTCCGGTATTAATTTGTCAGGGAGCATCCGCGGTACTCTCTCCCACTATTAACGGAACGCCAGATCCCGCTTATCAATGGTCAACGGGTGCCACTACGGCTACCATCACCGTATCCACTGGCGGGGTATACCGGGTTTCTGTCAGCGATGTGACTTTGTCTTGTACCGCATCGGTATTTACCCTGGTAACCATATTACCGTTACCAGTTCCGGTGATAACTACGTCCTCACCAACCATATGTGAAGGTGCAACGATGGTATTAAATCCCAACCTGGGGGCTGGAAACAGTTTTCTATGGTCCACAGGTGCCACTACCGGCAACCTCTCCACAGGTACTGCCGGAACATATACGGTAACGGTAACGGCAGCTAATGGCTGTACAGGAACTGATTCGGAAAGCGTCACTGTTTTACCAGTGCCCCATCCACAAATTACAGGACCTAAATCCATGTGTGGAAAAGATTCTGTATTCATCAGCACTACCGAGTTCCAGGAAATCAGTTGGTCCACCGGCGCTACCACCTCGGGCGTTTGGGTTAAAAATGCGGGAAATTATAATGTAGTCGTCACCAATAGTGTTGGTTGCACGGGTTCTGCGGTCATCAGTATTGCCAATACCCTACCTGGCACATTAGCGATTAATGGTCCCATTACCCTTTGCGGCGCAGATTCCGTCACCCTGGTGGCTACAGGACCTTTCATTAATTATTCCTGGTCGAACGGCATCAATAATGATTCTGTGCTGGTTAACACAGCCGGAACCTATAATGTAATTGCCACTGACAATCTGGGCTGTACGGCTACCCGTTCGGCTGTTATTACTAATCAGGGTGTGTTCGGTACAGCAGTTAGCTTTGCACCACTTTGTAACAGCACGGTTAACCTGAATGCAGAAAATGGATTTGCCGCTTATGCCTGGTCGTCAGGCAGTACTACGCAAACCTACCAGGCCAATGCCGCAGGCACCTATACCGTTACCGTAAGTAATGCCGCAGGATGTACTTCATCGGCCACTTATGATGTAACAGTTTTACCGGAAGCACCAGTGCCGGCTGTTGCCGGACCACTGGGTATTTGTCCGGAAAACACTGGTAACCTGACTGTTGCAGGAACTTATCCGGCTTATGCATGGTCTACTGGCAGTACCACAGCAACTGCGATTGCCCCAGCACCAGGTATTTTTACCGTTACTGTTACCGATGATTTTGGTTGTACAGGAACCGGGATTGTCACCGTAGGAACCTTTGCTTCACCGTTACCGGAGATTGCAGGTTCTCAAACCGTATGTAACGGACAACCATCGGAATTAAGCGTTTCCAATACTTATACTGCTTTTATCTGGAATACCGGCGCAAGCAGCGCGAGTATCAATGTGAATGCAGCTGGAACATATACCGTGACGGTCACGAATACTAACGGCTGTACCAGTGCCACTTCGATTGACATCACCTCTTCGGATATTCTTTCCCCCAATATTGCGATCGCACCATACAATTGCGATGGCCAGCTTACCATTGATGCAGGTGCCGGTTATACCACATACCTTTGGTCGAATGGTGCCACTACATCCAATATCGCAGTGGATGCAACCGGAGAGTATGGCATAACAGTAACGAATGATGCTGGCTGTATCGGTACGACTACGCAGTTGATCGAATCTATTCCGTCTACGCCGCCATTGTCTCTTCAGGGAGCTACTATTTTCTGCTCCAATGCGTCCACAATACTAGAGGCTTCCGCCAATTTTAATACTTACGTATGGAGTACAGGTTCGAATAACATTTCGGTTGAAATTGCAACAGCGGGCACTTATACCGTAACAGCAACGGATACCAACGGATGTACCCGAACTGCTGAATTATCTGTCAGTACCAATACCGCACCTGAGCCGGTTATTGCTGCAAATGGATTCGATTGCAATGGCAATCTTAACCTCGTGGCAGGCGGCCCCTACGAATCATATTCCTGGGATGGTGGAGCCGTAACAGAAACACTGGTTATCGGTCAAGTTGGAACCTATTCTGTTACAGTAGTGGACGGGAATGGTTGTACAGGAACAAATGAAATTACGATCCTGTCTATCCCCCAACGTCCACAGGTTAGTATGACCGGGCCCAACAGAATTTGTACAGGTACCACCAGTACATTTGAAGCAACGGCCGGTTTCCCGGTTTATTTATGGAGCAACGGTGAAACCACTGCAAGTATAGATGTGACCAATGCTGGTGTTTACACCGTGACGGTTACTGACCAAAATACCTGCACTGCCACTGCCGAACAAAGCCTTGATCTACTCGTATTGCCGGTACCGGTAGTTGATCAGGCACCTTATAATTGCGATGGATTGCTAACCCTTTCCACTGCGGAACTCAATTTATTTACTTATTCCTGGTCGAACGGAACTACTACTGCTTCCACAACAGTAAGTACTACCGATATTTATACGGTAACCGTAACAGATCCTGATGGCTGTACAGGTACGGCGGAAGCGACGGCAGACGTTCCACAATCACCTGTAACGCAAATTGTGATCACGCCATTACCCAATTATATTGTTCAATTAGAGGCAACAACAGGCTTCCAATCGTACGCCTGGTCTAATGGGGATCAAACAGCCGCCACGGTTATTATGGCAAGTGGAATCTATACGGTGACCGTCACCGATGCGCTGGGTTGCACAGCCACTGCCAGTGCAGAAGTCCTGCTGGCTTTTCAGCCACTTACTGTCAGTTCGACGCCTGGTGAACTGACTTGCGCCAACGGCAACGACGGCGAAGTGGAACTTTGTATTAACGGCGGACAGGCACCTTATACCGCGACAAGTGTACCAAGTGTGCCTTTCCAAATCAGTGCATCAGGCAATTGTGACCAGGTCATTACCTTTAACGGTATCTCAGCCGGTGACTTCAACTGGACGCTGATGGATGCCAACAACGTCAGTACTTCCGGGTCATACACCTTCATCAATCCCGATCCAATTTCCGGCAGTTCAACAGTTGCAGGTTCAACTGTTACTGTTACTGCGGCAGGTGGTATTCCGCCCTATCAATACAGCCTGGATGGTAGTACTTTCCAGACCAGCCCAGTTTTCACCAATCTGCCTAATGGCGCGTATCAGGTTGTTATTCTTGATGGCCGGGGCTGCACCTTCCTGACCGGAACAGTGATCGTATTTACAGTAAGTACTGATAATCCGGCAGGTGACCCGAAGATGCAGATCACCCCTAATCCGGGCGACGGCAATTTCTGGCTGACTTTGGAAAACTACCAGGCCGAAGAAGTACAACTCAGCATCTGGGATGTTGCAGGAAGAAATATCCGGCAATTCACCCTTCAGACAGGAGGCAGCGGTATTTCCCGCCATCCGATTGATTTAAATGAGGTGAGTGAAGGCACTTATATGATTCAGGTGCGGACCGATAAAGCAACGAAGACCATACCGGTGGTATTGATTCGGTGATAGAAAGTCTGTTTTTTTAATGACACCCCATTCCGGTTTTTCGGAATGGGGTGTTTTTTATTCCCGCCTGTCAGGAGCACCTGTGAAGTACCATTCAGGCAACTTCCTACTGTTAACGGACCTCACCATATGAATTCTATTTTATCAAGACTACTACACCCTTGTTACTGAGCGTGTCGAAGTATCAATATTCAACTTACTTCTTCTTGTCAACAATCAGCCGATACGGCCGGTTTGCAATTTCCCAGGCGGTATAAAAAGCCAATTGCGCGCGCTTTGCGGCTGCATCAAAATTGATTTTATCTACAGTATCTGTGGCTTTATGGTAATCGGCGTGCGTACCATTAAAGTAGAATACAGCCGGAATACCTTTCTCTGCAAAATTATAATGGTCGCTGCGCTCATAGTAATGATTCGGATCTTTCGGATCATTGTATTTATAATCGAGTGCCATTTGAGTGTACATCTCGTTGTTGCGCGACTGTATTTCCTGCAATTCAGCACTCATGCGGTTAGCCCCGATCACGTAAACGTAATTGGGATCGGAAGCGTGTGCGGCATCAACCCGGCCAATCATGTCGATATTGATATCCACCACCGTTTTGTCGAGCGGGAACAAAGGAAACTCCACATAAAATTTAGAGCCTAAAAGTCCTTTTTCCTCACCGCTCACCAGCATACACACGACAGTCCTTTTGGGGCCAATACCTTGTTTTTTTGCCTCGGCAAAAGCACGGGCGATTTCGATTACGCCGGAAGTGCCGGAACCATTGTCATCGGCACCATAATAGATACGTTCATCGACCTGACCGAGGTGATCGTAATGTGCCGTAACAAAAACATACTCGTTTTTGAGTTTTTCGTCCGAACCTTCAATCACAGCCACTACATTAGAGCCTTCCAGTACCGTTGTTTCTTTATCTAACTGTACGGCAATTTTGGTTTTTATTTTGACCGGTTTAAAGCCCTCTCCAGCACGGAGTTTAGCCATTTCCTTTTCTGTTTTTTCAAATTTGCCCCCCATGATGGCATTACCAACCGCCTCTGTAACAAAAAGCGTATTGATCAGAGCTGTTGATTTTTTAACAGGATCTGAAGAAACAGGAGTCCACCCGAAAGTTGAAATCAGTTTTTTATTAGTTTTTACGGTTTCAGCGAATTTTGGATCGATGACAAAAGCCATCGTAGCGCCTTTTTTCTTGGCGGCCTCCACTTTTTTGCGCCAGTTGAGCGACCATTCAGAATGCAACGCTGTACCCGTCACTAGAGACACTCCTTTTTCATTCAAAGGTTCGCCGTCGTAAAAGATCACCGCTTTGCCTTCCACATCCGTTTTACCGTAATCACTGTATTTGGGATCGTCAATACCGTAACCCACAAAAACCACTTCTTTTTCGGTGGCTAATGGCGTGCTGGCGATATAAGCAGGATAAACAAAAAAGTCCTCCCTGTTCTTAAAATCCTGGTCATTCACCTTCAGGCCAATTTCAGTCCAGGATAGTTTTTCCATGTGAATATCCTGAAAATAAGAATTCCTATCGGCCTTTGGTGCAATTCCAGCTGCTTTGAACTGGCTGGCGATATACGCTGCTGCTTTTCGCTGACCGGGTTCACCGGTTTCCCGACCTTCCATAGAGTCGCCTGCCAATACCGTTAGTAATTCCTGAATATCAGAAGCCCTGATTGTTTTGGCAAAAGGCACAGGATCAGGAAGATCATACGGCGCTTTGAGCGCTTTCGCTTTGACAACAATATTAGGATTACGGGAATAAGAGGTATCAACTTCGTTCTGCGCCAACAATACGCCGGAACATAAAAGGAAAAATAAAATCGTGTGTAGTTTCATATTTATTTAAAAGATCAAAATAAAAAAGTAGCCCCGAAGGAGAGTACGGAAATGATCAATCCGTACATAAATATATTGTAACAGATAATGAGGTACTTATATTTTTTCGCCAAAACGATACCCAGATAGTACAAATCGCGGCTCATCGAAGCATAAAGAAAATCAGGATCCCGCAACATTTCATCCACCCCCCATTGAAAATCCTCCAGTGTCATATTATGAAAATTTCCAAAAAATAGCAGGTTTACTTTGCGTTTTTTGATGGCCTCCCGGGTGGTATGCCCTTCTGTTACTTTGGGACGGGTACTGAGCGTGGCATAAATCATTGACCCCAGACAGGTGATCGTCAGCAGGATAGTGGGAATAATGAGTTTATTATTGTCCTGTAATTTGGAGATAAGGTTAGAGATAACGATAGAAATCACAATGGCATTTACGGAAAGCATCAGGTTCGCTTTGCTATCGGCCAATGAACTCAGGTTGGTATGCGTACGGTAAGTGGTGCGGTACATCGTTTCCACTCCCCTGCCGGTACGTGCCTGTTTTATTTCCTTTTCACTTTTTTTGAGTAATTTCTCAATATCATTTTTCTTGCTTTTATCGTCTGTCAGGGCAATTTCATATACTGTGGCTGCTTCATCCGGATTCAGGCGGCGTTTTTGTTTGAGCAACTGCTGAATATGCTTTGCCTTTTTCTTGTTAAACAAATCCCGCGCCACAGCCGTATGGTATTCATGCCCGAGCATAAAATTGATTTCGAAATCCAGCCATTCCTGGTCGCTCATGATTTTGTCGCGGGCAAGGGTAAATTCCTGCCGGAGTTTCCCGGTGCGATCCCAATACGTTTTCATACCGAGGTGGCTCAGGTCGGCATCGCACAATACCTGTTCCATGACAGAGGTGGGGCTTTGCGGAATGCGGGTGGCCCGGATACAGCCAAGCACTTTTCCCAGATCGGCTTCCGAAATTTTGGATTGAAGAAAAGCAGTGGCAATGACGCAACTGCGCTCTTCGTGGCCAGTAGGTCCATCGTGATAGCCCGTATCGTGAAACCACGCAGCGAGAACGACCGTCGCCATATCTTTTTCATCCAGGTCAAAGCCTTCTGCAATACCCCGGGTGGCCCCAACTGTTTGAACCGTATGCTCAAAATCGTGAAAAACATACTTGGAAGAGATGCGCTCGTTAAAAAACTGTTGTACGTATTCTTCTGTTTCCTGAAGTACCTTCGCGTAAGCCATTTTTATGTTTTAGAATTTTTTTCGCAAAAGTACGCAAAATGATTTACGAATGTTCCAAATTGTTATAGACCAGTGGCGAAGTAAATTTGCGATTTACAATTACCTGCTGCTCATAAATTAACAATAACTTTGCCGGATGTCATCATTACTTATTCGCGCAGCAAAAGCGCTCGTTCAGACAGATTATTCCCACAGAAAAGTGATAAAAGGTGCTGAAATGGCCCAACTTCCATTGCTGGAAGACGCTTATCTTTTATCAGAAAATGGAAAAATTGTGGCATTTGGCCCCATGAAGGAATGCCCGGAGAGAGCCGATACCATCATCGATGCTTCGGGAAAAATGGTATTTCCTTCCTGGTGTGACTCCCATACGCACCTGGTTTTTGCTGCCAGCAGGGAAGAAGAATTCACTGACCGGATACGCGGGCTATCTTATGAAGAAATCGCACTTAGAGGCGGCGGCATTCTGAACAGCGCCAGAAAACTGGCAATAGCCACCGAAGAGGAACTGTTTGAATCCGCCTGGAAACGCCTGCAGGAGGTGATTGGTTTCGGTACCGGTGCTATAGAGATCAAAAGTGGTTATGGCCTGAGTGTCGATAGTGAATTAAAAATATTGCGGGTAATCCGGCGCATCAAAGAAAAAAGTCCAATCCCTGTGAAGGCCACTTTTTTGGGAGCCCACGCTGTGCCGGCAATCTACCAAGACAACAGGGAGGAATATATCCGGTTGATACTGGAGGATATGCTTCCGTCAATAGCGCAGGAGGGTCTTGCTGATTATTTTGACGTGTTTTGTGACCGAGGATTTTTCACCCCTGAAGAAACCGATCGCATGCTCAAAGTTGCCGCAACATACGGTATGAAAGCCAAAATTCACGCCAATGAACTGGGCCTTACCGGAGGCGTACAGACTGGCGTGGCCAACCATGCCCTTTCGGTCGATCACCTCGAGCATTGCGGGCCCGACGAAATTGACTGCCTGCTCGGGAGCAATACCATGCCTACCCTCCTGCCATCCTGTGCTTTTTTCCTGGGTCTGCCCTACCCGCCTGCCCGCAAGATGATAGATGCCGGGCTTCCCGTCGCCGTGGCAACAGATTACAATCCAGGTTCCACCCCTTCCGGAAAAATGCCATTTGCGGTTTCTTTGGCTTGTATAAAAATGAAAATGCTGCCAGAGGAAGCCATAAATGCTGCGACAATGAACGGCGCAGTCGCGATGGAATTAGAAAACACCGTTGGTTCCATCGCCATTGGGAAACTGGCTAATTTATTCATTACAAAGCAAATACCTTCTTTAGCCTACCTGCCTTATGCTTTTGGCGGAGACCATATCGAGACCGTCATATTAAACGGAAGGAGCATTTGATTATTCGGTTAAACCTCCCTTTTTCAGCAATAAATTTTGTTAAGGCCACGTTCGAAGCACCGTTATTTAACGGATAAAACTTTAATCTATGCAGAATTAGCGATATTAATGAGGTATTGATTACTTTTGCGGGGCTATTTTGCTTTTTTTAATCAAAATACCTTCGCGTTAAAATTTGGCCTGAGTACAGCGTAATTAATCCAACGCAGGTCTTCAGGTTTTTATATCCCGCTTTCACACATATCCAACAACCCGTTGTAAATTTTCACTTTAAGATGAAGAAAATTCTAATCCTGGCAATCGCCTGTACTACTGCATGCTTATTACATGCGCAGATTCCAAAAAGTATAACCCTGCCCAAAAACACAACGATCAATGTTAATCCTTCAGCGCCGGAAATTCCCTGCAATAACTTTGCCGGAACTTTTGTGCTGGGACAAAAAGGCGATTTCACCCAAAGTAACGATTTAACACTCGATACTATTTGGCTTTGCAGTAAGGACTCCATTTTTATTAACCATAATGGAGATTTTAACCTTAGTGGTGACCCTGTGCCTGCAACGCCTCCGGGAGTTGGTTATGCATTTTATACATGCCCTCCAACAGTTACAGGCCCTATACTCCAGAATATTACCGGAAGTTCTTTACCGGTACTTCCCGGTGATCCCTGCCGATTGGTCAATGTCGGAATGCCCCTTGATCTGCTGGTAACCAGCGGCAATGCCAACGGCGATACCTGGTTTTTCAACAGTGGTTTCCTGCAAACGACTTTTAATATGGGACAACCCATGTTATTACATTTTGCACCTATTACATTCGACGATGCCACTAATAATGGGTATGAACCTGTTGTTCAAGGTGGCCCTCCCGGCCCCTGCGTCAATGTAAACACTGCTGCTCAATTTGAAGTGGTTTACCTCAATCCAATCACAGCAGTAGGTTTTACCAATCCATTCCTTGGCAATTCCTGCCTTGGCCGCTTTAAATTAGAAGGCGGATATGCCGAATGGGACCTGACCAAAAAATATAATGTTGACATATACTTGGCAAGTGACCCGACGGTTAAAGCAGTGATTAACAATGCGGAACAGCAAATCAAACATGGTGTAAGTCTCATTTTCAGTGTTCCTGTAGCAGGCAATTATGTGATCAACGTGGAGGACGGAAAAAGTTGCGGACTCCGTGATACCGTAGTAATGGGCTCCTGCATCAATACCGACAATGTAAGTTTTATCCTGGGTAATGTCCAGGGCGCTCCGGGGGAGAACATTTGTGTCCCAATTACCACAAGCAATTACAGCAATATCCAGGGTTTTTCCACCTCTATCCAATGGGACCCGAATTTGCTGCAATTGCAACCAGGTACATTTATCACCAATATCAACCCCGATCTGTCACTCGATTTCGATCCTACCAGCCCGGGCAATGTGGAAACTTCCTTAATTGGTAGTGGCTATCTGGGACTATTGTACTTCGGCACCAGCCCGGGTACCATTAACTCCTCTGAAGTACTGATGGAGATCTGCTTTAAGATCCTTACTCAACAAGATAGTATTTGCACCCCTATTAGTTTTTTCAACCAGCCTTCATCGGTGAGTGTGATTAACAGTGCTGGTGGTTCATTGGCTTTTGAAGCAGTTAATGGCGAAGTATGCGTGTTGTATGATACTATTTCAACGGTCGTTAATATTCAGTTAGCCAATTGTGACGGCACTACCAACGTGGTAGTGACTGCTACCGGAGGAGAAGCGCCTTATGAATTCCAATGGCGAAGAGAGGCCATGCCTCTCAATCCCCCAGGGGCGACCAGCTCTGTGAATGGTATCACGGCCGGTGTTCCCTTCACTATCCCCAACCTGCTCCCCGGTGATTATCGTTTGATCGTGATCCCAATGAATGGTTTTGACCCGGATTCGCTCAATTATGACACGGTATATTTCACCGTAAATGCTGCAACACTCGGCGCTGCCTTAGACCTCAGTATGCTGCCAAGTTGTAATGGCGACACTGATGGAACCGTCACGGCTATTGTGTTCCAGGGCTCCACACAGGTGCAGGCACCTTATACCGGGTACACCTTTACATGGGCCGGCACTGTTCCTGATATTGGAATGGCCGTTCAAAATCCGGTAGGTTTCGGTGCATACACCGTAACTGTGACCCAGATAGCCACTGGTTGTACTGCACTTGCAGCGGGTACCCTGCCGAACCCTCCAGTCTTAGACAAGGGAGTTGTGACTATCACACCAGGTACTTGTACAGGTGTCGCAGATGGTACCATTTCATACGATATCCAGGGAGGAACGCCTACTCCTTTGGGATTATATACAATAGAAGTATTTTATTCTCCAGATCCCAGCGACCCCAATGGCGTTCAAGTAGGAAATACTTCAGGTGGCTCATGGGTAAATACAGCGTTGGAAACAGGCTTTTACAGGTTAGTTATTACGGATTCCAAGGGTTGCACCTTCACAGATGAGGTGTTTGTTCCTGCCTTAAGGGTAGTGGATATGACTGAATTGGTATCGGCCTACCGGGCACCCAATTGTAACGGTGGCACTGACGGTCGACTTGGAGTAACACTCACCATGACCCCTGCTCCTCCCGGAGGCGCTAACTTTACTTTTTCCTGGCTTCCAACGGGTGCCAACCAGACTGGTACACCAACCACCAGCACCCTCGACATGATACCAGCAGGCACCTATTTTATTCAAGCGGTAGATGCCAATGGTTGCTCTGATACGATCACACTGGAATTAAACGAACCGCCAATATTTACGGCGTCAGTAATTAATCAAACCAATCCAACTTGTCCTAATCCTGCAGGTGGTTCTATTACCGTTTCAGGATTGGGTGGTTCTGGCGCACCAGCCAGCTTTACTTATAACTGGTCGGATATTGGCGCAGGCCTTCCTGCCCGTAGTGGCCTGGTGGCAGGCACCTATACGGTAATTGCAACAGATGCCAAAGGATGTACTGCATCAACGACCATTACGCTTGTACTGCCGCCGCCGCCAGCCATTACCGGCATTACAAAGGTGGATGTGCGTTGCGGACCTGATGGTTCCCTGACGGTAAATGCACCGACAGCAGCCACCTTCGCCTGGACTTCCTCTAACGGACCACTTCCTAATCCAACTTCGGCAGTTCTCAATAACCTGGTGGGTGGAACTTATACCGTTGTTGTTACAGATGCCTTTGGTTGTACCAACAGCCAAACGGCTACCTTGCTGGCTGTGGAACCCCTGGTATTCAGCGTTACCACCCTTAACGCACCAACTTGTAATGGCTATAATGATGGTTCGATTGCATTGGGTGTAACAGGCGGTAACCCTGGCTATAATTATTCCTGGAATCCAACATCAGTCCCTCCGAACAGTCCGATAAATCTGGCTCTCAAGGCTGGTGTATATTCCGTTACCGTTACCGACACTAAAATGTGTACACTCGTTGGCGAGTTTACCTTAACCGAACCACCTGTCATTCAAGCACTTGTATCTGAGCCAACAGTTAGTACCGGTTGTTTCGGCTCCTGCGATGGTATTGCAACTGTTCTGGTGAATTACCAGACTGGCAGTAATTTCAACTTTGTGTGGGACAACGGCAGCACTGACTCTATGAGACTGGATCTTTGCACCGGTCTTAATACAGTTACCATTACAGAAACGAGCGCGGCGCAATGCTTTATCATTTTTGAGGTGAATGTGACCAGTCCGCCACAAATCACTGCTGATTCAATAGAAACTTCCATTAAAAATGTTTCTTGCTTCGGAGACGACGACGGCAGCATCAATGTAGCGCCCAAAGGTGGCAATGGAGGTCCCTATAGTTTTGTTTGGCAAGCACCCGTGACATCTACTTCCTCTTCTATTCAAAATCTGATGCCGGGAATGTATGTGGCCACCATCACAGATAGCCAGGGTTGTACTACAGAATACGAAGCAACTGTGGGCCAACCTGATCCTATGTTCGTCAGTATTGATGCCACTGCCACCCTGTTAATCAGTTGTTTTGGTGAAAACGATGGTCGTTTAGGCGTAATAACTACAGGAGGTAACCCTGCTAATCCGGGAGGAGTACAATATACTTACGTTTGGTCAGACGGTTTGAATCAAATTGGCACGACCAATCCAATAGATATGTTGGCCGCAGGCAGTTACATGGTAACAGTAACAGATTCCAAAAATTGTACCGGGACAACAATGATCCCGCTTCCTGACCCCTCCAGGGTGTTGGGTGATTACAAATTAGGAACGCCGTTGCAATGCTATGGTGATGAAACCACTATTGCGATTGACAATATCGTGGGCGGCCAGGGTGCTCCATATAGTTACACTATTGACTTTGGTGTGCCGCTTGATCCGACATTCACTTCCAACATTACTGGTGGAGAGCATTATATTACCTATATTGACCAAAAAAATTGCGAAACGACGGATACTATTAACGTACCGGAACCGCCGCAAATCATCGTTACCTTTGATGAAGTCCAGATAGATAAGGTATTGAACGACTACCAATTAGGAGATTCGTTGACACTAACGCCCCTGATTACCGGCGCTGTAGTTTCGTCCTTTGAATGGATGCCGGCCAATTTCTTAGTTAACCCGGATACCTTACAGCCATCGCTCTACACTTTTGAATCAGGCAACCTGATGCTGACTGTTTTCGACGATAAAGGTTGTATGGGAAAAGGCACTTTACGGGTAGAGGTGGATCCAAACCGCAACGTATACCTGCCCAACGTATTTATCCCGGGCAACCGCTTTGGCACCAACGACTACTTTACGCCATTTGTTGGCGTAGGGGTACAAAACATCAACTATATGCGTGTTTATGATCGTTGGGGAGAATTGATGTACGGACGTGATAATTTCCTGCCCAGCGACCTGGAACTGACCTCCGGTTGGGATGGTCGATTTAAGGGAAAATTTGTAGAACCAGGCGTTTACGTTTACGCCATCGAAGTGGTGTTCTTAGATAAAAAAGTACTGCTGTATCGCGGCGACGTGACCGTCGTACGGTAATTTAGTTTACTGGTTATGGTTACTGGGGCGGCAGTATTTTACGATTGTAAATTATTGCTGCCCCAGTAACTGAGTAACAGGAGTATCCCGAATTTTGGTGAAAACCAAAATTCGGGATTTTTTATGCACCAAAAGAAACCTCCTGTAAATTGGGGTATCTCACCACACCCAAAAAACAGGACGTCAAATGTTTGAAACATCTAAATAAAGTAAATCAAATTTGGGCACACTACCAAATGCAGGAGCCTTGCTTGTTAGTCGAACAGAGCAATATACCAGGCAGATTCGCCAAGATCTGGTTACGGGGTTTCTGGTTAACCAGTAACCAATCCCCCGAACTACCGCTTCTTCCTGCGAAAAGTACCGGCAAATGCGATCCAGCGCATTTCAAGCACACCGAGAATGGCTTCCCGGATAATTTTCAGCGACATTTTTGATTGCCCTTTTTCTCTGTCTTTAAACAGGATGGGTACTTCTTTTATCTTGAAACCCAATGCATAAGCGGCATATTTCATTTCAATCTGAAATGCATAGCCGATAAACCTGATTTTATCAAAATCAATAGATTCCAGAACTGTTCTTCTGTAAACGATAAATCCTGCGGTTGGATCTTTTACAGGCATCCAGAGCACCATTTGAACATAGAAAGAGGCACCCCGGGATAAAATAATACGATCTAAAGACCAGTTGACAACTCCCCCGCCCTTGCAATACCTTGAGCCTACTGCCACATCCGCACCGTCTACCCGGCATTTATCCAGCAAGCGCGGCAAATCGGCAGGATTATGCGAAAAATCAGCATCCATCTCAAAGAAATATTCATACCCGCGATCTAATCCCCATTTAAAACCGGCGATATAGGCCGTTCCCAACCCAAGCTTACCCGAGCGTTCCAGCAAGTGCAAACTATTCGGGAAAGACTGAACCTGTAAGTGTTTTACAATGGCAGCAGTACCGTCAGGTGATCCATCATCCACGATCAATACATGGAATGGTTCGGGAAGTTCAAAAACAGCCCGAACGATTGCCTCCACATTTTCGCATTCGTTATACGTTGGTATGATTACTATTGATTTCGACAAAGCACTAAAAGGAGTTCACCCTGACCGGGTTTTTTACAAGGAAATAAAAAGAAAAAAGGTTGCTCTAAGAGCAGGAGATTGCCTGAACCCTTCGTTCATGCCGTCCGCCTTCAAAGGACGTTTGTAAAAAGATCCTAACCATCGCTTTGGCCAAAATTGCGGTAACGTACCTTGCAGGTATGGCAATAACATTGGCATCATTGTGCTGACGGGCCAGAGCGGCAATTTCTTCTGTCCAGCAAATAGCGCAACGGATGCCCTGATGTTTATTAGCCGTCATTGCTACACCATTCCCTGAACCACATAACAAAATCCCTTTCTCGGCTTTGCCTTCCTCCACAGCCGTCGCAACAGCATGCCCAAAATCCGGGTAATCAACAGAATCAGAAGAGTGCGTACCAAAGTCGATCACCATGTGACCCTGACCCTGCAACATAGCAACCAATTCATCTTTATAGATATAACCTGCGTGATCGCAGCCGATGGCAATTTTCATGACAAACAAATTTCCGGATCGCCGGGTGAGTGAAAATCCGGATCCCATCTAACGAAAAATCCGGACAATGAATGTGCAAAGGTAAACCGAGTAATAACATCTTGGGCGGCCGTTGATATTATTTATAAGAACAGGCGATTCTTTGCGGCGATTTTTTTCAAAATAACAACCCCCAAGGTTTAATAAAACGAGGTATCCCGAACAAACGTTGTCTGTTTGATCATAAAATTATTACCAGCCTGTTCCTCCACTATTCGCCAGTAAAGTTTGTTCTCTACTGCGCTGAGTCGCAACCTGCCGGCACCCTGATTATTCCAATTGCCCTTCACCAGTGTTTCCAACGTTGATTCTTCGGTCATTGGAACAGTAAAAGCGTGCCGCCCGACCATCAAATCAGCGGCATAACAATCGCATTTCCGGCCGCCGGCCCGCACCAAACAATAATTACCGAAAAGAGAATCCTTCCGGTGTTCGATAGATAAACGAAAGGCCGTATCCTTGCCACTATCTTCCGAAATCCATTTACCGGTAAAAGGGGATTTCACAATGTTTTTTGACAATGATCCGGCAACGGAACTTCCCTTTTTTTTACACCCCATTGCTCCGGCAAAGGAAACTAACAAAAAATAAAAAAATAATGAAGAAAATTTCATCCGGAGCATATCTCGGAAATTTATTAAGATATTTTTCAATATAAAATACATATTTGTAACATTTTTGTAATAACAAAATTATTGCGTCCTAGTTGGCTCAACTTCATTTAAGTATACAGAATGGTAATAAAGGTAAATTATTCACCCTGATGGTCTAATTCACCGCATATATTTCCGCAAAAGTATATCTCAAAATGACAAAGCATGCTATATTGTGCCGTGTTTGATCATATACATATCCCGTGTCGTGTTTTTCTCCTGCTGATTTTCATAATCAATCAGCAGGTACCGAAAGCCTCCGCCCAAGGAGTGCTGGACACGCCTATTTCATTTTCCTGTAAAAACTGTGGCGTTATCAAAGCATTGATAAACCTGGGAGATTCGGCCAACATTGAAATTTCGATCAGTGACCATCTGCTCACACCACTCCCCAATATCACCATCGGGCTTGTCAATACCCCCTTAAAAGAGGTGATAAAAAAAATAACCCAGGGCGTAAATGCCAAACCAACGGTAACGAAAAGGGGGATTTCCATCAGTGTGGAACCGCTTCGATATATCCTTAACGGGCACCTGAAAGATAATGAGACGAAAGAAGGGCTCCCGGGTGCTAAGGTTGGTTTCTTTGTCCAGGGGATATTTCAAGGCTATTTCGGCACCAATGATTATGGTTACTTTTCTTTAAAATTACCACCGGGAACTTACCAGTTAAAATTTTCTTACCCTGGATTTGGTACTTATGTAAAGGACATTGTGCTGGACCGTGATATTTCCGGCGACATTCTGGTATCCCAAAACACGAATCTTAAAGAAATTATTGTAACAGATTCATTATTGCTTAACGCCAGGAAATATTTCTCATTGGACGGGAAAACGGTACTTATTGGAGCCTTACCTGAGCCAATATCCGTAAAAATGCCGGGAAGTGATCTCGCCAATAGTATAGCGCAAATGCCCGGCGTAAATACAGGTGTTGATGGATTGGGCGGCATGCAGATTCGAGGGGGCAATACGGATCAGAACATGTTTTTGTTAGATGATGTGCCGGTATATAATCCCAACCATGGACTTGGCCTGCTGTCTATTTTTAATTCCGGTATCATCAAATCAGCTAACTTATGGAAAGGTGATTTTCCTTCCCGATACGGCGGCCGTGCTTCCTCTGTGATAGATATCCGCACCAGAGATGGTAATATGAACAACCTGAGTGGAGGCCTGAGTTTTAATGCTTTTTCAGCATCGGCTTTTTTAGAAGGGCCATTGATTAAAAAAAAGAGCTCTTTCCTGATCAGTGCCCGCCGGTCATTTTTCGCACCGCTGATCCGGTTGGCATCCGTAAAAAACAATGTCCTGAATGCCGATTTTCGCAATCTGGGATATGTATTTTACGATATCAATGTCAAGATAAACTACCAGATTGGACCAAAAGATCGTATTTTCCTGAGCTATTACAAAGGCCAGGATGCCTTTAAAGCACCGATCACACAACGAACTGATGCCGCAGCTGCAGGTATATATTTTGACTCTATCAACCTGGTATCCCAATGGGGCAATACAATATTGGCTCTCAGATGGAACCATCTCCGGAATGAGCAAAAATTTTCCAATACAACCCTGAGTTACAGTACCTTTCACTATAACAGTCAGTTAGGGCTCACTACCGATAACATCACACCTGATGGCCGTCAAACCCGTATTTCCAACTATATACAGATATATAATACTGATATACGGGATTGGGCAGTCAGGCATGATTTTACCTGGTTCAAGGACAACAACCTTGAATTCCGTTCTGGATTTAATGGGATAATACACAGAAGCAATCCAGGCGCATTATCGCTTAACTATCAAATTCCGGGTCAAACAGAAAACATCATCGACTCTTTTGAAAACGGGCTACGGAACAATTCCCCCCTTATTGCCTATGAGCTGGAGGGCTATTGCGGAATGGATATGACATTTTGGAAGCATTTTCATGCGGCAGCAGGGGCAAATACATCCCTTTTCTTCATCAATTCCTCTACATACAGATCGTTTTTACCAAAGTTAAGGATTAACTATAACCCTTTTAACAGTGGTTTGAATTTCTGGACTTCTTACAACTGCATGGCACAATACATGCACCAAATTGGAAGTTTCAACATAGGTCTGCCTTTTGAATTATGGGTACCTTCCACCGAAAAGGTAAAACCGGAGCGGGTGAGGCAATTTTCTGCAGGAGGCAGCTGGACCAATGAACATTGGTTCTTTCGTTCGGAAGTTTACAGCAAGAAACTGACCCGTGTATTGGTGCTTCTTTCGGTGAGTGAATCAATAATAGAAGGAACGGCTGAAAACGCTAATGGATGGGAAGATCGCATCATTGCAGGTACTGGCAACAGCAAAGGATTAGAATTAATCGCAGAACGGAAAATGCGGCGGGTGAATGGCAAAATCAGTTATACGCTTTCAAAAACAGACCGGCAATTTGCAGACTTGAACAATGGCCAGCCTTTTCCTTTTCAATTCGACAGGCGCCACTCCATCAAAGGGAGTGCCACCGGAAAAATATTCAATTGGTGGAGCATTTCTATTGGATGCAATTATATCTCTGGAAATCCCATTACCTTAGCGGGTATAAAATATAACCATCAGGCTCCCGATCCCGACTTCCCTCAAAAGCCACGAGTGGTTTATGTCTATTCTTCGATTAATGGATACCGACTTCCATGGATCAAAAGTTGGGATATTGCTTTTAATTTTAATCCAGTATCTCATTTTTTTGAAATAAAACAAAAGCACCGGATACAATTGGGAGTCTCTAATATCTTTAACAGGAAGAACCCTTTTTACCAGGTGTTTAATGAGAACAGCAGTAAAACCCAAAATGCCGTACAATATACTTTACTGCCTGTTATGCCATTTATTAATTACGAAATGACATTCTGAACAAATGTTTTTGCAAGACCATTACACTATTTTTTTTCTTGTTTGTATCGTTTTGAGTACGCTGCAATGTGTAAGTGAAACAGCGATTAACCTTCCTTTTGAAGGTAATGCACTGACCATAGTTTGTCATCCTTCTCCCGGCACTCCCATCAGAGCATCACTGGGAGTCAGCAGTGCTGTTACCGAAAATGATATATTTCCTGAAGGATTATTGCCCGCTATTACTATTTTGGAAGGAGACAACAGTATTGACGTACTGCGTCCATTCCCGGTCGAACCAGGTATGGAGCCCTACTGGGAGGGCAAGTCCGATATCGCCACAGGATCTTCTTATTCCATTAATGTGGTAACACCGGGATATCCTGCCATTACGGCTCACACAACCATTCCTTTCCCAATAATCCCGAAAATAAAAGTATCTGAGAATAACATTCCCCCGGTAATTGTCGGGGATAAGGTCATTCAACAATTTCCACTCACCTTTTCCCTGGAAAACATTGCAGCAACTGACTCTTTTTTTGTTTTCAATATTCAGTTTTTCAAACTCAATACGGTGGGGGGAGATTCCCGGGCCAGTACTGCCCGTTTGATCGCTCAAGGGACAACCGGCGCATACCTTCACAACACACCTGACAACAGTTGGCTGATTGAAAAAAAATATTGGAGTACTACTTCAGGCGCGACATTCCAGATCAATGTTGCCGTGGAATACATGGCTCAGTTTGAAGAACCAGAGAAACTGGTGATTGAATGGCGTACAGTATCCAGAGAATATTACCTTTATTACCTGTCTTTGTCCCGTCAGGGAACCATCAACCTGCCGTTCAGCGACCCTGATGTTCTGTTCAACAATATCCAGGGCGGATATGGTACTTTTTCAGGTTTTAGTAAAGACACCATTGAAATACCGCTGTAATCGGCACTCCAAGTATTGTAACATCATTTCAACATCGTTCCTTACCTTACTGCCCGTTTCAGTACTTTTTAATTTTTTGCTTAGATTCATCCATCAATGAATAAATTCATTTCCCTGTTATTGCTTAAGGTAGTATTCATCACCAGTGCTTTAGGCCAAATACTGCCCGATCCGGGAAGCTTACCAGAAAAATATTATCCTTCCTCCACAAAAGTGATCAAGTTGGGTAATATTAAAGCACTCAGAGATATTGCTCCGCACAAATCGGAACTACAGCCTCCTTCCGAAAAGACATGGACAAAATCGAACTACTTTAAATCCAATGAACTTAGAAATCCGCATCCGCAACCACAAGGAGGCGACCCCCTTGCTGCGGCATCCTTAAAAAACAGCGCGGAAAAGGTGGCTGCAGAAATAACTCCCGGCCTTAATTTTGAAGGGCTGGGTGACCTCAGTGGCGTTACCCCACCCGATCCAGTAGGCGATGTAGGCCTGAACCATTATGTACAAATGGTCAACTCTTCCAATGGTGCATGGTTTCAGGTATGGAACAAGCAGGGGCAATCCGTTTATGGTCCGGCACTTACCAGCACCATCTGGAGCCAGGTGCAAAGCGGCAGCATTGGCGATCCCATTATCCAATACGACCATGATGCCCAACGGTGGCTGATGATGGAAATGCAGGGATTTAGTGACAATCAATTGTTGATAGCTGTGTCGGACGACAGTGATCCTACAGGCAGCTGGAAAGCCT
This sequence comes from Saprospiraceae bacterium, assembly GCA_044350415.1. Classification (GTDB taxonomy): domain Bacteria; phylum Bacteroidota; class Bacteroidia; order Chitinophagales; family Saprospiraceae; genus M3007. Next base: position 6,998 of record JBILHQ010000025.1, on the reverse strand, counting down.
ACAGGGTTCAATGCCAGGGTTTTCCTGACTATCCGAAACTCTACGTTTGGCCCAATGCCTATTTTGTTACAATTAATGAGATTGTTGAAACCAATAAATGCAGCGGTTATGCCCTGGATCGTGCCGCCCTGCTTGCGGGTGACGCTGAAATTAGTACCTATCGCTTTGAAATGCCCAATTTTCAGGCTATCCGGTACCAACCCGCCACAGGAGCCGACTGGGAAGGAGGCCCCCCACCCCCACCAGGAAGTCCCGGATTAATTTTTCGATTGTATGATGATGCCTGGGATGGAGGCACTGATCAAATCCAACTGTGGCAGATTTTTGTTGACTGGAACAACCCCACCCAGAATTTTGCGTTGGGGCCAACATCTTTCCATACCACCCCGTTTGAAACAAGGGTTTGTTATGGTTCCGGGCTATTCAATTGCATCGAGCAACCCGGGTTTCCAGCCACCCCTCGCCTTACTGCGTTAGAAAATATTATCATGTACAGGGCACCTTACCGCAATTTTGGCACGTATGAGTCCATTGTACTCAACCATGTGACCGATATTTCGGCAGAAGTTGGAGATGGTGGCGACGCGGGCATCAGGTGGTATGAATTCCGAAAAAACAACGGCGAACCCAACTGGAGTATTTTTCAGGAAGGCACTTATGCGCCCGATTTGAATAACCGGTTTACCGGCACTATTTCCCAGGACGTACAGGGAAGCATGGCAATAGGATACACCACCACTTCTTCCATTACTTTCCCTGGAATAAGGGTTACGGGACGGCGCATCAGCGATGCGCCCGGAACGATGCCTGTAGAAGAATATACACTGATCCCGGGTGGACAAAGCCACATGGGCGACTCCCGTTGGGGCGACTATTCCAATATGTCGGTCGATCCGGTCGACGGAAAAACATTCTGGTATGTGAGTGAATACCAACCGTCAGGTGCGCCATGGGGCACCAGAATAGGAACCTTCCAGATCAGGCGGGACTCGTATGATATTACGCCAACAGTAGTCACTGCTCCCGTTAATTCTGCCTTACTTGATAACCAGCAGGTAACGATAAAAATATTGAATGGCGGACTGAACACTGCCAGCAATTTTTCGGCTGATTTGTATGCAGATGGAATCCTGTTATCTACCGAACCTGTATCAGGAACGATCCTGCCGAATGGCATACTGGAATATACCTTTCAACCGCTATTAAGTTGGAATGCAATTGGTGAAAAAAAGAATCTTATGGTAATCACCCATTGGATTAAAGATGTATTCCCCCGGAATGACACTTTAAGAACCACCATAAAAAAACTGGCTTCCTTTGATGTGGCTATCGCCGGTACATTTGGGCTCCCGAACCTTATTTGCGCCACAGAACACACCTTCGGACTTATTCTCCGCAATGCTTCAGGTTTGCCGTTGGACAGTACACAAATCAGATGGAATATTAATACTGGTCCGGCAACCACTATATTCTGGTACGGCCATTTACTGCCGGGAGAACAGGATACCGTTCCAATCGCGTTGACAGGTTTAACAGGAGTGCAGAATTTATTTAAAGCACGAACACTTTTGCCGAACGGTCAAATGGACCAGGATAGCCTGAATGATAAAATCCAGCAAAAATTATACAGCAACCTGCAAGGCGCTTTTTTAACGATAAAAGCAAAAACAGATATTGGTATTTTGTATTATGAAATAAAAGATGCCAGCAATAATGTCCTTGATAAAGGAACGTTTTCATCCGGCGAACAAACCACCCAAATATGTTCCGGAAACGCAACTTGTTATAAGCTGGTTTTAAAATCATTGACATTCAGGTGGGAAGGCGCTATTGAATTATATGACCTTTTTGGCAACCTGCTAGCCAGCCAGTTTGAGGCAACACCTGCGGCGTCCTCCACCAGTTTCTGTACGCCGGGAAGAAAACAAGTGGACGTCGGTGCATTTGATCTGCTGTCGCCCTCCTCCGGGCCGAATCTAACAGGTACAGAGGTGGTAACCATTGCAGTCCGAAATTTTGGATTAACCCCACAGGAGAATATTTCAGTGATGTGGCGCGAAGAAAATGGTATCTGGAACACAGAAACAATGACAGAAAGTATTCCGGGAGGCCTTACCAAATCATTTTCTTTTGCTGGATCTGCTGCAAATCTCAGTACGCCGGGGGCAGGAAAGATCCTGGAAATTAAAGCAACGGTTACAGGTGATGAAAAGCCCGAAAATGATGCTCGGACATTTAAAGTTACCCATAAAGTACACCGGGATCTTGCCCTGCTGGATATGGAAAGTATTGCATGTTATTCCCCAACCGGCAACAGTATCCGTTTATTGATTGAAAATACCGGGCTCACTACTATCGACAGTTTTGAAGTCAGCTATGTGCTCAACGGAATACCTGGTACTGCTGTCATCACCAGCGCAGATCTTGCTCCTGGTCAGCAGCAAAAACAGATTGTTCAAATCGGTAACGGTCAGATCGGCACTAACCAGCTCACTGCCAACATTTCGAGGGTAAATACCGGCGGCAATGATGATTACGAGTCCAACGATGAAAAAACCATCACCTATTCCATCGACCCGAATAAAATAGCGGTTGACCTTTACCTTGGCCTCGACGATTCACCCAGGGAGACTTCCTGGGAACTTCGGTACGCTGGAGGAAGTCTGGTAAGTACTGGTGGTGAATATTCAGAGAAACAAGGCGCTGTGTATGAAAGATTTTGTCTCGATAAAGATAGTTGCCTGATCTTTACCCTATTTGATTCCGGCAACAACGGGATGGAGGGGTCAGTTCTGTTACAGCAACAAAACAGTAATTTTCCGATTTGGAGTTTTTACGGCGTCACAGATACCTTTAGTAAAAAAATAATTGTACCTTTTTGCGCAACCACATTGTGTGGTGGGTTTTCAGCTACTTTCAGCATCACCGATGCCAGCAATAACGCGGCGTCGGATGGCTCCATACAAGTGGATATAGCAGGAGGAGTAGCCCCCTACCGGTATTCCATCAACAATATGGCCCCACAGGCAGGCAATACATTTGGAGGTTTAGTCCCGGGAGATTATATTATTTTGGTGCTGGATGCCAACGATTGCCCGTATTCCTCGGTCGCTACCGTCAAAACAGTATCTGGCGTAACAGCAAATGTGCCATTAAGGGCCGTTACTGTTACACCGAATCCGACCTCCGGATTGTTTTGGATAAAAATGCCCGCAAAAACATCTGAACAATTTGCAGATTGTACGGTTTATGATGCCTCTGGAAAAGTAGTGCGGAAATTTCAGATGGCGCGTTTTGACCAGGAACTGGTTGGAGCATGCGCATTGGAGAAAAATCCGGCAGGTACTTATTTTGTAGTTGTAAGCCAAAAAAGTGGCCTTAGAATAGCCGAAAAGCGCATTCAGAAAATTAATTAAATTTTGGTTGCCCAAAAACTTTGTTGAATCACTAAATCACCCTTTAATTTGCGTTTGAAACGAACAGGTGTATTGAGAAAGAGCCTTTTATTGTTGCTTTTTCATGATATATCGATTTTCAATGCCAAAAATAAGTTCAACCCTTGACAAAAAAACGTTTAGTCAAAAGTTACGAAGCACTCTCGGAAGATATTATCCGTGAAGTAAAATTAAAATACCCCTCTGGCTATGAGCAGCACCTTGTTAAATACACCGACAAGGAAGGTAAGCTTGTATCTGCGCTTCCATTCGAAACAGAAGAGGCCTATTATCTCATTCGAATGACGGTACTGGAAGCCAAACGCTTCGATAGCGCAGAGGATGAAGAGGATGACTCATCAGCCCTCAGAGCGGGCATTACCGACCTGGAGGTTGAAAATGAATTCGACGGGCAAGGTGAGGATGATGATGATATGGCCGATGGTACAGACGACGAGAATGACCATATCATTGTAACTCGCCGCCGCGATAGTGATGGCGACGATATTCCTGACGATTCAGAATATTAAGCCAATGCCTCCTCAAATTCGTGCGATTATCGCTGTATTATCCGGCGTATCGCTAGGTTACGCTATTATATATGCCTTCCAAATACTTGGTCCTTATCATCCTCCTGAAGGAATAGGGTTGCAAAATGGTCAGGCTTATAATATATGGGTAAGCCAGTTGTCAACGGAAGCGTATATTTACTTTCTGGTTTCATTTTTGATCGCCGCCCTCATAGGGGGTGCACTTTCGGGGTATCTCGTTTTGCGCACCCGCTATGAGGTTGCCTCATTAATGACAGGTTTCCTCTTAATGATATTAGCAATAGGGAGTTTCCTGGCGTTTAATCACCCGGAATGGCTTTCGTACAGTGCTTGTATTGGATTTCTATTATTTGCCTGGATAGGGGGATATATTGTACGGAAGTTGGTTAGATAACGTGTTTTCCACGATTCCATCCTTCTGCTGACAGCCATTTTTCACCGCTTTCTGCCGCCGGCGCTTCAAGGATAGTACCCATACTGTCATTCCAACGGTTCAGGTACCCGAACAGGCTGATGACGCCAAGGATCTCCACAATTTCGCCCTCCTCCCAATACCTTTTCAAGTTATTGGAGATATCATCGTCTACACCATTTGGAACAGATGAGGCCGCTACCGCCAATTCAAGTGCGGCTCTTTCTGCATCACTAAAAGCGGGATGAGTCCTGAAGGACCAGATATTTTCCATTTTTTCCTCCACAGCGCCATAACGCTCCGCTGCTCTGATGGTATGTGCCTGACAATACCTGCAACCTGCAGTAAAGCTCGACATATAACCGATCAACCGTTTAAAGTCGCTCGTAACCCTGCCCTCGTTGGCCATCACTGCTATGTTCAATTGAATAAATGCTTTGGCGATGGCCGGGCGACGCTGCATGGTCAATACAGAATTCGGGCAAAATCCAAGGGTCTCATTGAAAAAACGAGCAAGATCAGCCACTTCTGTGTCATGATCGGCTGATAAAGGAGTGATAAGTGGCATGAAAAATATATGAAGGATATCAGTTTACAGCATTTTTTGCCGCTTTAACATCCAGGTGGTCAGAATAGGAGCAAATCCGCGTTCGATATCGGCCTCAACAAAATCAATATTATATTGAAGGCAACGCATTTTGAGCTGTGCCATGAATGCTTTTACCTGCGTCGTATAGTGCTCCTTTACCTGATTAGGCAACAAGCGGACATTTTCACCGGTTTCCATATCCACAAAAATATAGGGCCGGTTGTCAAATTCAAAATCCAGTTCGTGCTTTTTATCGGTTACGTGAAACAGTATCACCTCGTGCTTATTATGCTTCAGATGCTGGAGGGCTGAAAACAATGCCTCAGTTTGGTCCATTCTTTCCACCACATCGGTAAAAATAACGACCAGAGACCGCTTGTGTACGGCATCGGCTACATGGTGCAGGCTTTGGGCGACATCAGTCGCTTTGTTCAGTTCCGGCTTCTCAATACGGTTGCTCAGGTGAGTGAGCAATTGCCTGTAATGTGTGGTAGTGGATTTGCATCCCGTGGATACCCTGATTTCGCTGTCAAACAAAGTTAACCCAAAAGCATCCCGCTGCCGTTTCAGGGCATTCATTAATACTGCGGCAGATTGCGCAGCAAAACAGAATTTATTCTGATATTTGAGCGCATCGGGTTTCTTTTCATCATAAGGATAGTACATCGTTGATGAGCAATCAATGACTATCTGACAACGCAGGTTCGTTTCCTCTTCATATTTTTTGGAAAACAGCTTATCGGAACGACCATAAACTTTCCAATCGATATTACGGGTGGATTCCCCCGGATTGTACAACCGGTGTTCTGCAAATTCTACCGAAAAACCGTGAAATGGACTTCTGTGTAATCCTATAATAAATCCTTCCACAACCTGGGCTGCCAACAATTCAAGGTTTGAGCCCAATCCCCGGGTTTCGAGGCTTTCTAACATATTAATTGCCATAGGATGCAAAAGTAGGGAATAATAGTGATTTAGTCGGTTAGTTATTTTGTCCGTTTGTCGGTAAGTCCGCAACGTGGTCCCTGCAGGTAAACTGGAATCCTGAAGGAGCATTTTGCCAACGAACAGACTACCCGGCTAAATTTCATACTCCCTTCCTTCTTCAACCACATTACAATACTGGAAAATTGCCCGCGCTTCTTCCAGGTGCTGCTGAACATCTCTGTAACGGCCCGAAAAATGCCCTATCAGCAATTGACCCACACCTGCTTCGCGAGCAACAAAGGCTGCTTGTTCGGCTGTAGAATGTCCGGAATAAGCTGCTTCGGCTTCGTGGTCATTGGTAAATGTGGCTTCGTGGTAAAGTAGATTTACGCCTTTTACCGCAGCAATTACGGTATCTGAAGGAGCGGTGTCGCTGCAAAATGCAAAGGAACACGGTGGTGAAGGTGGAGTAGTCAATTCTGTATGAGCGATGACGACACCGTTGGGCAAATGGTAATCAGCACCGGCCTTAATTGCAGCAATTTGCATATAAGGAATACCATATTCCTTAATTTTTTCCGCTAATATATTAGCTGGCCGTAATTTCTCCTTAAATAACCAACCGGTGCATAACGTGCGGTGATTCAATGGAATCGTCGATACTTCCACCTTGTCATTTTCAAATACTTTTGTTGAGATAGTCGTGTCAACTTCGTGAACAGTAATGATGAAAGGAAATATTGCACCCACCAGGCGTGCTGAAGTTTCCACTAATTCCCGCAACCCAACAGGACCAAAAATGGCTAAAGGGGCCGATCGTTTTTTCAAAGCGAAGGACGTAAGCAAACCCATCAAACCAAATACATGATCGCCATGCAAATGACTGATGAAGATCTCTTTCATGTGATCGTACCTGAGCCGGTAACGAAACAATTGGTGCTGCGTACCTTCACCACAGTCGATCAAAAAAATATGATTGTCGACTTTAAATAATTGTGCAGTATAGTTTCTGCCTTGAAACGGCCCTCCTGCTCCCGACCCCAAAACAATTAATTGCATGCGAACGTATTGATAAATGAAAATAA
>JBILHQ010000371.1:0-3609 GCA_044350415.1 Saprospiraceae bacterium | reverse complement strand
TTTTCGCTAAACATACTGGCACAGCCGGGTATTATTCCCAACGATATTTGCAGTAATGCACTTATTCTTCCATCCGGTGCCGATTGCATTCCCGTGGTAGGGAGTACCAACGGCGCAACCGACAATAATGAAACAGGCGATTGTGAAATTGGCAACGAGAATGCCGTTTGGTACCAGTTTCAGGCAACGAATAGTGTCCATTTTGTTATCGTTCAGGGAGTACCGGGCTTTAATCCTGTTATCAGTGCAGTGGATGGTTGTGGAAGTACAGCCCGACCCACAGGAGGTACCTGTACGGACAACACAGGAGATGCTGACATAGAAAAAATGTATTTGACCGGATTAACTGTTGGTGATATCTATTACGTACAAGTGCATGATTATGAAGGTGATGCCATGCCATCATCTCTTTTCACCATCTGTATTGCTGAGCCTGCTGTGAATGACGCTTGTAGTAATGCCTTTGACATGGGAAGCGCGCCCACCAGTATTTACGGTAGTAATCTCACGGCTACCGATGAAGGAACTATTGCAAAAGCCTCTTGCGACCAGGGTACCGAACCAATCAATGATGTTTGGTATCAATTCACCACCAATATGGCCGGAGGTACCGCCACCATTACCTTCAACAATAATTCATTCGATGGTGTAGTGGCCGTATATTACGGCTGTAATACAAGTGATGAAATATACTGTGCTGATGATTTTACTTTAGTCCTGCCCGAAATAATCAGCCTGACCAATCTTTCACCCAATACCGTTTATTATATCCGGGTTTCGGGTTTTAATGGAGAATCGGGTACTTTTAGTCTTACTATTACTGGTGCAGCTTTGCCCGTGGAACTCCTTGATTTCTCGGGTGTTGCCGGGGAGAAAATCAATATTCTGAACTGGACCACCGCCACGGAAAAAAATGTAGTCCGGTATATCGTTGAACGCTCGCCTAATGGCACAGATTCCTGGAAAGAAATCGGAGAAACACCCGGGAGAGGAGATGCCCAGTCTGATCAAAACTATGCGCTGGTTGATCAGTATCCACTCTCAAAAGGGTTTTATCGCCTCCGTTCAACTGACCGCGATGCGTATTCAGATATCAGTCGCACCATTGTAATCGTCCGGCCGAGTGGGAATACAGGATTGATAGAAGTGTTTCCCAATCCGACAACCAATCTGATTACAGTGCATTTCCAAACACCTGAAGAAAGTGCAGTAGAAATTCAGGTGGCCGATATTTCGGGGCGTATACTGATTCGCCAAAGTGCTTTAACGGAAAAAGGAATGAACTACATTCCCGTTCATCTTGAACAATTCAGTACAGGTCAGTATATCCTTTCCGTAATTAGTGGTCAGATCGGGACAATACCAGTTCGGTTTGTAAAAAAATAGCATATAAGTGATCAGGTATTAAAGTTGCCCGAAAGTAGAGTTGCCCGCAATGTGTCATTCCTAAGAAATTGAATTGCTTTCGGTCAACTTTTTACCTGATAACTTATCAACCGAGACACGCCAGGCAGAACACTTTTTTATACAATGGAATTCATCAACGACACCGTATACATTGACGTAGGGGAAGAGAAGATTTCTTCCACGGGGCCATATTCTTCCATTTTTCCATTGCACAATACCAGCACCCGGTCACTGATATTCCGAATAACCGCAAGGTCATGGGAGATAAACAAGAGGGTAAGGCCCAACTGTTTTTGCAGACTGGCCAGGAGATCCAGGATGGCTGTCTGAATGGTAAGATCTAAAGCAGAGACCATTTCGTCACAAATTAGCAGCTGTGGTTTTACGGCAAGTGCACGGGCAAGGCAGAGTCTTTGTTTTTGTCCGCCCGACAATTCATGGGGCAAACGATCGAAATGCTCCTCGCCGAGTGCCGTCAATTCCAGCAATTCCAGTGCTTTTTCACGCGCGTCCTTTTTGTTCTTCGCAAAATGGTGGATCAACAAGGGTTCCATAATAGCGGCTCCCGCAGTCATTCTGGGATTTAATGCTGCCTGCGGATTTTGAGAGACGACTACTGCATGACCTTTCGCGCCACCCATGCGTACCGCAATTTCCCGACCAAGAGAGCTTTTTCCGGAACCTGATTCCCCGAGAACGCCGAGGCATTCTCCTTTATAAATGGTTACGGGGACCTGATCGACGGCCTTTAGCCAGCCCGCAGGAGCACCAAAAAAATTTTTTCCGGCTGGGTAATGAACGGAAACGGCCGGATCTGTAAAAAGGATAACGGGGGCAGGAGGATATTCAGCAGGCGCAGGTTTGGGTGTAATTTGTCTTAGTGCTGAACGGCTGGCTGTCAGCGCTTTGGAATATGTCGCGGCGGGGTGTTGCAACACTTGCTGTGCCGGGCCATATTCCACAATATTACCCTGGTGCATCACCGCAATATCGTCCGACATGTATTGAATAACCCCTAGGTCATGGCTGATAAACAGCATGGCGAGCCCCATTTCGGCCTGCAATTCTTTAAGCAGCTCTAAAATTGATTTTTGCACCGTCACATCGAGTGCGGTGGTAGGTTCATCGGCGATCAGCAGTTGTGGATTACAGCAAAGCGCCATAGCGATCATGATGCGTTGTTGCTGGCCTCCCGACAGTTCGTGCGGGTAAGCACCGTACATGCGCTGAATTTCTGGAAGTCGCACGCGTTGCAACCATTCTTTCGACAGACTAATTGCCGATTGGTGCGTTATTTTTTGGTGTTGCCGAATAGTTTCTGCTACTTGTTCGCCACAACGCATCAGCGGATTCAGGGCACTCATCGGTTCTTGAAAAATCATGCCGATTTGAGCGCCACGAATCCGCTGAATATCATGCTCTTGTAAAACCATTCCGGAAAAAATAATATCACCTGAAATAGAAGCAGTTGGTGGTAATAAGCTGGGAATTGCCAGTGCAAGGGTTGATTTTCCCGACCCGGATTCCCCGGCGATTCCGAGCGTTTTGCCAGTCTCTAGCGACAAGGAAACAGCCTTTACCGCTTCAAAAGTACCATAACTGACCTTCAGTCGATCTATTTTCAGTAAGAACTGCATTGATTTTACTTGACTCAAAATTAGTGATGGTGACCACCTTCACCATGGATATGGCCATGTTCCATTTCGGCTGGTTCGGCATCACGCACATTGTCTACGTGTCCTTTAAAGTACAAATCAACCCCAGCCATAGGATGGTTAAAATCAATTTTTACAGTCTCAGGGCCAACCCATGCTACCATACCTTGGAGGTTATTACCCTCTTGATCGGTCAGTGGGAGCACATTTCCAACTTCTAGCAATCCGTCCTGGATATTTCCATCCACTTCAAAAATAGTTTTAGGGACTTCCACCAGCGCGCCTTCATCGTATTCGCCATAAGCGCTGCCGGCTGGAATGCCAAATTCAAATGTGTCGCCGGATTTCATTCCTGCGATATTTTTTTCAAAATCGGGAATCATCATCCCTATACCATAGATAAAGGCGAGTGGTTCGCGATTCTCAGTGGTTTCGACCAATTGGCCATCTGCGGTTCCTTCGGTGAGCGTATAATGAACGAACACCGCTTTGTTTTTTTCAATAATCATTGTAAAAAATACGGGCGAAATACCCAAAAAAGAGTGAA
>JBILHQ010000205.1:0-11124 GCA_044350415.1 Saprospiraceae bacterium | reverse complement strand
GATATGCAGTTTGATGCGCAAGCACTTCAATCCTGCCCGAATATTAACGATGGTGCTGTTTCGGTGGGTAATATCAGTGGCGGCACGGCACCCTTTGAATGGTCGCTTGACGGTACTACTTTCCAGATCACGCCTGATTGGGACGATTTGGCACCCGGAGATTATACAGTGACAGCACAGGACAACAATGATTGCTTGTTCAAAGACCCCATTACCGTGAACGCTGCTTTGCCATTAGATGTACTGCTTCCTGAGGCACTATTGCCTTGCGACAGCACTGCAGTATTACTTGCGCCCGTCGTTGGCGGCAATACTGTTGGTGGGGTAAGTTTTTTGTGGCAAAATGGCTCTACGCAACCGCAGTTGATGGGTACCACGACTGGCCCGGTATGGGTCGAAGTTACCAACCAATGCGAAACTGTTCACCGGGAATCCCGTATTAATTGGGCAGATGCAGGGAAATGGGACCAGGTATACATCCCGAATGTGTTTTCAGAACAGCAGCCGAACGAACTCAATAGCGAATTCAGGCCATTTTTCGTAGCGGGTATTGAGGTGTTGAATTATCACTTTGAAATATTCGATCGCTGGGGTAATCTGGTATTTACCTCCGACAATCCCAACGAGTCCTGGCGCGGACCAATGGTCGACCGCATGATGCAAGGCGCAGTATTTGCCTGGCAGTTAAAAGCCGATGTAGCTTTCTGTGGAAGAAAAATGACGATATTACATGCAGGGGATGTGACGTTGCTGCGGTAGGGTGTTAGAAGACGTGTTGTGGTGGATTTCCTTCGGCGTTGCACAGCAAGTCACGTTAAATCCCTGCCCTTGACCAGTAAAAAAGAGTGTCCGTTTCTTCGTAACGGTGAAACTCATTTTTTTCGAGGACCCGAAACGAAGGTGTGTTGTCTTTTTCTGTGCTGGCCACCACCGACTTGACGCCGGGTTGTACCAATGCCCATTGTACCAGCGCTCCCACTGCTTCAGTCATGTAGCCTTGCCCCCGAAAATCTTCGTAAGTACCATAGCCGATTTCAACCCGGCCCAATTCATCAGGGTCGCCCACAAAACACAAATCGCCGATCATCCGGTTGTCAGATTTCAGGATAATTGTCCACAAAGTACAGAACTGTATCCGTTTGGACTTGTCCATTACATTGGGGAGAATGGTTTCCTGTAATGCTTCTTTCAAATCGTCCGACATGACCCGGTCACTGTGTTCCAAGCCCAGCTCTTCCTCTAAAGAATGGTCATTGTGGATATATTTAATCAGCTGATTAAGTGTAAGATATTGAATTATTAAGCGCTGTGTTTCTAACATAAAATGTTTTTTGAAGAAAATATGACCACTTTTTTTTACGGTGAAGGTATCACCGCAACATGACCGCTAAGGCCGCAAGGTCTACCTGTTCAATGGCGTGTTTGCTTCCGGCAATTTCGGCATAACTACCATTGGGTATCCAGTCCGTCACCAGCCGGCTTTCTGTTTCGGAAACCACATTGTCTGATTCCCCGCGTAAAATTTTTACGGGACAGGCGATCGCGTTGAAACCCGCTTTCGGAATGGCTTCGCCATGGCCGAGTTGCTGTAAAAAACGGGCCGTTTTTTGCGCCAGAGCGATCCAGTCGCCGGGTGCATGTGCTCTCGAAAGCGCATCGGCCATTTGTGGCGTTTTGGTGGTTATTTTTTCGGTATCGAACATGCCTGCCATCCGGGCAGCCGTTTCTGGTGTCCAGTCGAGTTTGGTATTCAGGGTAATGATGCTGCGCACTTTTTCCGGGTATTGCCAGGCCATCCAAAGCGCGACATATCCCCCCATACTGTATCCGAAAAAATCAGCTTGTTCTATACCGTGCTCTTCCATTTTTTTCAAAATAGCGGTGGCAAACAGTTGGTTGGAAAAATCGCCGTCAGAGGGCGTTCCACCGTGGCCCGGCAAGTGCAGCGTTATTAATTCCGGAGCGCCCGGGATGGACCGCAGCGCATCCAATTGTGTTGCCGTACCCAATGCGCCATGCAGGCCAATAAATGTCGGTATCATGTTTAAGGTCAATATTTTAAGGCAACATTACAGCAATTCATTGAACTTTGCAGCGATTTTAGAAAAATGCTGACAAACATACAGGGTACTGCCGCACAAAAAGGTTTTTTATGGGGCATTTTCATGCTGGTTATCGCCAATATCTGTTTTTCGGCAAAAGCAGTTATCATCAAACTGCTTTACCGGGAAGGGATTTCTACAGAATCTGTTATTGCTTTGCGCATGGTCATTGCCTTACCTTTTTACCTGGGTACCGCACTTTGGTTGGGGCGTCGGGAGCAAAATATTCGTTTGACTGTCCGGGAATGGCTGGCGATTAGTGGTTTGGGTATTCTGAGTTATTATATATCGAGTATGCTCGATTTTATGGGCCTGCAATACGTGACAGCAGGTGTGGAGCGGTTGGTATTGTATACTTATCCAACGATGGTGTTGCTTTTTTCGGTGGTATTATTTAAGCAAAAAGTAACGCTGACACAGGTACTTGCTTTAGTGATTACTTATACCGGCGTGATATTGGCCTTTGTGGCGGAGAAGGGATTTGGAGCACAGCGCGATCTGGTGAGAGGTGGTTTGCTGGTGTTCACCTGTGCCATTACTTATTCCATTTATGTGGTATACACCGGGCAATATGCCCGAAAAGTAGGTTCTGCGAAGTTTACCTGCTATGCAGTACTTGCCGCCACAGTACCTGCGGTGATACAATCCTGGTGGTGCGAAGGGCTTGATATTTTTCATTTTTCAGAAAAAGTATATGAGTTGGGTATTTGGTTGGCTGTAGTGGCGACCGTGATCCCCACTTTCCTGATTGTAGAAGGTATTCGGGTAGTTGGAGCCAATAATTCCGGGATTATCGGCTTTGTGGGACCTGTTTCGACGATTGCACTGGCCAATATTTTCCTGGGAGAGCCTGTTACGCCGCTGCAGTTGGTGGGAACAGCGGTGGTACTGGCGGGGATATTTTTATTGTCGGTGAGGAAATAAGCCGGTCCAAATACCGCTCGCAAAATAGCCCCAGCCAGGCAAAACAGATCAAGACAGCCGGAAAATGCCACCACTCCGTATAATAAGGTCGCCCAACATGCCCAACTGCCCAGATCGTCAATGGGAAAGTAACAAAAAAGCCAAGTAATACTTTTACCGTAGAGGAATAGCCGATGTAAAGTTTCAGGCGTTTATTGAACCACCAGGGAATGAAGCAAGGTAAAAACCAAAACACCATACCCGCTAAAAAAACAGGAAAGCCCAGCACCAAAATAAAATAATCCAGGGCTGTTGGGGATGTCCCCTTTTTAGTGTCTTTGATATAATCCTTTTCTAATTGTTCGTAATAAGCCTCCTCGTCCTTAATGCCGGGTAAATCGGCAACGATACGCCGGGCGATAACCTGTGAACGCTGGTGTTCATCGGCTAATGGAAGTGGGTCGGCTTCGTGCAGGGCAGTTTCTATACGGTTCAGCAAGCGCTCTCCTTGCTCATTTTCGGTATGAACTGTCAGCGATTTAAGGGTATTTTCTAAGTGCAGGGTAAGTTTGTCGACAGTTGCGATTGGATCTTTGGACCATTGATCAAGCCATTGGGACACATCAACGGGGGCGCCCACTTGCATAACCAGGTTGCTGCGAAACAGGTTTGGCGCATTATATGACATACCTACAGGAAGGATACGCAGGCCCAATTGACCGTTTTGCCGCTGCTCAGCGCCCAATGCAATACGGGCAGTACCGGTTTTCAACGGGCGTACAAAGCGGTTCATCCAGCTCACGCCTTCCGGCGCAATAAACAGCGCGCCGCCTTTTTCCAAGTGGTGATAACATTGCTGAAAAGCCTCGTCATTATTGCGGTCTTCCCCTTCGGCCACATCTTCTTTCCTTTTCACAGGAATAGCATACAAATTGCTTAATAACCAATTACTTATGGGGTTTTTAAACAAGCTGTAGTTGGCCAGAAAGAACATTACCCGGGGAATTAAAGCACCAGGTGCGAGCACGTCCATGAGGGTCGATGGGTGATTAACCACCACGATAATCGGGCCACTGGTGTCCCTCAAATGCTCCTTGCCGACTATCGCAAAACGCCTGAAAAAAACGTTGACACTGATCCATGCCACTACCCGAAGGAGGTGATAGAGTGCCCATAAAAACGGGTTTATCCGGAATGATCGGCGAAGTAGCAAAGCAGAATAATTAAGAGTTATTTGAGAAATCCGGCTGAGTTAGCCTTTTACCAACGTTCCAACTTCTTCTCCTCCTACAATGCGGAGCAGGTTGTCGTGCCGGTTAATATCAAATACGATGATTGGCATATCATCTTCTTTGCAAAGCGTAAAGGCGGTCATATCCATCACTTCGAGTCCGAGACTAATAACTTTCGCAAAAGTGAGGTGATCAAATTTAACGGCCGTTGGATCTTTTTCCGGGTCGGCAGTATAAATACCATCTACGCGGGTACCTTTCAGGATTACATCGGCGTTGATCTCACGGGCACGCAGCGCGGCGGCAGAATCGGTGGTAAAGTAAGGATTGCCGGTACCGGCAGCACAGATGACCACCCGCCCTTTTTCAAGGTGGCGGATAGCCCGGCGTCGAATATACGGTTCAGCAACATTTTCCATTTTCAGGGCAGTCATCAGCCGGGTGTACACGCCTATACTTTCCAATGCTCCCTGGAGCGCTAATCCATTGATTACTGTGGCGAGCATACCCATGTAATCGCCAGTGACACCTTCAATGCCAGTGCCATCCGATTGAATTCCCCGAAAAATATTTCCGCCGCCGATCACCACACATACTTCCACACTCAGGTCACGAAGTTCTTTGATTTGCCGGGCATAATGATTGAGCATAGGAGCGGTAATGCCAAATTTTTGATCGCCCATAAGGCTCTCGCCAGATAATTTCAGAAGAATACGTTTGTATTTTAGTTCACTCATGCTGTTTATGTGGATAACGCTGATTTGAAAAATGGATGCAGAAACAGGCCCCAATAAAAATTGACCGCGCAAAGTTCAGAAAACCCGGCGGCTTTTGGATACATCGGGCATAACTTTGCACCAAAATTCGCCATTTCAGCCTTCATAAGCATACGATGTATAAACTGTTCAAGCCTCTCCTCTTCGCCCTCTCCCCCGAACGCGCACACCACCTCACCTTTTTTTTCCTTGATTTGGCAGCTGCGCTGCCTTTTACAAGGTGGCTGCTGCGCAAATGGTATTGTGTAAAACGACCGGATCTGCAAAAAACAGTTATGGGCCTGACTTTTCCCAATGCCGTGGGATTAGCCGCCGGTTTTGACAAAGATGGCAAACATATTCCCGGACTGGCCCTCCTGGGCTTCGGATTTATTGAAGTAGGAACCGTGACTCCCGTGGGACAACCCGGCAACGAACAACCGCGCCTGTTTCGCCTGCCTGCCGACCGTGCCCTCATCAACCGAATGGGTTTTAACAACGATGGTCTCAATCAACTGGTTGGACAACTCAAAGCGATCCGGGAAAAAGGACCGGCACCGGAAGGTGTAATTATTGGTGGAAATATTGGAAAAAATAAGGCGACACCCAACGACCAGGCTCATGAAGACTACCTGAAATGTTTTGATGCACTTTTCCCCTGGGTTGATTACTTTGTGGTCAATGTGAGCTCGCCCAATACCCCCAATCTGCGTGAATTGCAGGACAAAGTTCCGTTGACCCATCTTCTTAATCTTCTCCAAACAAAAAACAATCAACACGCGGTACCCAAACCTATCCTTCTGAAAATTGCTCCCGACCTCACCGATAGCCAATTGGATGATATTGCTGCCATTGTCAGGGATACGGGTATCGCAGGTATTATTGCCACGAATACCACCATCAGCCGCGCCGGACTGCAAACACAGGAATCTACCATCTCGGCAATCGGAATGGGCGGACTCAGTGGTGCGCCTGTTCGCATACGCAGTACGCAGGTGATCAGGTACCTGCGTTCCAAAATGGGTCCAGACAGGGTTATCATCGGAGTGGGCGGTATTGATTCTGCAGCATCGGCCCAGGAAAAATTGGCGGCAGGAGCCGATTTGGTGCAGGTGTATTCAGGTCTGGTGTACGAAGGTCCGAGACTGATACGGTTAATAAATGAACGCTAGTGGTCTGTCAAGTCTTAATAGCAACTAAATTGCCAGATAAAATGCCTCCCAGCAATACCAGATAATGTGCTGAGGCAAATACCAGGAGAAAGCCAGTAGCCCACCACACCAGGTTATGCCTGCAAGTGCTACCGGAATTTCGCCCATTTCTACTAGAAAAAAAGACATCAGTGCAATACTGCTCATCCCCAAACCAGAAAGCAACCCATCTATTCTGTCAATTAAATTGTAGGCGTTGATAATGCCTACTGTGGCAATTATCATAATGGCCCATTATATCCACAAGGGCAACACCCAAATACCTGCCATCCCGTTGAAACTTTCGATACGGAGACCTGCATATTGAGCACTTTTACCACCACCACCACCGGGTTTTTAATCTGTACTGCATAGCGAAGGGCCAGGGTATCGGCGGCGGCTTTAGTCGTGAGTCCGGCAATAAAAACCGGACTGATAGCAGAAAAAACGGCCTACGCATCTTTCCCTAACAGCACCCATTTGCCATAAACCTCGTTGGAATTGTAAATACCGAATAAGGAGCCAATGCTGAGGTTGTCATGCCCCCGGACGCTTGTGGACAATTTATCATCAATTTGGATGTGGTGTTTATAATTACCAAAAGACGGGTTGGAGATGCGGTCATTGGCAGGCTGCTGCGCGGAACTTTCAGGCATCAAAATACGCGGACTGGCGCAGGATGACAGGGAAAGTAGGGCAAAAAGCAACTGGAAGATGCGAAAGAACGTTTTCCGGAAGCCGTCGTGAAGTCCACCATTACCCAGATTATCATCGTCCAGCAACCTGGGTATGTTTTCTATTTTTTGAAATACCCGATCCAGTTTTGCAAAAGTATCATCATTTTTTTCCACGTAATCAAATGCGCCGTACTTTAGGGTACTTACGGCTACTTCGATACTTTCCTGCCCAGTTAGGAAAACCACAGGAATGTCTGGATTAATCTCTTTTATGGCCTTCAGGACGTCAAGACCAGTTTGGGATTCACCAAGGTAATAGTCAAGCAAAATCACATTAGGAACGCGATGTAATTCAAATAGCAGGTCTTCACTGTTTTGAAACAACTGGACTTCACTTGCCTGCTCCGACAGGTACCGAAGCAGAAGCATTCCATAAAAAGGATCATCTTCAACGATGAATATGGTAAAGGGCTTCTTTAAATGCATGATTATCGTTTTTATAATACACGCGAATGATGTGTCAAAATTACAAATATGACAAAATCAATGTTTTAGGAAAAAATGGGTAATTTTATTTTTCCCATTTTGAGAAACAGGTCCAATTTAGGAAAAAAGTCAAAAAAAGAAAAAAAGGTTGTCCAACTTACGTCTGACAAGCCTCTATCAATCTTCCTACCGTGTTTTAATTTTTTATTCAGTTTGCTTTTTAAAGGTTAAAGAAATTAAGGCTAAATTTGTGCCAATATATTAAATAATTCATTTGCATTTATTTATAAAAATAAAATAAGTTAAATATGATCCTGATTTTGGAAATAAAGTCCCAATACGGGAATTTTAAAAAGTAATACTATCAATTTTAACCAAAATCGTTGTCCAACTGTGCCCTGCATTCGTCTATTACCCGATTTATTTCTGTAATTAGTGGTAGCAGTTCATCGGTCTGTGCATCGGTCTTAGCATTTTGCTCAACCGTCCGGATGGTGTTTCTCAAGGCGCTGATACCCATTGAATCGAGTGCTGGTTTCATTTTATGCGCGGTTTTGGATACATCTATCCAATTGGATTCCCGTGCTGAGTCTTGTAAATGTTGTTGCAAGGGTGGCATAGTATCGAGGAATAGCCTTACCATTTGGACCACAAACCCATGATCTCCCTTAGACATTGACTCCAGCATCGAAAGGTTATACAATGACCCGCTTGCGGTGACCTGTTGGAAGTTGTCAACAGTAAGGGCTGCATTTTTCAGCCGTTTTTTTTCGAGTATGTTAATGATTACCTCATATAGGTCGTTTTCCTTGAAAGGTTTTGGCAGATAGGCATCCATACCTGCTTCCATATAAGTTTCAAAATCGCCCCGGAGTGCATTGGCGGTAAGTGCCACTATTGGTATTTGAGATTTTTTGGGGTTGCGCATGGCCCGGATGGCTTTGGTGGCTTCCAGGCCATCCATTTCATCCATTTGGATATCCATCAGAATAAGATCATAGTCATCTTTCCGGAGTGCTTCAAGCGTCAGTCGACCATTTGCTTCAATATTGAAATGGCATCCCCATGCCTGAAGAATATGCCGGATAAGGAATTGATTGATGTCAACATCTTCTGCTACTAGGATTCGCAGCTTTTGTACGAGGGTAAGGTCCATAAACTTCTTTTTCACTGTTGGTATAACAACCGCACTCAGTTTGTAAGGTATTTCAAATGAAAAACGGGAACCTTCGCCCACTTCACTGGTCACGCTGATGGTTCCACCCAGTATTCTGACCAGCTCCCTGCAAATGGATAAACCCAGCCCGGTGCCACCAAAGCGCCGGGTGGTTTCTGCTTTTTCCTGTGTAAAAGGCTCGAAAATGTCTTCTATACGGGAGCTGTCAACTCCAATACCCGTATCCATGACCGTAAATATTATCCATACTTCATCTTCCTGCTGCTGTTTTAACTCGGTAGAAATTAAAACCATGCCCTGATCTGTAAACTTTATAGCATTGCTAATGAGGTTATTCAGGACCTGGCTGAGCCGGAAAGGATCGCCCAATACTACAAGATTGGAAGGGAGATGGTTGCGGTAAGTGAATTTAATATTTTTTTCTTTGGCTTTGAATCGGAATGACTCGGTGGTGATATACACTTTGTCGGCTAGGTTGAAGGGCAATTCTTCCAGATCAACCTTACCTGAGATAATTTTTTCGAGGTCGAGTACATCATTGACGATCACGAGAAGATTTTTGGCTGATTCCTGAATGAGGTCGAGAAATTCCTGCTGTTGCGCATTCATGGGCGTTTTTTCAAAGAGGCTTGAAATACCCAGGATGCCATTCATGGGTGTACGGATCTCATGGCTCATATTGGCCAGGAACTGTTGTTTGGCTTTCGCCAAATCTTCGGTTTTATGACGGGATTGCTCCAATTCAAATTGGATACTTTTCATTTCAGTAATATCCATACCATATCCAATAATGAGTTTTAACTCCCCTTCATCATCCAGCACCGGAAAAAATTTCCGAAGCATATATTCTTTTTCGCCATTGGGGTTGGTTAATTCCTCCTCCCAAGCCAACAGCTTTTTGGATTTCGTCACCTTGTCAAAAACGTCCCGTCTTTTTTGCGCAAGGGCTAATGGTTTATTGCGGTATGCAATATAGTCTTCGTCCCGCTTTCCAATCATCCAGTTTCTGATCTCGGGATTTTTTACCGCCGTAGGGTTGATAAACAAATACCGGTGGTCAGTACTAAATACCGCAATATCTGCAGGGATATTATTGAGAATATCTTCGTAGAAATTGCGCTGCTGCTCTATTTCCAATTCCAGTGTTTTCTGCTTGGTAATATCCTCCTGAATAGCAAAAAACTGGGTGGTTTTGCCAGATTTGTCCCTGATTGCCTGACCACTTACTTTACCCCAATATGGATAGCCAGATTTAGTATAGTTAATAATCTCACAGGAAAAGGATGCTCCTTTTTGTACTTGTGACCGCATGTATGCTACCGTCTCGGGGTCAGAATCTACCCCTTGCAAGAAACTGCCTGGCTTACGCCCCACTATTTCATTCATTTCATACCCGGTCATCTGGACGAATGTATTGTTTACCCATTCTATCTCCCCTTCCGCATTTGTAATTAATACGCCGTTGATCGTTTGTTGGGCGATCAGGGAAAGCTGTTTGAGGTCATTGCGCTGTCTATTGACAGTAACTAGCGGTTTTTTAATATCGTCGGTGACGATCTCTTGTGTCTTGAGCACGTGCAGCAGGTCAATCAAGGGATCATGGTAGGCAAAATCATGGAGGTTGAGCGCTTTTTCTATTACCTGATCCATGGAGCCAAACCAAGGCGATCCAATGAACAAAACAGATTCAGTGTCGGGCAGATACGCTATCTGTCCGCGTAATACCAGGTTGTCGGCTGTTTGGGCCTCCACAACAATCAGTTGATCCTGCAACGTAAGCAGAGCATCAAATTGATCAATCGCTGTTTGCGGCCGTTCTACCACAAACACCTCGTTAAAAGAAGTGCCGGATGAAATTTGACAGATTTTTTGAATAGACTTACCTGTCGAGACTATCTGCAGGCTCCTGTTGACAAGGATATAAAAAGGGAAAAGCCTGCTGAATTGCTGTTCGTCGAAACTAAAGGGTATCATTATATGGCCCGGGTAACTTTGAATATTTCATGGTCAATGTCCACACCACTTTTTTCTTTAACGGCTTTCCCTGTGCCGGTACCGAATTGTTCAGTTACCAGATCTTCTATTGCTTTGTTGACAATTCCGCACATATTGTTCAGGAGTGAGATTAAAGAATTGATTGGGGATTTACTTTTTTACAATTATTTCCCCGGCCTGGGCCATGCGATAAATCGTTGATTTGCCAATATCCAGTTTTTCCGCGACCGTGATCACATCGCCATCATGCTTGTCAAGGAAATGCTGGATAATCTGGCATTCATAAGCTTTCAGGGTCTGTTCTTTGGCCAGCAGTGTGCTGATACCCGAAACGGCCTGAAGATTGATATGGGAGGATTCGATCACTGCTTCATCGGAAAGTACCACCGCAAGTTCAATGACAGATTTTAGTTCCCGGATATTCCCGGGGAACGGATATTCCCGGAGTTTTTTCTGCGCATCAGGTGCGAGGGTTTTGATGGGCATTTTATTATCTTTACAAAAACCGTCTGAAAAATATTTGGCAAGCGTAATCACGTCTGCTCCACGTTCGCGAAGCGGCGGCAAAATAATAGGTAATCCCAGCAGGCGGTAATAGAGATCTTCG
>JBILHQ010000204.1:0-11128 GCA_044350415.1 Saprospiraceae bacterium | reverse complement strand
GGAAACTCCTGCATGAGGTCGATCGCCATCTGCCACCTCGGAATGTTGCGGTACTTGGAATCAGCGTAACTCGAAAAACCACGGTGTATCGCTGCTATCCGGCGAATCCCCGCTTTGTAAAGACGCTCAATACCACCCACCCATAATTTATAATCAGGATTAATCGGATTTTTTACAATCACCGGAATATCGCTGCCTGCCATCGCGTCTGCGATTTCCTGCATCGAAAAAGGGTTAACAGTAGTGCGTGCCCCAATCCACAATACATCTATGCCGTATTTCAGACAATCATATACATGCTGCGCATTGGCCACTTCTGTGGTGACTTTCAACCCTGTTTCTTCCTTGACTTGCTTCAACCATTTCAGCCCCGGCGCACCTACGCCTTCAAATGCTCCTGGTCGCGTGCGTGGCTTCCATATTCCTGCCCGGTAAAGTTGTATACCACTGTCTTTTAATCCGTGAGCAGTGGTAATTACCTGCTCTTCAGTTTCGGCCGAACAAGGACCTGCAATTAAAATAGGCCGCTGATGATCAAATATTGGTGTGAATTTCATTTTCAATATTTTCTGAAAAAACAAAAAAATTAAGTGAATTGTTTTGAGATAGTAGATATTCGGTCGCCAATTACTTGAGGATTGGAACTATTTAAGAGTTGCGTTTTTGATTTGAGATATAAGATTTGGGATATAAGAGCATATGGAAGTATGGTTTGGGGTATTCCGCATTCTCCTGGAAGAAAATAAGCATTGCCCGCAAATCTTACATCTGAAATCTTGCATCTGAAATCAAAACAACGCTCAAGCGGTTGACGATCAGGTATTCAATCTCATTTTATAGCATTAGTGTACTGGTACAATGATGCAAATGTACGGTTTTTTTTACAACTACAATATTTATTTTAACTTGAGCTCAGCGATAATTGTCATTCAATTCCCGTTGCCATTTTTTTTGCACAGAGAATCACCTAAAAAAGGGCACGGAGACACACGGAAACGTAGAGTAGATTTTTATTACCTCAACAATTACTGAACACTCACACTTCCGCATATAAAGCCGCCATCTTCGTCCCCGTGACGCTCTATGCATTTTTTCCATGGTTCTACATAAAAAAAACATCGCAAAAGGGGGGTGGAATAGTAAGCATCTCCGGGCTCACGTTAATTATTCCTTCATTCAGGATTCGCTGAATTCCCGGTAAGCCGCCAACAAAAAAGGAAGTATTAAAAAAGCATTCACCGTCAATCGAATAAACCGATGATCAATCATTGGTTTTATCCATTCACTCAGACCAAAAAGCGCGAAAGCCAGCACTATAAAAAAGGCCATCTTTCCCAATGGATAGGGAACTGGATGTAACATCCGGCCAGTCCACCACGTGGCGGATGCCATAGAAAAATAGCAAACAAGAGTGGCCCAGGCAGCCCCCATGTAACCCAATACAGGCGCCCACCACAAATTAAGTAAAATAGTAATTCCAGCGCCGGCGATGCCTATCCATGCGCCGGTCATCGTGCGGTCTTTTAAGCGATACCACACAGAAAAATTGTAATAAATACCCAGGAAGAGGTTAGCGAGTAACAGGACGGGCACTACTTTGAGGCCACTATGGAATCTGACCCCGATAAAATGTTTAAATAAATCTAAGAATAACAGAATACCCAAAATAGCCGCTGAGCCGGCAATCGTAAACCATTTGGCAGCATTGGCCTGGAGCTGTAAGGCATCTTTGCCCTCGGCATTGCGAAAGAAAAAGGGTTCAGCGGCATACCGATAGGCCTGCGTACACAAGGTAATCAGCATCGCTAATTTGTAATTGGCGCTGTAAATCCCGAGTTGTGCCAGGTTTTCTGCGGGCGTACCGGGCAGCAACTGTTTTAGCATCGCCCGATCGAGCATTTCATTGATCACACCGGCAAATCCAACAATCACCAACGGGCCGGCATACCGCATCATTTTTTTCCAACGCTCGACATCGAACTGGAATTGCATTTTCCGGATTTCCGGGAGAAGAAACAGCAACGTAGCTAAACTGGCCAATAAATTGGACAGGAATACAAAACCTACGCCTACGTCTGGCAACCACACGATGCGTACCCAGGTGAATCCATGTGCAAACATCCAGGGACAAAAAACTACCCAGAAAAGATTGAGGACGATATTTAGACCAATATTAACCAATTTGGCGGCCACAAAACGTTTGGGTCTTTGCTCCAGTCGCAAGCGGGCAAAAGGAAGCTCACTCAAGCATTCCAATGCAAGGATCAGCGCGAAACAACGGATATATTCCGGGTGTGCGGCATAGCCTAATGTGCCGGATATTTCCGGTGTAAAAACAAAAATAGCAAGAAGTAGAAAGACGGAAGACCCCAAAAGGGATAATAATGCAGTAGAGTATACGGAATTCCGCTCCTTTTCATCTGTCCCATAACGAAAGAACGCCGATTCGAGCCGGTACGAAAAAAGTACCATGAGAAAGCCCGAATAGGCGTACAATTCGCTGACCACTCCATATTCTCCAGGTGTAAACTGGCGGGTATAAAGTGGTACTAATAAAAAATTGAGAAAACGGCCGACAATACTGCTCAAACCATAAATAGCAGTTTCGCCGGCAAGTTTTTTTAATAGGGACATAAAAGTTATACCATTTCCTGCACCACTTCGGTTACCTCAGGCACCATTCTTTTCAGCATCCCTTCAATACCCGATTTCAGGGTGACCGATGAAGACGGGCAGCCACTGCAGGAACCCTGCATCTGGACATATACTTTCCCTTTTTCATAGGCTTTGAATTCGATATTGCCACCATCGCCTTCTACGGCGGGTTTGACATACATATCGATCAGGTCTTTGATTTTACGAGCAATTTCACCATCTTCCCCGGAGAATTGACCGGCATTACTGGCTGCTTCCACCGATTCGATATAGGCGGTAAACCCTTCCTTTACCACTTCGCCACCTTTCTCTACGTATTCCTTAACAAACTCTTTGATTTTCAACATAATATCGGACCATTCATAATTGAATTCCTTCATGATGGTCACGTAATTGTTATTGAAATAGACACTTTTCACATAAGGCAATTCCATAAGGCTGTTCGCCAAGGGACTCCATTCTGCGGCCAGGTCTTTTTCTTTAAAATCGGCGATACCGCGGTATAAAAGGCGGTTCGTCACGTATTTGAGCGCTTCCGGATTAGGTGTTTGCTCGGTATAGAGCATTACCGGACTTTTTACTGCTGATTCCATAACTGATGATTTATAAACAGCACAAAGTTGCTGCAAGTATGTTGATTGGATGGTTTGATTAACACTTTTTTTCAAAAAATGTTTAGTCCGGCAGGTTCCTTGCCTGCATTTCGAGGACTGCGCCTTGCCGCTTGAGATCAATACGCATGATTTCCATCCGAATTCCTGTGAGGGTCTGGTAACAATCCACTGCGGGGTGATGGCCCCTGGCGAATGTTGCGGTTTGGACAGTGCACCACGATTGCGCCGATGAAACCATTGCAGGGACCCAGCACTGGCTGGAAAAACATTATAACCTGCAACCTGTTTTACCACAAATACTATTTATCCCCGGCAGTTCCAACGATAAAACTGCCGAAATTGGTCAAACGGATTGACGCGCAATTGCCGGAGTTGGAGAAGTACAAGATTTTTTAAAACGGGGAAAGAATATTCCTGAAAATTTAAAAAATGGAGTTGCATTGAATATCAACTACTTTTGTAGCGTTTTTTGATTTTAATTTTATATTTTTTATATAATAATGGATTTTTTATACCAGATACTGGGCCATGACCTACAGGCAGCAGGCCTTGTTGTGCTCAACCTAATCGTAATAGAAAGTTTGCTTTCGGTAGACAATGCAGCCGTTTTGGCGACGATGGTGATGGATTTGCCCAAAGAGCAGCGAGAAAAAGCCCTTAAATACGGCATTCTTGGGGCCTACGTTTTTCGTGGTTTATGCCTGTATTTTGCAGCATGGCTTGTTCAGATCTGGTGGCTTAAGCCGTTAGGCGGGTTGTACCTTCTTTTCCTCACCTATAGTTATTTCAAAGGCAAATCAACACCGAATGATCCTACCGACGATTATGTCGACAAAAAGAACAACTGGCTTTACCGCGTTACGGTTGGATCTCTGGGAAACTTTTGGGCGACCGTTGCGCTGGTTGAATTGATGGACCTGGCTTTCTCGATCGATAATGTTTTTGCAGCAGTAGCATTTACCGATAATATTAATCTGATTTACATTGGTGTATTTATTGGTATTCTGGCCATGCGTTTTGTAGCGCAAACCTTTGTAAAACTGATGGAAAAATTCAATTTTCTGGAAACAATTGCCTTTATTGTCATCGGAGTACTGGGGCTCAAACTTTCTGCATCGTTGTTCAGCCACTTATATCCGGAATCCACAATCAGCCTGTTTTTAGAGGGTAAAACTGCTGATGTCCTCATTTCTGTCTTTACCATAGGCATATTTGTGGTTCCAATTCTTACCTCATATTTTTTCAACGTACCCAAGGGGAATAACAAACCAATGATTTAAGAACATGCCCGGGATTTGCAGTTCAAAAAAATCCCAGACAAGCTTTTAGTACCAAATACAGTACTAACTATGAATAACCAGTTGCGTTGGCAGCATTATTTCCCGGTATTCCATGGTTTCCTGATCGGGATTTTTAAGAATCTCCAGCAAGAGTTGGGCTGCGTGTTGTCCCATTTGGTAAGCAAATTGTTCGATCGAGGCAACTGGCGGGTTTTCGAGATAATTCGTTAGTGGCAAATTCGCAAAACTGGCAAAAACGATGTCAGCATTGGGCTTCAACCCGTTTTGAGTACACCATTTCATGGCGTGAAGTGCTACATAATCGTTGAATGCGAGAATGGCTTCGGGGCGGCGGCCATTGTTGAAACAAAGATCTTCCATTTTCAGGGCCACATCTTCTTTAGTGAAATCCGTAAATTTAATCAGGCTTTCATCTATTGCATTTCCTGACTTACGCAGCGCATCTTTAAAGCCCAGAAAGCGTTCCTGTGAGATTTCGAGCGAAGCAGGTCCGTTGAGCAATGCTATTCTACTAAAGCCCCTTTTCGTCAAGTATTCCATCACCAGTCTTACACCTTCCTCCACATTGGAACGTACCTTGTGAGCAGGAAAGTTTTTAGGGACCCGGTCAAAAAACACCATTGGAATACCAAACTCCTTTAAGGTTGAAAAATGTTGATAATCAGTGGTTTCTGCGGAAATACTTGCAATAACCCCATCAACTCGGGTATTCAGGAAAGAGCGCACCACCTTCTCTTCCCGCAAAAACTGGTCGCGGCTCTGTGCAATAATAACATTATAACCGGTATCAGCCAGCGCATCTTCAATACCCGTAATGGCCATTGAAAAAAATTCTTCCTGTAGTAGTGGCAGCAATACACCTATGGTAAATGTCTTGTGTTTCCGCAAAAATTTAGCAGCCAGATTGGGCACATAATGTAGTTTTTCGGCCAGGTCCTTCACCCGCATTCTGGTGCGAATACCTATGCGGGGATCATCCTGCAGTGCACGCGAAACTGTAGATATTGACACTTCTAATGCCTGTGCAATTTCTTTTATAGTTGCCTGATGTTTGTGCATATCGGGTGATTTCTAAAAAAACAGAATTTTATTTCTGCCAGATCGTTTTTTTCAATAGGAAACAAAAAAAATCAAATTTATGAAAATTTGCGCAAACGATTGCAAAGATAAATAATTAATGTAATTGCCAATTTTAAACGCTTTGCGCCAACTTCTCCACCCACGACTTTTAATTACCGTTTAACAACCGTTTTGTTATTTGAAATACCTGTAGATATCTTTAGCCCTACGTTAACCTAAAACGTTTGCCAATGTATAAATACCTAACATTTAAAGTTTTTCAACTTCAGCCCGCAAAGGGCTGGCGCAGTTTGCTACTGCTAACCGGTTTGTTGCTGTCCGTTAACCTGCTTTTTAGCCAGGGAGTAAATGGTACAGTAAAGGACCAAGAAGGTGCTCCCATGGTGGGTGTCACTATCGTAGTTAAAGGTACTACAGCCGGAACAGTTTCTGACGGCGACGGTAAGTTCCGTCTGAATGTGCCACCTGGCCAGAATACGCTGACACTTAGCTACACTGGTTACGAAACACAGGAAGTCGACATTACTGGACGTTCCATTGTCGACATTGTCATGGCGGAGACAGCTACTTCAGTAAACGAGGTAATTGTAGTAGCCTATGGTACCCAAAAAAAGGAAACCTTGACGGGTGCCGTATCGGCTGTCAAAGGCGCGGATTTGATCAAATCCCCGTCGGTTGACCTTTCCAACTCCCTTGCCGGGCGCTTACCTGGTGTGGTTGTCATCCAAACGAGTGGTGAGCCGGGCTATGATGGTGCGACTATCAATATCCGGGGTATCAACACACTGGGTAACAGCAGCCCGCTGATCGTTATTGACGGTATTCCTGACCGGGACGGTGGTCTTGGACGGTTAGCGCCGCAGGACGTGGAGTCTATTTCGGTTCTGAAGGATGCTTCTGCTGCCATTTACGGTGCACGTGCAGCCAATGGTGCTATCCTGATTACCACGAAAAGAGGTAAATCAGGTAAACCAACGCTGACTTACAATTTTAATCGCGGCTGGTCGCAACCGACTGTCGTGCCTAAAATGTCGGACGCAGTGGAATATGCCAAAATCATGAACGAATTGCCTATCTACAAAACGATTCCAGTCGATGAATGGCAGGCAGCCAGTGCAAGTATAGCAGCAACTGGTTCGTATGACTCTCCAACTGATGGCGTTTCGACACTGAATGCTAACTACAGTCCGGATGATGTGCGCAAGTTTGGCGATGGCTCTGATCCATGGGGACACCCCAACACAGATTGGTTTGGCGATGCCTTCAAAAAATGGGCTCCCCAAAACCGCCAAAACCTCCAGGTAAGCGGAGGTTCTGACAATGTGAAGTATATGGCTTCACTTGGCTATGTATTTCAGGATGCCATCTATAAAAACTCAGCAACCTATTACAAGCAGTACAATGCACGGACTAATCTGGATGTGAAGTTGAACCAGTACATGAATGTCAACATGGGTGCTATGATGCGCCGCGAGGACCGTAACTTCCCAACGGAATCATCGGGTGCAATCTTCCGTATGTTGATGCGTGGTCGTCCGGGCGAACCAGAGGTTTGGCCGAATGGCAAGCCTGGTCCGGATATTGAAAATGGCCAGAATCCTTATGTTGTAACTACCAATGCTACCGGTTATGTGCAGGATCCTACGGATTATATGCAATTGAACGGCGGCGTAGATATCACCAACCCATGGATTGCAGGTTTAAAACTGACGCTCAGTGCAGCGATTGACCGGAACAACAGGTCACAAAAAACCTGGCAAACACCTTGGGAACTCTATTCCTGGGACAAAGTTTCTTATGAGGCTGATGGTGTAACCCCTCTTTTAGTAGGGGCGGTGCGTTCTAACTTCACTGACCCCCGTTTGTCTCAGGCGGCCAGTACGATATTGAACACTAACCTGTCATCTTTGCTCAGTTATAATGTCAAATCTGGTGACCATGATTTTGGAGCATTAGCTGGAGTAACGAAAGAGGAATTTAAAGGCGACTTTTTCTTTGCATACCGCCGGAACTTTATCTCTCCTGCGGTGGATCAACTTTTTGCAGGTGGTACTGATCAGCAAAATACAGGCGGCAGTGCATTTGAGCGGGCACGTCTTGGCTATTATGGCCGATTCCAGTATGGTTACAAAGAAAAATATCTGGCCGAGTTCATCTGGCGTTATGACGGTTCTTACATTTTCCCTAAAGCAAGTCGTTTTGGTTTCTTCCCTGGTATTTTGGCAGGGTGGAATATCTCTAATGAAGATTTTTTCAATAAAGATGGAGCCGTTAATTACCTGAAACTTCGCGCCTCTTATGGTCAAATGGGTAACGACCAGGTTTATTATAACGGTCGCCTTCAAGAGTATGCATACCTTTCCACTTATGCTTTCGGCGCTTATCCGATCAATGGTACCGTCGTCAATACATTAGGAGAGGCTGTCCTGGCAAACCCCGATTTTACCTGGGAGCGTGCAACTAACCTTAATTTTGGTTTAGATGCATCTTTCTTCCACAACCGGATTGACCTCACCGCAGAGGTCTTTTCTAACAAACGCGACCAGATCCTGATTCAAAAAACAGGTTCAACTCCCGCTTCTTCTGGTATTAGCTCCCTGTTGCCACCAGTAAACGCAGGAAAGGTGGAGAATAAAGGTGTTGAATTTAACTTATCGTACAATTCCCCTGCTTCCAGCAAATGGCAGTTCCGCGCTGGAATTAACGGTGGATATGCCAGAAATAAAGTGATCTTTATGGACGAAGTACCAGGCGCACCGGAATACCAGCGCCAGGAAGGCAAATCCATTGGCGGTTATCTTGTGTACGAGGCAGATGGCGTGTTCAAAGACAAAGCGGCTATCGAAGCGAATACCGTAGATTACAGCGGTGTTACCAGCCAACTTATTCCTGGTGACTTGCGTATCAAGGACTACAACGGCGACGGCAAGATTGATGCTGATGACCAGGTGCGTCTCAACGACAATGGCTATCCAACATTCAATTTTGGCGCTAACATGAGCTTAAATTATGCTGGTTTCGACCTTTCGGCCCTGCTTCAGGGTGCAACAGGCGCTTCCCGCCGTATCTCCACTGAATCTGGCGACATTGGTAACTTCCTGAAATACAGCAATGATCATCGTTGGAGTATTGAGAACCCAAGCAGCGAGTATCCACGTCTGGCAAGTCGTGGCGATACCTATTATACTGGTGGCAACTTTGGTAACAACACCTCTTTCCTTTTCAGTAAAGACTATGTTCGTTTAAAAAACATCGAACTTGGTTATACCTTCAATCGGGATTTAGTGAACAAGGTAAAAGCCGGCAGTTTCAGGGTATATGTCAATGCATTTAACTTGTTTACTATCGCAGCTAACAATATCTTTGATCCTGAATCTAACTCAGCAAGTGGCGTTTATTACCCACAATCCCGGGTTATCAATACAGGATTTAGTTTAACATTTTAAAACAAATAACAACAACAATGAAGCATAACAAAGTAATTAACCTCCTGATGGTGGTCGGTATCTTTGGTTATTGGTCTTGCAATAACGATTTTTTAGATACCAAACCACTCGACAAAATTTCGAGCGATGCGACCTGGAAAGATGGTCCTTTATCGGAAGCTTTTATTTTTAATGTGTATTCCTATTTGGGATACGGCGGTTTTGAAGAGCAAGGCCAGGCCGCGTTAACCGATGAGGCGATGTTTACCCACGCAGGGCGGAATATCAATACATTTAACGAAGGCTCTGAAACCCCATCCAATTTGGCATGGACCAGCAGCACCTACGAATGGGGCAACATGTACTTAGCCATTCGGCAGGCCAATATTGCATTGGAAAATCTGCCCACATCCACGTTCACCAATACTACGCTTCGCGACCGGCTCACTGGAGAAGCGTATTTTTTGCGTGCGTATTACTACCAGCAATTAGTACGTTTTTATGGTGGTGTGCCTATCATCAGTAAGTCATACGGACTGAATGAGGATTACACCGTTGCCCGGAATACTTATGAGGAATGTATCGCCTTTATCGTTGCTGATTTGGACAAAGCAGCTCAATTGTTGGATGGTAAACCCGAAACACCGGGTCGTGCCTCCAAATTGGCCGCTTTAGCACTCAAATCGCGTGTGCTGCTTTATGCAGCCAGCGATCTGCATGATGCAACAACTGCTTCGGCAAAATCCAGCACATTATCTGCTTATCCAAATTTAAATCTGGTGGCTTATACTGGTGGCGATCGTACTGCCCGCTGGCAAGCTGCAAAGGCAGCTGCAAAAGTGGTATTAGATGCTACAACTGGTTATAAAACCGACCTTTCGGCACCTGTGTCTCCTTCAGAAGGTACTAACAACGCTGTCGCTATGGCGATGGGCGGAAAAAGTAAAGCTGCTGATCCCGGCGGTGCCGCGGAGTTGATTTTCGAACGTTCACTCACTGCTGCATATACGCAGGAAAGCAACTGGCCACTGGGAGGTATCCACAACGGTATCAATAACGGTCCAAATGGTTACCACAACTGGGCTGGAAATACGCCGATTCAGCAGTTGGTAGATGACTATGAAATGATGGATGGCTCTAGCTTTGATTGGAACAATCCGGCTCATAAAGCAGCACCATACGACAATCGGGATCCCCGTTTTGACGCAACTGTTTTGCATGACGGATCCAACTGGAAGCCACGCCCGGCTGATGTAGCTGGTCTCGACCCTGCTGATCAAATTCAAACTGGTTATTATGAAAATGGTACTGGTACCATGCTCAACGGTATTGATACCCGCGAATCGGCAGTTGAAAACTGGAACGGTAGCCGGACACACTATTACGTCCGCAAGTTTATCGATCCAGATCCTGCTTTGCCGGATAACCAATCCAATGCGCAGGAAATTCCATGGGCGTTTATCCGCTACACCGAAATAGTATTGAATTATGTGGAAGCTTGTATTGAATTGGGAGAAGAAGCAGAAGCAAAAGCGTGGTTGAATAAAATCCGTTTCCGCGTAGGTATGCCTGCGGTTACTGATGGCGGAGAGGCCCTGAAAAGCCGTTACCGGAATGAGCGCCGCATCGAATTGGCTTACGAAGAACACCGTTACCATGATGCCCGCAGGTGGATGATTGCACCGACCACCTTAGGCCGGGGTATTCAAGCCATCAACGTTCAGGCAAAACTGAAGGCCGGTGCTTCTCCGATCGTACCTTATCGCTACGACAAGTCCGTTTACGATTACGTTTATACGGTAGTGAATAATACAGAAAATGAAACCCGTACATGGGTGGATAAAATGTATTTCCGTCCTATCGGTCGCGACGAGATCAACAAAAACGACAAACTTTCGCAAAATCCTGGTTACTAGGATATAATACTCAGTAGTCAATTTTGATAAAATCACCGGGCGATATTATTTCGTCCGGTGATTTTTTTTAGGAAAATGCGCCAACAATTTGCGGGAAAAGTCATTCCAAATCCGTTCCTTTGACAAGTCTGCCCACC
>JBILHQ010000370.1:0-3660 GCA_044350415.1 Saprospiraceae bacterium | reverse complement strand
AGGCGCACCGGGCGTTTTCGGAGGCAGCCCGCCTGGACAGCAATTTCGTAATGGCCTATTGGGGGAAGGCCCTTGCCCTGGGCCCTAACCTCAACGATACCAAACCTGACATGAAGCGGGAACAAGCAGCCTTCGAGGCGATTCAACAGGCATTGAAGCTCCGCCATTCGACCAACCAGAAAGAGCAGGATTTAGTGGAGACCATGGCCACCCGCTTTGCTGATTCCACCGCTGTGAACCGGGACGCTCTCAACAAGGTCTATGCTGCTGCCATGATGACCCTTGCGCAGCGCTACCCCACCGACCCAGAGGTGCTCACGCTCTACGCCGATGCGGTGATGAACACCATGCCGTGGGATTATTACGACAAATCGGGTACGCCCAGGGCGGGCATTCCGGAGGCCGTGAAGGCGCTGGAGCGGGTCATTGCCACCGATAGGAATAACCCTGTTGCGCAGCACTTGTATATCCATATCGTGGAAGCATCCTCAACGCCGGACCGGGGTGTGGCCAGTGCCGATTTGCTCGGTTCCTTAATACCTGCATCGGGGCATCTGGTACACATGCCTTCGCATATCTATATCAGGGTCGGTCGCTATGCCGATGCCGAGTATTGCAACCTATTAGCCATTCAGCGGGACGAGGAATATATCACCGCCTGCCAGGCACAAGGGGAATATCCGTTAGGCTATTATCCGCACAATATCCATTTCCTCTGGTCGGCGGCAACTTTTGAGGGCAAGAGCAAAATGGCGATTCAAACTGCTGAAAAGTTGGCCCGGCGAACACCCGTGGGCATAGCCAGTAAAAATCAATACTTCCTGTCTGTACCCCTGGAGGCTTATGTTCGTTTTGGCCAATGGAATGACATACTCACTACCCCTTCCCCTGTGGATGAACTGCAAGAATTGCGCATGATATGGCACTATGCACGTGGCATCGCTTATACCCGTAAAGGGATGTTGGACAAGGCTGCAGGAGAATTGGCGGCCATGGACAAACTCTCCATCTCGTTTTTGAAAACCGAACGTGAAAAAATGGAGAAAGAAAGCAAAGGCAAGCCACTGGGCAAGGAAGACAGTATAATGCTCACCGTTTTGCAGGATTTGACGATCATTACCAGTTCCGTCGTTAAGGGCGAGTTGTTGGCCGCTCAACGCAATTATCCAGCCGCCATTGAAGCACTTGAACGGGCCGTGGTTGCTGAGGATGACCTTCCGTACAGTGAACCTGCAAACTGGCACCAACCCGTTCGGCAGGTCTTGGGTGCCATCCTTTTGGAAGCTGGGCAGGCCCAAAAAGCAGAGAAAGCCTATCGGGAAGACCTCGCCTGGAACCGCAACAATGGATGGTCACTATTCGGGCTTTACCAAAGTCTGAAGGAACAAGGCAAGAAGGCCGAGGCGAAGGTAACACTGTCCAAATTCAAGAAGGCTTGGGCAGATGCAGATGTGGTGCTGAAGTCGTCGAGATTTTAAGAATCAGGTTACAATTGAGTTAAACAGGCATTTGGCCGGTTGGTACGCGACTTGACGGTGGAAGTCACAGAACCCGAAACCTCTATTTTGGGCTCTGGCGCTCCCACCGCAACAAGTCAATACGCTATCCTGATAGTAGTCGTATTATTGCGTGCTTAAAGCGACATGCTGGTTTGAAAACATCTGTTATCATCACGCAAAAGTTTCTGAACAATAAAACTGCCGGTATCCAATGGACTATGACCGCTTTTCCCCTCAGCATGAATACGGCCACGTCACTTCTATTTTGCTGGATCGAATCCGTGTCCCATCCTGAAAATCCGTGTTCCGGCGACCTCACGCCCGGCAAAATCCAAAAAATCCAAAATTCCACTTCTATTTTCTCCTAATTATATTTCTCCATTCCTCCCAACCACGACCGTACACACGTGCCATATCTTCCCAACAACAAAAAATATTGGCATTGGAGCCTTTTAGCATTTGTTAACAGTCAAAAACACCTATTTTTTATAGATGCGGCTCTACCTTTGCGGGCTCATGAGGATAGTGATGTTTTTCCTTTATCTATTTACCTTGGGGTTGGGCCTCGGAAATAATTTCCATTCCGCAGTACACCAACATTCAAACGGTCACGCTCCCAAACAACTTGTTGTGGAGCAGTACCTTACTGCTTTTCTGGACAATCCGGTGATCATCGGGGTGATGGAAGACGACTTCCCTGACCTGGTGGACGACAACACCATCGAAGAAAATGAGAATAGCGGCGGTAAGGTTTTTTCCGGAAAAGATTGTTTGCAGAACAAGTGGTCGGCCAATTTTGCCAATCTGTTCTTTGTTACCCGTAAGTTTATTCCATCCCTCTCTTTGGGTGGCAATACCACGCCTATCTACCTGACCAACAGGGCCCTGAGAATTTAATTTCCACTTCATTTATTACCAGACGATAGTCTGTTGACGGTGTACCCACGCATTCCGGCTGGATTTGCAGGATACGTCTGCTTTACTTGGTATTGCCGTTCTGGCGATACAGGAAACATCCATATAAATTTCTGAATCCACTGCGTTAATTCGCTCCAATCTCATTTTAAATTATGATCAAAACTGTGATGCTCACG
The DNA here is from genome assembly GCA_044350415.1 of Saprospiraceae bacterium. GTDB lineage: Bacteria > Bacteroidota > Bacteroidia > Chitinophagales > Saprospiraceae > M3007. The sequence continues at coordinate 1,067 of JBILHQ010000370.1, read as the reverse complement.
GGATTAATTTCCGTCGTGAGCCTTGTTAGCTGTGCTACAAAAAAAGAAGAAACAGACGAAAAGGAGGAGACTTTTAAATTCGTTGTAACCAGTCCGGCCATGATGGACACTTCCTTTACCAAGGAGTATGTTGCTCAGATTCGCTCGGTGCGGAACATCGAAATCCATGCACAGGAAAAAGGTTTCCTCGAAAAAATCTATGTCGATGAAGGACAATTTGTAAAAGCTGGCCAAATGCTGTTCAAAATCATGCCCAAATTGTACGAGGCAGAACTGCAAAAAGCGGAAGCCGAAGTGAAAGCTGCTGAAATCGAATTGCAGAATATCACGGTACTGGCCGACAAAAATATCGTGTCCAAAAACGAACAGGCGCTGGCACAAGCCAAAGTCGAACAGGCAAAAGCTGAGGCGTCCATGGCTAGAATCCATTTGTCCTTTACCGAAATCAAGGCACCTTTCGACGGTTATATCGACCGCCTTCCTAAAAAACCAGGTAGTCTTATCGAAGAAGGCGAACTGTTGACCAGTCTTTCGGACAACAGCCAAATGTTTGTCTATTTCAATGTTTCTGAACCCGAATACCTTGAATATCAAACCAATATAAAAGGTCGGGGCAACAATGAGGTAAGTCTGTTGCTGGCCAATAATACCCGGTTGAAATATAAAGGGAAGATTGAGGTAATCGAAAGTGAATTCGATAATGAAACGGGCAATATTGCCTTCCGGGCCATTTTCCCCAATCCGGATAAACTGCTCCGGAATGGCGAAACCGGTAAGGTTTTAATGACCGTTCCCGTTAGTAATGCCCTGATCATTCCGCAAAAAGCCACTTACGAAATCCAGAACAAGAAGTATGTTTTTGTCATTGACCAGAACAATGCGGTGAAGTCCCGGGAAATCACCATCACCGGGGAAGTACCCGACTTGTATGTAGTGAAAAGCGGTCTTTCCAAGGATGAAAAGATTTTGCTGGAAGGTGTTCAAAAAGTAAAGGACGACGATAAGATTGAGTTTGAATTTAAGAGCCCTGAAGAAGTGCTTTCGCATTTGAAATTAAAAGCAGAATA
>JBILHQ010000024.1:0-41734 GCA_044350415.1 Saprospiraceae bacterium | reverse complement strand
GCGCCTGTAATTCCTGTTGTTTGCGGAACATTTCGCGCTGTTGGTTTTCCAAAGCAAGAATTTCATTCCGGGCTTTAAAATAAGTTTGTTCCACTTCTGAAAGTGTCGCTTCCTTATTTTTCTTTTCCGTATACGCAACCGTCAAGTCCTGCGTTATCCGGGCAATTTCAGAAACAGCAAATTCCAGGTCCTCTTTCAGGCGGGTCTGAGAAGCGCGGTTCTGGGTAGTTTGTGCCTGCAGTTCGCCGAGTCTTTTTTCGCGAAAGGTCAGTTCCTGTTGTAGTGCCGTGACCCTGTTTTGCTGGCGGATAAATTCGATATTTTTCTGGTTGTAAGCCTGACTGAACTGACTCAATTGTTCCGCCACATCGCGGAAAGAACCATCGGCCGAGGACAAGCGGTCCTGCACCGCAGTAATGGCTTTTTGATTAGTGGCCAATTGCACCCCGAGGGAGGTATTGCTGGCTTCCAATTGTTTAATCAGGTCGCCACTCTCTGTTGCTTTGGCATCAAAATTTTGGACAAACATGGCGATATTATCCATTTTCGCCTGGAGGCCTGATTTTTCACTTTGCAAACCGCCCAGATCGCCGCGGGCGCGGGTGAGGAAGGCGCTTTGATCGGCTGCTTTCAAGGTAGCCAGTTTGGTGCGCAGGGCATTGAGCCGGCTGCTGTAATCGGTTTCTGCCCCTTCAAACTTGCGAATATCTACCTCCAGCACTTCCAGGTTCTTTTTACGACCAATTTTTTTGCCTTCAAAAAGGCCAACGGAACCACCCGACATCGAAAATTGGCGGCGGGTAAATGCGCCGGATTTGGCGAGATAAGTAATCCCGTCCTGTGGTATCATTGTATTAACCGATGCATCTTCGATAATCACCACATTGGCCAACAGGAATTCGACCAGGTGCCGGTATTGCGCATCTGCTTCTACCAAATCAACCGCGCGAGCACCGCCCGGAGTCAGCGTGAGTGGTGCCTGATACTGGTTAAAAGCATCCAGCATAAAGAAATTCGCGCGACCCTTCTGACTCCGGCCCAACAATTGGATCGCCTGCACCGCTGCATCTGCATCGGGCACAACGTAATAATTAAGGTAGGGCTCCAAGTAATTTTCAATGACCACCCGAAATTCTTCCCGCACATAAATCAGGTCGGAGAGCAACGGGCAGTTTTTCGCCCATTCTTTTTGTTGACTCAGAAATTTGATACTTTCCGGAAACCCTTCGAGGCTTTCGACCATACTTTTGGTCAGTTTGAACTCGTTGCGTTTAGCGTCGAGAATCCGATTATGGTCTGCTATTTTTTTGCTTAAGGTGTCAATTTCCTGTTCCGTCAGTTCTACATCCAGGCGGCGTTTATTTTCTACGGCCTCCAGTTCGGCGATTTTTTTCGCCTGGATGGTTTCTGACTTTTCCAGGTCATCAATTTTACCACCCAACACCTTCATTTCTTCCCGGCGCAGCGCCACATCTGCTAAAGTGCGTTCTACATCGCGGCGAAGGTTGTCCAGTTGGTTGGTTTGAACGGCGCGTTGTTTTTCGAGTTCCACAATAGTTCGTTCGACCGTCTGCTGCTCTTTGATAAACTCATCGAGATTGCCCTTGAGGAGGTTGTGATCGGAGCGTACTTTTTCCAGCAGGAGGCGCGCTTGCTCTAGCGCTTCTTCCAGTTCGGCTTCGACCCTTTTTTCGTAATTAAGATCGGTTTGATACCCTTCCACTTCCACTTCCAGCTGCCGGATAGATTCAGCAGCTTTACCAATCTGGTCGTCGAGGCGGCGAAGATCCTGTTCATAATAGGCTTTTTTCTGCTCTATCATGCCTTTTTCATTCTCTTTTCCGCGAATCCGTCCGGTAAGTTGATTTACATCCTGTTGCTGTTCACTGAGAGAAGTTTCCTTGTCGAGGTGCATTTTACGCAGGGCTTCCGTATCGGCTTCCGATTGGCGGACCTTGGCTTCCACCTCCCGGTAATTATCCTCTTCACGGGCGATTTGCGCTTCTTTATCCTTGTAGTTTTTTTTGTGGAGCGACAGATTTTGAACAGCCAGTTCTATACTGAGTTTTTTGTATTCCGCTTTCAGTTCATAGAATTTTTGGGTGCGGAGTGCTTGTTTTTCCAGCTTTTTCAGTTGATCTTCAATCTCAAACAACAAGTCTTCCACGCGGTCGAGATCAGCCGTTGTCGCTTCAAGTTTTTGTTTGGTTTCGTTTTTCCGGGCTTTATATTTACTCACGCCAGCGGCCTGTTCAAACATCCGGCGACGCGAATGTTCCCGATCGCTGAGCAAGTCTTCCACCATATTCAGGGCGATGATAGCGTAACTATCAGGGCCGATACCGGTATCGAGAAACAGCGACGTGATATCTTTAAGACGGCAGGAAATCCCGTTAAGGCGGTATTCACTTTCGCCCGACCGATACAGCATCCGGCTGATACTTACGTTGGCATATTCCGTGGGCAGGATATTTTTGGTATTTTCGAAAGTGAGGGTCACCTGTGCGACCTGTGCTTCTTTCCGTTTTTTGGTACCATTGAAAATCACCGACGACATTTTGTCGAGGCGCAGTTGGGTACTTTTTTGTTCACCCAAAACCCAGCGCACAGCATCCACCACATTACTTTTACCTGCCCCGTTGGGGCCCACGACACCCGTGACATCCGAGTTGAAATGGATGGCCGTATCGTTGGCAAAGGATTTGAATCCCTTCAATTCTAACGTTTTTAACCGCATAGGGGGGCGAAAATACGATGGATTTTAGAAATTTGGGCAGGGAATTTTCAACATCAGGTTAACACAGTGATGTAGAAAATGAATGGAAAACAGAAAAAGAGATCGAAATTAGGCAATCAAGGATAATACATCTTGAAAACTACCGCTTAGGATACTTATTCCCAACCGGGTTCCGCGCATATTTTTCAAAATATCCATCAATGTATTCCCGTGCTGAATATCCATCCTCTTAGATAGGATTGGCGGAGATACCATATTTAAAAGTATCCCGATCGCACCCGTATCATCACCCCCGATGGGCGGCAAACTGATTTGGATTACCAGCCCGGACAGCAGGATTTGCCATTTCCGCTGTACCAGGTAGCCCGGAGAGCACAATTTGATCATTTTTTAGTGCAGCGTTTTGATCCTCAATTCACTGATTTCCGACCAGGAACCCCTGTAAAATCCCTCGTCAGAGCAGGAAATGGCTGGCAATTGCTGGCAACTAATGCCGATGGACCGGTGGAAATTAATTGCAAATTGGTGATCGGCGCTGATGGCGACCATTCGGTGGTATTGCGCACCCTTGGGGAACGAAAAATCGAGCGCCGCCACCATGCCGCTTCGCAGCGCCAGTATTGGAAAGGCGTCAGCGGGCTACATCCGGATGGATGGATTGAATTTCATTTTCCGGCCAGTTTGCCCTGGTCCTATTTCTGGATATTTGCTTTGCCCAATGGCGAGGCAAATGTGGGCTTCATCATGTTGAGCGAGCCCGTGGCAGCGATGAAAATCAATATTCGCCATGAATTACAGCGTATTATTACTGAAGACCCAGTGATCGCCCCCCGTTTCCGGAATGCGGTACCGTTAGATAAACCTGCAGGATGGGGATTGCCGTTGTCGTCGCGGCAACGTAAACCCTTTGGAGATGGCTTTTTGTTAGTCGGCGATGCAGCATCTTTGATTTGCCCTTTGACAGGTGAAGGCATTGGAACAAGTATGCTTTCGGGCTATCTGGCGGCGCAGTTTATCCAAAAAGCAGTAACGGTTGGCCGGTATGATGCAGCGATATTGGCTGGGTATGAAAAAGAACTGTACCGGCGATTGTCGGAAGAAATCCGCCTTGCTCAGGTGGCGTATTACGCCCAGCGATTGCCCTGGCGGTGGTGTGTTTGGGCGTTGAATACAGTACTTCCTTCCCGGTTATTGGCCTGGACTTTCCGTAAAATGGCCAAAGGGTGGCTGGATACTGCTTTTCATAAACCTATTAAGATTTCGGGTGAAAATCTTTGAACATATTAATACTTATACCGCCCTTTCCACTGCTGCATCAAAGTCGCTTTCACCCGTTCTTCCGCAGGATTCTGTCCGGGGTTATAAAAAATGGTGCCGTCGATTTCTTTGGGGAGGTGCTGCTGCTGCACAAAACTGCCCGAAAAATCGTGTGCATACCGATACCCGGAGCCGTAATCGAGATCCTTCATGAGTTTGGTAGGGGCATTGCGCAAGTGTAGCGGGACCGACAAACTACCGGTTTCCTGCACCTTAGCCATTGCGGCATTGATGGCCATATAAGACGCATTGCTTTTCGGGGAAGTCGCTAAATAAATAGCACATTGGGAAAGGATGATCCGTGCTTCCGGCATACCAATCATTCGGATAGCATCCATGGTGGTAGTGGCCAACAGTAAGGCATTGGGATTGGCTAAACCAACATCTTCAGAAGCCAGAATCACCATCCGCCGGGCGATAAATTCAATGTCCTCTCCCCCATCCAGCATACGCGCCAGCCAATAAACGGTAGCATTGGGGTCACTTCCCCGCATACTTTTGATAAAAGCCGAAATGATATCGTAATGTTGTTCGCCGGTTTTATCGTATAAAGCAGCGTTATTCTGAATCAAATCAGATACTAACTGGTTGGTAATCAAAAGCGATTGTCCTTCTTCCCGATAGTTGGACACCAATTCAAGTGCGTTCAGCAATCGCCGGGCATCTCCCCCGGAATATAACAACAAGGCATCGTATTCCTGCACCGCAATCCCTGCGTTTCTAAGTGCGTCATCGGTGGCTAAGGCATAATCGACCAAGCCAATCAATTCTTCTTTCGACAGGTGTTCCAGCACATATACCTGACAACGGGAAAGCAACGCAGGAATCACCTCAAAACTGGGATTCTCCGTTGTCGCGCCGATCAAAGTCACAATCCCTTTTTCAACAGCTCCCAACAACGCATCCTGCTGACTTTTGGAAAACCGGTGAATCTCATCAATAAACAAAATTGCCCCCTTCGACTGGAACAGGTTCTGCTTGTCGGCGCTTTCAATCGCCTCGCGAATATCCTTTACCCCTGCATTAATGGCCGACAACTGGTAAAAAGGTTTTTTCAATAAATTGGCAATCAGTTGAGCCAATGTCGTTTTCCCCACCCCCGGTGGGCCCCAAAGGATAAAAGAGGGTATTTTACCGCGTTCAATCGCCTGCCGTAACACAGCACCTTCGCCCACTAAATGTTTCTGGCCAACATAAGTGGTCAGGTCCTGCGGGCGCATTCTATCGGCAAGCGGTTGTTGCATGAAAAAAGTGAGTGGTGAGTGGTGAGTGGTGAGTGGTGAGCCGCTTACCACTCACCACTTCATACATATAATGGGTATTGCATGGTCACACAGTGTAAAGATCCATGTTGTTCTATCAATGACCGGCAATTGATTGCAATTATTTCGCGATCAGGAAATAGGGTCTGCAGAATTCTCAGAGATGCTTCGTCTTGTGGAACATTATAAACTGGTGCCAGTACAGCGCCATTAATGATCAGAAAATTTGCATAAGTGGCCGGGAGCCGGTGACCATCTTCCGCGTAACAGGCATCAGGCCAGGGCAGCGGCACCAAATGATAAGATTTGCCATCCAGGGTACGGAATTGCCGGAGTTCGGCTTCCATTTTTGTCAGCGCCGGGAAATGCTCGTCATTGGGATCATCACAACGGACGTAAGCGATGGTATCGGGAGAGCAAAACCGGGCTAAGGTATCAATATGGGAGTCCGTATCATCACCGGCAAGATATCCATTACGCAGCCACAGCACCTGTTGCAGCCCGAAAGTTTTTTTCAGGAATACTTCAATTTCCAATTTAGAGAGGTGGGGATTCCGGTTGGGCGACAACAGGCACTCCTCAGTAGTAAGCAGTGTACCCTGGCCATCGCTTTCAATGCCGCCCCCTTCCAGTGCAATACCGCCGTGCCGGATATCGGCCTGAAAAACACCTTTTTCGTATAGTCTTTTGGTGATCAGGTTATCATAGAAAGCAGGAAATTTGAGGCCCCAGCCATTAAAGACAAAGTCCAGAATTGTATAAGTGCCATCCTCGGCTACTACCGTAATGCCGCCGTGGTCGCGTGCCCAGGTATCGTTGGAAGGTATTTCGGCCAATACCAACCGATCTTCAGGAATATTAGCCAGTAACTGCTGAACCGCTTTAGCATCGGCACAAACCACAATTACTTTTTCAAACCGTGCAATCTGCGCTGCAATCTGAACAAAACAGGGCAATACTTCATCGAGCATATCAGTCCAATCGGTACCGGCATGCGGAAACGTAAGTTGAACGGCACTTTGTGGTTCCCATTCAGCGGGTAATCGAAACATTGTTCAAGGATATTTATAATTGAAAGGACAAAGGTAGTCAAATCAATGTATACCTTCGCTCGGCTAACAACAGTTTACAAACACAAATAGGTGAAAAATCGACAGGTTATTATAACTTTTATTGCCAGCATCGCACTCCTTCTTTCCTGTCAAAAGGAAAAAGATAAAACGCATCTGCTGATTGGTTTTTCCCAATGTACCAATGGCGATCAATGGCGCCATTTTATGCTGAATGACATGCTAAGAGAACTTGCATATCATCCTGATTTACAGTTAATTATGCGTGATGCTCACGATAGCAACGAATTACAGGTAAGACAAATAGACTCTTTCATTAATGAAAAAATTGACCTGCTGATCGTCTCTCCCAATGAATCTGCACCTATCACGGCTGCCGTCGAAAAGGCGTTTAAAAGTGGTATTCCGGTAATTGTAACAGACCGCAAAATCAACTCACAGTTTTATTCGGCCTATCTCGGTGCTGATAACAGGGAAATCGGAAAACAGGCGGGTAATTATGTCGCTCATCTCAGTGCTGCTCCGGGAAAGGTCTTTGAAATATGGGGACTTCCCGGCTCTTCTCCGGCCCGCGAACGCCACGATGGATTTGTTGCAAGCATCGCTCATTCGCCCAATATTACCCTCAACGGAATGGCTTTGGGTGCGTGGAGTAAAGAAGGCGCTGCCAGTGCGCTACCCGACCATGAAAAGGAAATCAGAGCGGCGGATATTATTTTTGCACACAACGACGTAATGGCACTTGCTGCGTGGGAATATTGTGAAAAACTCGGGATCAGCTGGCAAAAAAAAATTATTGGAGTCGATGGTTTGCCCGGACAGGCAGCTGGCCTTCAATGGGTTTCAGATGGTATCCTTACCGCAACAATGTTGTACCCAACCGGAGGCGAAGAAGCGATCAGACTCGCTGCTGGTATTTTATCCAGTCAGCAGGTTAAAAAAGAAAATCTCCTCCAAAGCACTGTAATCGACTGGCGAAATGTGCGGGTAATGCAAACGCAGGCCGCCAAAATTATGAACCAACAGGCCAGTATAGAAAAACAACAAAAACTATTACTGGAGCAACAAGTCCTTTATCGCGACCAAAAAAATGTATCCTGGTTTTTATTAATCATTCTGATTACCGCAACTTTACTGGGCATCAGTCTGTGGAAAGCATTGTTTGAACGCCGCAAGGCATTTCTGCAATTAGAAGTGCAAAAAGAAGAAATCATACAGCAGCGCAACCAAATAATCGGTGTATCGCAGCAGGCAGAAGAGGCCAATAATGCCCAACTTCAGTTCTTTACCAATATTTCCCATGAATTCCGCACACCACTGACGTTGATTCTCGGTGCAGTGGAGGGCTTAATCACTGGAACGGTCAATACGCGGGAAGCCAAATTCGACGCCCGCCTGATCCGGCAAAATTCCTTGCGTTTACTGCGGTTAATCAACCAACTCATGGACTTCCGGAAAATTGAAAACGGGAAAATGAAAGTGCGTGCCAGCGAACATAATTTGACGCAGTTTGTCAGCGACATCGTAAAGGTGTTTGAAAAAAACGCCATAAAACGCAATATTGATTTGCACTTTTTCGACCGGGATGGTGAAATCCTCCTTTGGTTTGATGAAAACATGCTGGACAAAGTAATCTTCAACCTGTTGTCAAATGCCTTTAGTTTCACGCCCGGAGGGGGTAAAATTCAGGTATCAGTAGAATCGGATGCTTTCACCCGGCAGGCAATTATCCGGATTGGTGATAACGGAAAAGGTATGAGTAAGGAGTATTCAGAACAGGCATTCGAACGGTTTTTTCAGGCAGAAAAAGATCGGTCAGTTGGAAATGGACTTGGACTCGCTTTATCCAAAGAGTTGGTGGACCTCCACCATGGAGAAATCATGCTGTGGAGTGAAAAAAATGTGGGTACCCGGTTCGAAATCCGGATACCATTTGGAAATCAGCATTTTACTGCCGACCAAATTGCCCCTGAAAAAGCGGCAGAACGCGCTGGCTATGATGAAGTAAGTGCCATTTATACGGAAGATACACCTGACACTTTTTTAATTTCGCCAGAAAAAACACTGGAGAATAAAAAAAACACCCTGTTAATCGTGGATGACAACGCCGAACTCCGTGAATTTCTTTGCCGGAAACTAAGTGTAATCTACACCATTAAAAAAGCTGCTGATAGTATTGAAGGGCTTAAAATCGCATTTGAAACAGGACCCGACCTGATTATTACAGATATCAATATGCCGGGAAATGATGGCCTTCAATTTACCAAAATCATTAAGTCTGATATTCGGACCACCCATATCCCTGTTATTATTCTGACGGCAAAAACAACGATGGAGCAAAAAATTGAGGGTATTCGGAGTGGTGCTGATGCCTATATGACGAAACCGTTTCACTTTGAATTTTTGAATGAGGTCATCAAAAATCTTCTGAATGGACGTGCCATCTTACGGGAACGTTTTAGCAGCAACTTTGCGTCCGACAAGCGCCTGGCGGAAACCGGAGATCCCGGCCGGCAATTTGCGGTGCAATTTACCCGGTTTATGGAAGATAATTTTGCAAATCAGGGTCTTTCAGTGGAACACCTCGGACAACATTTCGGATTGTCCAGGGTACAATTATACCGAAAAGTGAAGAAACTATTCGGGGAAAGTGTCAATGATTACATTCAGCATGTTCGTTTAAAAAAAGGTGCCAGGATGCTACTGGAAACAGACCTCAATGTTTCGGAAATTGCCTACAAAACCGGCTACTCCTCCCCCGGGTATTTCGCAACCGCTTTCCGGGGAAGGTATCACTGCACGCCCGGAGAATACCGGGAGCAGCCACAGAAAGCACCCGAAGACTAGTAACATTTTTTACACCTCCGTAACATTTTTAAAGTAATCAACCTTCTATTCCCTGTTCCATTAAATATTTAATTATTTGAAAATCAATTAATTGAAACTTTTTTTGGGCACTGTATCAAAATTAAACTAAATTAATACAAACATGAAAACCTGTTTTTGAATGGTATTGCAACCTTGCGCATCAAATTCAATAGCGTAATTTATGTTTAGTGAATTTAAAATTTGATTTATGAAAATTTCGAAAATCTATTATTGGGCATTAATTGTTTCGCTGGGAGGCTTTTTGTTTGGTTTTGACACCGCTGTTATTTCAGGAGGAGAACAGGCCATACAGGAACAATGGCATCTGAGTAGTTTCATGGTGGGTCAAATGGTCGCCATGGGTTTGTATGGTACCATTGCAGGGGCACTCACAGGTGGAATTCCCGCGGAAAAAATAGGTCGTAAAAAAACCTTATTCTGGGTGGGTATATTGTACCTAATCTGTTCTGTTGGATCGGCTTTTGCTCTTGACGTATACACCCTGATGTTTTTCCGCTTTATTGGCGGAGTGGGTGTAGGCGCATCGTCGGTGGTTGCACCGATGTATATAGCCGAGATTGCTCCCGACGATAAACGTGGCCGGTTAACCGCTATGTTTCAGTTTAATCTGGTGTTGGGTATTCTTGTCGCTTACTTGTCCAATTGGTTGATCGGCCTGGCCGGAGATGCGTCATGGAGACTGATGCTGGGCATTATGGCCATACCATCTGTACTGTTTGTAGTAATGGTAATGTTTGTTCCGGAAAGCCCACGTTGGTTGATTATTCGGAAAAACAAGGTGGATGAAGCCCGAAAAATCCTGGAAGATATTGATCCTGCTACCGTGGATGCATCCATGGCCGCCATTACAGCTCCGGCAGCCGATAAGTCGTCAGGATTAGGCCATTTCCTTTCCGGCAAATATAATTTTCCGATTTTACTCGCCTTCCTGTTTGCCTTTTTTAATCAGGCTTCGGGTATTAATGCGGTGATATATTATGCACCCAGGATCCTGGAAGAGACCGGACTTGGTAAAGGAGCCGCGTTATTGTCAACTGTAGGTATTGGTATTGTCAATCTGATATTCACCATGACAGGTTTATCCATGATTGATCGTTACGGTCGCCGCTACCTGATGTTTATCGGCAGCATTGGCTATATTCTTTCCCTTTCGTGTGTGGCTATTGCCTTTTTCAGTGGAGTAAGCGGCATGTTTATTCCCATCCTTTTATTTGTATTTATTGCCTCTCATGCCATTGGTCAGGGTGCCGTAATATGGGTGTTCTTGTCGGAGATTTTCCCCAACAATGTACGTGCTTGGGGAAACTCCCTGGGAAGCAGCACACACTGGGTATTTGCAGCAATTATTGCGGGTACCTTCCCCTATTTTAATGAAAAATTAGGCGGTGGTATCATTTTCAGCCTTTTCGCGGTAATGATGGTATTCCAATTGTTGTTTGTCTGGAAAATGATGCCCGAAACCAAAGGGGTTTCGCTGGAAGCACTGGAGAAGCAACTCCTGAAATAATGTTTAATGTTCAATTTGGAGATTAAATATCAAAACCTATTTTATTTGGAAAATCAAAACGCTAAAAATTTGGGAGATGCGTAAGGAGATTTCCATTTTCAGAATTATATTTGGCCGGAAAATAAATTGATAATTTTTGACTAAACTTTTGCCTGGCAATTCAAATGAATGTCTACCTTCGTGCCTGCTTAAAGTATGGAATCCACCACATCCATTTTATAAAAATCCGTACATTCCCGAATAAAATCCTGCCTTTGATCCTGTTAACAGAAAGACCAATGTGAATATTTTTTTTGAACCAACGAATTCACATTTTTGTGAGACATAATTATTTCACTAAACTTAACTCAATTTCGTATGAAGTTTTCTAACACCTTTATGAAGGGCAGCATCCTCGTTGCCCTGTTGGTGTTGCTGAGTGCAGCCGTTTCTGCCCAGCGCACTATAAGAGGTAAAGTTACTGATGCTGATAACGGCGAAGGCCTGATCGGAGCAACAGTAACAGTAGTAGGTACCACGCGCGGCGCAAGCACCGACCTTGATGGTAACTACTCCGTAGAAGTACCAAGCGGTTCCACTCAATTGCGTGTTGCCTATACTGGCTACACCGAGCAAGTAGTAAGTATTGGTACATCCAATATCGTAGACGTTGCTTTAGTTGGCGGAACTGCCCTTGATGAGGTAGTTGTAATCGGCTATGGCGCAGTTAAAAAGTCCGACCTCACAGGCTCGGTGGTGTCAGTAGGCGAAAAAGACTTCAACAGAGGTCTGGTAACTTCTCCTGACCAACTGATCCAGGGCAAAGCGGCTGGTGTTCAGGTTCAGAACAACAGTGGTCAGCCAGGTGGTGCTTCTACCGTTCGTATCCGCGGTAACTCCTCTATCCGTGCAGGCAATCAGCCTTTGTTCGTTGTTGATGGCGTTCAGTTGACCGGTGCATCCAGCAAACCAGGAACTAACGCTGGTGATTTGGGAGCAACTGCACTGTCTAATCCATTGAACTACCTGAATCCAAACGACATCGAGTCGATGCAGATCTTGAAAGACGCTTCGGCTACTGCGATTTATGGTTCCCGTGGCGCGAACGGCGTTATCCTTATTACTACCAAAAAAGGTAAAGCAGGCGTTCCTTCTGTCGACTTCAACACATCAGTTGGTGCAAGTTCTATCCTGAAAAAGTATGATGTCCTTTCCGGTGACGAATATCGTTCGACACTTCGCCAGTATGGCCTCACAGGAGGCGACTATGGTGCGAATGTTGACGCTATGGACGAAATCCTCAGAACAGGTATTGTTCAGAACCACGGTGTTTCTATCAGTGGTGGCAGCGATGCTGGCACTTACCGTGTTGGTCTTAGCTACCTGAACCAGGAAGGTATCGTCAAAGTTAACAACCTGGCTCGTACAAGTGCTAACATCTCCGGTTCTTACAAACTGATGAACAGTAAAAGACTTACGCTGGACTTCAATTTGATTGCGTCGCACACCGGAGAGAATGCCCCGGCGGTCACCACTAACTCCGGCTTCCGTGGATCACTTATCGGTAACGCACTTCAGTGGAACCCAACCAGCAAAATTTATAATGCTGATGGCACGCCAGTTATTATCCCGGATTTTGGTAACTTCACCAACCCGGTGGCGTTGCTGGATGCCTATAGAGATAAAGCGAATACTATTGACCTTATCGGTAGCATTGCTCCATCTTTCAAAATCACTGAGCACCTCACTTATAAGTTCTCTTATAACATTAATAGCGGTTCCGGTGAAAGACGGACACAAATAGCACGCTGGATCAACATTCAGGATATTGAAAACAGAGGTCTGGCATCCTTCCAGCATGTTAGCAATACCAACCAGATTCTGGCACACACCTTGAATTATATCACTGAAATAGGAAGTGGTATTACTTTGAATGCAGTGGCTGGTTATGAATACCAGAAACGCCAGGAAAAAGGTTTAGGCATTGCGGCACGTGACTTCCTGAGTGAAGATTTCGACTATACCAATATTCTTCAGAACTCCACACAAGGCAGTCGTCAGCTTTTCGCCTATTCTCCGCCAAACGCAGAATTGCAGTCTTATTTTGCACGTGCGATCTTTAATGTTAAGGACAAGTACCTCCTTACTGCAACCATGCGTGCTGATGGTTCCTCTAAATTCGGAGAGAACAACAAATATGGTTATTTCCCAGCTGTAGGTGCTGCTTGGAATATTCATAATGAAGGATTTATGAAAGACGGCATGTTCGACAACCTGAAACTCCGCCTTGGCTACGGTCAAACTGGTAACTCAGATTTCGATGCAGGCGCTTCTTTGGATCGCTACGGATTTGGTCAGCAGTCTATCGCACTGGAAAATGTGGCTAACCCGGATCTGAAATGGGAGACCACTACTACTACCAATATTGGTCTTGATTTCGCTATCCTGAACTACAAAGTAAATGGTACTATCGAGTATTTCAACCGGAATACAAAAGACCTTCTCTTCCAGTTCAATACGATTCAGCCAGCACCAGCAGGTCGCTACTGGATTAATCTTCCAGGTAACGTTGTGAACTCAGGTGTTGAACTTTCGTTGAACACACTGATTATTGATCAGGAGAAAGTCCAGTGGAACTTTGGCGGTAACGTTACGTTCCTGAAAAATGAGCTGCAAAACTACACAGGCCCAATCATTGACTACGGTCAGTTATTTGGTCAGGGTAGCTCTGGCGCAACAAGCCAGCGCCTTGCAAATGGTCAGCCTTTGAATTCCTGGTACTTGCGTCAGCACCTGGGTATCGGCGAAAACGGACAAAGTTCTTATGTAGGTGGTTCTGCTGAAACACCGGCATTCGTAGGTGATCCTAATCCAGATGTTCTCGTAGGCATCTCCACCAGCGTAAATGTTGACAAATTGAGCCTCGGCCTTAACTTTAACGGCGCTTTTGGTCACCAGATCTATAACAACACCAAAATGTCTGTTATTCCAATCGGTAACTTAGGCACCCGTAATATTGATGCCAGCTTGATCGGCGGTCCTAATCAGGAGGCCGTATCTAACGCTATTAAAGGTTCTGACCGCTACTTAGAGAGCGGAAATTACCTGAAATTAGCAAATGCTACACTGGCATACAACCTTGGCAACCTCGGTTCTCAAGTGAAAAATGCCCGCGTATACATCACAGGCCAAAACCTGCTTGTATTCACCAACTACACCGGATTTGATCCGGAGGTAAATACCATCAACGTTCTTGAAGGTTTGCCATCCACAGGTATAGAGTACACTCCTTACCCATCGGCAAGAACCATCATTGTTGGTGCCAACTTTTCATTTTAAATAACTTACTACAACATTATGAAATTCAATAAATTATTTCTTTTGATGCTTCTGGCAGGTGTGTTTAGCTGCACCGATCTGAATGAGAAACTCAACGAGGATCTCACAAGGGCTGATGCCGAAGCCTACCTGAATGGCAATGCCGACGTGGCAGCGCTTCTGAGAGGCTCGTACGATGGTCTTCGTTTGCCTTTCCAGGATCAGTCCCGTATGTGGGCTGCTCAACAGCACACCTCTGATCAAACACTCGGACCGACCCGCGGGCCGGACTGGGATGACAATGGTATCTGGCGTGTGTTACATGACCATACCTGGACTGCAGAACATGCATTCCTGAGCAGCACCTTCAACGAGTTGCTTCAGGTAGTATTCAGCACCACTAATACATTGACATTCAATGTAACTGCACAGCAAGCTGCTGAATCCCGTTACCTCCGCGCGTATGTTATTTTTAACATCGCTGACGGCTGGAACCAGGTGCCTTACCGCGAACCAGGAGAAAATCTCCTCATCGCACCTAAAGTACTGAAAGGACCAGAGGCGCTTGATTTCGTTATCAGCGAGTGCAAAGCCATCATCGGCGACTTGCCTGATGGACCAACTAACCGCGCCAACAAAAATGCTGCCCGCGTGCTGTTGATGAAGGCTTACCTTAACAAAGGTACTTTTGCCGACCGCAAAACGCCTACTTTCCCATCAGGAGATATGGACCAGGTGATCAGCTATGCTGACGAAATCATCAACGGTGGTCAGTACAGTCTTGAAGACAGCTATTACGACAACTTCGCACCTAACAACGACCAGGTTTCTTCTGAGAACATTTGGACGGCTGAAAACGTTGGTGGTTCCAACAGTGGTAACGTTCGTTCCCGTTGGTTCTGCACTTTGCACTACAACCAAAACCCTTCTGGTTGGAATGGTTTCGCTACACTCAGCGATTTCTACGACAGCTTCGATGATGGTGACGTTCGTAAAAAAGCCAACTATGCAGGTATGACTAATGTATCGGGTATTAATGCAGGTTTCCTCGTCGGTCAACAGTACGACCAGAATGGTGTTGCATTGAAAGACCGTAAAAACAACCCGCTTGCCTTCACACCTGAAGTGAATCTGGTTGAAACTGGTAACGATCTGGAGGTAACCGGTATCCGTGTTATCAAATACCCGATCGACTATGTCAACGGAGACAATGCTGACAACGATTATGTGTATTTCCGTTATGCTGAAGTATTGACGATGAAAGCTGAGGCTTTACTCCGTAAAGGAGATGAAGCTGGCGCACGCGCAATTATCAATACTATTCGTACAAAACGCAATACAGCTGAATTCTCATCACTTGATGCCGATAAATTGATCGCAGAACTTGGTCGCGAATTCTACTGGGAAGGTGCACGTCGTACAGACATGATCCGTTTTGGTAAATTCCTTTTACCTTTCCAAGGTACACCAGCCAGCGGTCCGGAAAGACTGTTGTTCCCAATTCCGGCTGCAGCCCTTGCTGTTAACCCGAATTTGACACAGAATCCTGGTTATTGATTGAAGCAGTAATGCGGGATTAAATACCTGCATACTTGGAAAATACAAGTGGGTGTCCGGCAGTTTGTCTGCTGGGCACCCACTTTTTTTAGACCTGTTTTACTCGGAAATAATTACTATTATAATCAGTATATTGTGACCCTCGGGATGGTGTATTTACACGGGGAACTACGGAGAAAAAAGCACGGAGAGACACGGAGGCGTAGAGGGGGCTTTGTATTGGAAAGTGTGATTGTTCAGTAACTGTTGAGATCGTAAAAATCTATTCTACGTCTCCGTGTCTCTCCGTGCCCTTTTCTCTGTGGTTCTCCGTGTAATAAAAGCTTGAAGGGGGGACTGAAAAGCAATTATCTCCAAGCTCACTTTATTTAATAAATACTCATGCTGCTCCGTCCATCTACGGCCCCCAATTTGAACATTGAACCTAAAAATTGAACATCGAACATTAAAATTACCGTATGAGGGTAACATCTCCCTTCACCACTTTTATTTCACCATCAGGAAATTCAATTACTGCCCACCAAAAATATACCCCCGCCGGTGCCGGACGGCCTTTAAAATCCCCATTCCAGCCATGGTATTGTTCGTTAAAACCACTTTTCCGGTCCTCAAAAACAAGGTTTCCCCAGCGATCGGCTACAGAAAAAGAACGGATAATCGCCGCATCGGGACTTTGAAGAAAAAAGAAATCATTTACGCCATCATCATCAGGAGAAAAAACATTGCCTGTATATATCCTGCGGGTTTCATCCACCTGAACAATGATAAAAACAGAATCTTTACAAGCTCCATTAGAAGCTAAAAAAGTATAAATGGTATTTTTGAACGGCATTACCAGGGCATCCGGGCAATCGAAACAGGATAGCGAATTGCCCGCCGGATCGATCCAGGTGTAAATAAGCGTATCACCCTGACTGTAAACCACTGGCTTTATTTCCATCTGTTCTCCCTGGTGTAAATAGAAGGTATCCAACTCCGGCACTTCCACACGCCCAACATCGGCCACATGCCAAAATACATCAGCGGGTTCGCAGCCATCTAACAACACCAAATGATAATCACCCGGGCTGTTTATTTCCAATGTAGCACCACTCGAACCATCCTCCCAAAGAAATGTCTTCCCCAGAGTGGTGGCATCAAGTATCACCGGAATGTTTAAACAAATTTTTTTATCCAGCCACAAAGAATCAAATCCTGTACCCAAAAGATGCATTGAAGTACTGTCAAAATCAGAGGTATTAGGATTATCGGAAACCCGGAATGGCCCCATCAACAAAGGAATATTTCGGATATATGCCCTGTTTTTATAGTCTCCAGGTGGCATTTCTCCTGCATTCACCAGGATATCCATCGTATCAACCCCCTTTTTCAATAACAGGTTTTTGATCGTAATAATATTGGACGCAGAGCCAGGATCAATATTTCCACCAAATGGATTACTTTGTATTTCCACCAGGGAAAATCCTGCTGGCATCGTATCGGTAAATATGGTGTTTTTTCGGTCTTCTCCAGAATCATTGCGCAAAATATACCGGAAAGTAACATCGCTACAAGGGAAAAAGGTATCAGATGGCACTATCTTATGATCCAGTTCAATCGTAAATGGGCAAGTAGCAAAAGTGACTTCATGGTTGACCACCACAAACTCACAAGTATTGCCGGCAGCTAAAGAGTATAGTCCACCCGTTGAAACGGTCAGTAGCGGATTGGTTGATCCAGTCATCCATAATATACTCCCGCCATATTCCCTAGCATCTAATTGTTTCGTTTGTCCGGTACAAACTAACCACTGGTAACTGATCGTATCTTCTTCAAAACGATTCACTTTTACCACTGAACTATCCCGGAATCCACCCGTTGCCGGATTGTCAGAGCGTGCAGTAGTGCCGTATAAGGCAGGTAATTGAATAATCCTGGCCTGGCTTTGGTAATTGCCTTTGGCGATATCATCCACCCTGATCTTGATTGACATATTCTTAATGCCCTGCGAAAGATTAATGGTATTAAAACGGATCGCACCGGTCACACTCAACGTATCAAATGGAACACTGTAAGGATTTTGAATGACATTGGCCAAATGAAAACCGGGCGGTAAAACATGTTCAAAATCAACACTATTCAGCGGTTCGCCACTCCCATTGGCAATGCTGTATTTAAAGGTAATATCACCGCACGGAAGTACAATTTCGGGTTCTGCAGCATATTTGATGGCTACAGCAAACGGACAGGATGCACCATCCGCAACATATTCAGTTGGCCCTGTTGCTAAGCGTGTTTCTTTTCCCGTGCTTTTATCCATTAAAAATAAGCCGTCAACAATCCCATTGACTGCTCTTCCTGTGGCATATAAATCACCAAAGGGATCAAAATAAAGTGTGAATATTTGATTTTCATAATTAATAGGCGCGAATGAAGTGTTCACAGCACCAGAATTAACATCAATAGTCACGATTTTTCTGCTGGCACCGTCAAACCCATAAAGGATACTCGTGTACAAATCAAAGGCAATATCCTGGATGCGTCCGGCACCGGACATGCTGATGAGTTCGGTAGTAAGAGGGCTGCTGGTAAGGTCTATTTTTGCCAGTTGCACATCTTCATTATTGGCATTAGAACCAATACAAACCAGGTATTTCCCGTCGATTGTAATATCACCAGCCAGGTAAAAAAGCATATTGTCAAGTCCGGCAACACCCAAATCCAGCATGGTGCCATTGTCGCCAATCCGGAACAGGTGATTGTCGGATTGATGGATGGCGTACAGGAAATTATCCTGTTTTCGGTAACCAAGCGCATTAAATGCGTCCTGCAAATTGGAAACAGCCGCGACATCGAGCACGTTTGACCCAGGCGTGACATTAAATACGGCCAATTCATTGGTATTAGAGAGAATCTGAAAAACCTGCCCCGTTCGCTGGAAAGGAGTTTGCCCGGATAATGCCGAACAATACAGCAGAAACAGGCAAAAAAAATGCAGGTAAGTGTTTGTTTTAATCATAGTGACACAAAAAAGGTATTCCGCACAAAAAAAATGTGGCGTCATTGCAAAGATATTCATTAGTCCCAAAATTAAATATAAAAAGTATCCAAAATGCGCACTCCACGCAATGTTCAAGGCTTTCAAAATAGGGTATTTGTTGCATTTTTGTTGTAAATTTGCCGGCTTTTTTAATAGGGACAAGGTAATAGACATGTTCCAAAAACTGTTCCATTGATTATGTTTGGTCGTTGCCTCTTCATTCTTTTTGCGCTCCTCTTTGCATCGTGTAAGAAGGATCAAAAACAACCTCCCCTTTTTGACAAAATGGACAGCCCCAAAACGGGCATCCATTTTGTCAATGAAGTAAAGAACACCAAAGAATTTAATATTTTCAATTACCGGAATTTCTATAACGGTGGTGGTGTGGCGCTTGGAGATGTGAACAATGATGGCCTCACGGATGTATTCCTGACCTCCAATATGGGTGACAATAAACTTTACCTCAACCGGAGCAATTTCAAATTTGAGGATGTCACTGTAAAAGCAGGTGTTGCAGGAGCCAAAGCATGGAGTACAGGTGTCGTAATGGTGGATATTAACCACGATGGCTGGCTCGATATTTATGTCTGCAATGCCGGTTATTTTAAAGGAGAGATACCCGAAAAAGAATTGTTTATCAATAACGGCGCTTCTCCTGACGGCACAGTTTCCTTCACCGAAAAGGCGGCGGCATATAACCTGAATGAAAGTGGTTATACCACGCACGCCGCCTTTTTTGATTACGACCAGGATGGTGATTTGGACTGCTATATCCTGAACAATAGTTTTTTGCCCGTGAATACGCTCAATTACAGCAATAAACGCGAGTTATTTGCCAAGGATTGGCCGGTGGCTGATTTTGTGAAAGGCGGCGGAGACAAACTGTTGCGCAATGATGAAATACCACCCAAAGGCGGCGTAAAAGGAGGTTTCACCGATGTCACTAAAGAAGCAGGGATTTTCGGTTCGCTCATTGGTTTTGGTCTTGGCGTAACTGTCGGGGATGTAAATGGCGATATGCTTCCAGATATCTATGTGTCCAATGATTTCTTTGAACGCGACTATCTTTATATCAATCAAGGAAACGGCATCTTTAAAGAAGATATTGAAAACTGGGTACAGCACCTGAGTTTGGCCTCTATGGGCGCCGACATGGCCGATATCAATAATGACGGTTTCCCGGAGATTTTCACTACCGAAATGTTGCCATCTGATGAATACCGCCTGCGCACCACTACCCTCTTCGAAAATTACAATATATATTCGCTGAAATTAGAGCGCGATTTTTATCACCAATACTCCCAGAATTCATTACAACTCAACAATAAAGATAACACCTTCAGCGAAATCGCATACGCTGCCGGGGTAGCTGCCTCCGATTGGAGTTGGGGTGCTCTATTATTCGATGCCGATAACGACAGTTACCGCGATATTTATGTTTCCAATGGTATTTACAAAGATGTAATTGACCAGGATTTTATCGATTTTTTCGCTGATGATGTCATGAAAAAAATGGCACTCTCCGGCAAAAAGGAAGAGATAGATAATATCATCGACAAAATGCCCTCCAATCCGATTCCGAACAAGACATTCCGCAACAAAGGCGATCTAACCTTTGAGGATATGGCTGGAAAATGGGGGTTAGACTTGCCTACTTTTTCCAATGGTGCCGCCTACGGCGACCTTGACAATGATGGCGACCTCGATCTGGTGGTGAATAATGTCAACATGGAAGCCTTGGTCTATCGCAATAACGCGGAAAAGCAAAAACCTGCTAACCATTATCTTTCGGTTCTATTAAAAGGGACGGAACTCAATACTTTTGCGATTGGCTCCAAAATCTATTTATATCGCCAGGGACATGTTCAAAGCGCTGAAGTTGTCCCGTCCCGGGGTTTTCAGTCGTCAGTAGATTACAAAACGGTGTTCGGGCTTGGCGCATCGGCAAGTATCGATTCATTAGTGGTAGTCTGGTACGACAGAAAAAAAACAGTCATGGTCAATCCAACTGCGAACCAATTCCTGATCATTGAACATTCTTCCGCTACCGCAAAAGCAACGCTTCCTCCAGCCGTAACGGCAACCTTGATGGAAGCTGTAACCAGTCCATTTCAAAAGCACGCAGAAGATCCCTATATCGACTTTTATCAGGAGGGGCTGTCATTTAAAATGATCTCCAGAGAAGGCCCCAATGCTGCCGTCGCTGATGTCAATGGTGATGGCTCAGCAGATGTGTTTATCGGAGGAGCAAGAGGTCAGCCCGGTCAACTATATCTCCAAACTGACCGTGGATTCACGCAGTCCAACCAAAGTACTTTTGATCCGGATTCTACTTACGAAGATACCGCAGTGTTGTTTTTTGATGCCAATGGCGACAAATTCCCTGATTTATGGGTCGGTTCTGGCGGAAACGAACAGCCAACTGGCAGCCGGTATATGCAGTGCCGATTGTACATGAACGATGGAAAAGGACATTTTACAGCCCGTCTGGATGCCTTTCCGCTGAATGGATACAATACATCGGTCGCCGTTCCGCTCGATGTTGACGGCGATGGCGACCTTGATCTTTTTGTCGGCAGCCGGAGTGTCCCTGGCAATTACGCGGTGCCACCTTCCCATTTTTTATTTGAAAATGATGGTACGGGAAGGTTCAGGGATGTATTGAAAAACATTGCCCCCGATTTAAAAACGATCGGTATGGTCACCGATGCTGCATTGGTGAATGTGACTGGCGATCAACGGGAGGAGTTAGTGGTGGTGGGTGAATGGATGACTCCTTTGATTTTCTCCATTGAAAAAGGAAAAATCAGCAAGGTCAAGTCGAATCTCAGCGAATTTTCCGGATGGTGGGGATCTTTGGCGACCGACGATGTGGATGGCGACGGCGATCAGGACCTTATTCTGGGCAATCGCGGCGAAAACTTCTATTTTACCGGCTCCAAAGAAGCGCCAGCCAAAATTTGGGTTTGGGATTTTGACAACAACGGTACCGTCGAAAAAATAATGACGCGCAATGTGGGCGGTAAGGATATGACTATCCCTTTGAAAAAAGAACTCGCGAGCCAGCTACCCGGCATGAAAAAACAAAATCTTCGCCATGCTGATTTTGCCAAAAAATCTATCCAGGAACTGTTTGCACCGGAAATTCTTCAAAAAGCAATGGTGCGGGAAGGCAATTATTTCCAATCAGCAGTTGCCCTCAATAATGGAAACGGACAATTTACCATGGCACCACTCCCCCGTCAGGTACAATTTTCTTGTGTCAATGCGATTCAACTGGTGGATCTCAATGGCGACGGCCGCAAAGACCTGTTGTTAGGTGGAAATGAAAGTGGATTTATGCCGCAGTTCTCAAAGTTAGATGCCAGCTTTGGGCATACCTTGCTCAATGTGGGCGGTGGAAAATTTGAACGCGTCGAAAACCGGCAATCAGGATTTTTTGTTCGGGGAGATATTAAACAAATTATTGGCCTGAAAATCAAACAACAAGAAGAATTCCTGGTGTTGATCAACAATCAAAAACCCGTTTTATTTAAAAGAAAATAGATTTATGTCTTATAGTCGAATACTTTTTATCCTTGCATCAATAGTAATTTTTACAGGTAGTCATTGTAAAAAAGAGACAACGGGAGATGCCCCTTTTGTGATGTTACGCAAAGAAGAAACCGGGCTCAATTTCCAAAATGTCCTGAAGCCCACCCCTACATTTAATGCCCTCAACTACATGTATTTCTACAATGGTGGTGGTGTGGGAGCTGGTGATTTTAATAATGACGGCTTGGTTGATTTGTATTTCACCAGCAATATGGGTGAAAACAAAATGTTCATCAACAAAGGAAACCTAAAATTCACCGATGTAACAGAAGCTGCAGGCGCCAGTGGTTGTGACCAATCGGGTTGCGGCTGGACAACCGGTGCTTCGGTAGTAGATATTAATAATGACGGGATGCTGGATATTTACGTGAGTAAAATGGGTGATTTTGAAGGAATAAAAGGTCGAAATCAATTGTTTGTATGCCGGGAAATCAAAGATGGCATTCCTGTCTACGAAGAGCAAGCCATCCAATACGGCATTGATTTGGTAGGATTTGGAACACAAGCGGCATTTTTAGATTACGATCTGGATGGCGATCTGGATTTATACCAACTCAATCACTCCGTTCATGCCAATGGTACTTTTGGCCAGAAAAAAACATTCGCCGGTACCCAACACCCACTCGCAGGTGATAAACTGATGCGCAATGACAATGGTAAATTTACGGAAGTCACCATGCAATCGGGTATCAACAGTTCTGTGATTGGGTACGGCCTGGGCATTTCAACAGGCGATATTAACTTAGACGGTTGGCCCGATATTTATGTTGGCAACGACTTCCACGAAAACGATTACTTGTACATTAACCAGCAAGATGGCACCTTTAAAGAAGTATTGAACGAACAAATTAAACATACCAGCCAGTTTTCCATGGGCGTTGACATTGCAGATGTCAATAATGATGGCTGGAATGATATTATCTCTCTGGATATGCTTCCCGAAGATCCCTATATTTTGAAAAGTTCATTGGGAGAAGATGATTACAGCATTTACCATTTTAAACTCACCTATGGCTACAACCACCAATATGCCCGAAATACGTTGCAGAAAAATAATGGCGATGGCACATTTAGTGAGGTGGGTATGTTTGCCGGTGTGGGAGCCACCGACTGGTCCTGGGCATCGTTGTTTCTTGACTTTGATAACGATGGTAAAAAAGACCTGTTCATCAGCAATGGGATCGAACGCCGCATGAATGATATCGATTACGCGAATTTTCGGGCCAACAATGAAATCAGACACAAACAAAACACCAATAACCTGGAAGAAAAAGATCTTAATGTGGTGGAAAAAATGCCCAAAATAAAACTACCCAACAAGTTCTTTCACAACACCGGTAATTTTAAATTTGATGACCAAACCCAACAAGTTGGCAATGCAGCAAACTCCTTTTCCAACGGTGCGATCTACGCCGACCTCGACAATGATGGCGACCTGGAAATCATCGTAAACAACCAGGAAGATGCACCCTTCTTGTATAAAAATATGCAGATAGAGCACCAGAAAATGGATGCGAACAAATTTCTTTCCCTCGACCTGAAAGGTGCTCCGAAAAATATGCAGGCAATTGGCGCCCGCACCATTGTTTACAAAAAGCAAGAAAAATTGATTACTGAAAAATACCCGGTGCGGGGATATCAATCCAGTGCGCTCACCCGGTTGCATGTGGGTATCGGAGATTCCACCACCGTCGATTCTATCCTGTTGGTTTGGCCCGACAATACCTGCCAGCGACTGGAAGGCTTGCGGTATAATCAGACCCATAAAATAGAATGGAAGCCCGGATTACCTAAGTTTAACTATGAACGGCTCCGTAAAAAGCCAACAAATCCTTTCCAATTTACAGACATTTCGGCGGTCACAGGTCTGGGGCACCTGCACGTCGAAAACCCTTTTGTTGAGTTTGACAGGGAGGCGCTTATCCCTAATATGGCCTCCTCTGAAGGCCCTGCGCTTGCAGTGGGTGATGTCAACGGTGATGGTCTGGAGGATGTATTTTTCGGTTCCTGCAAACGGGAACGCAGCGCTTTATATTACCAAAACCCGGGTGGCACATTTACCCTCAAAACACCGCAGGTAATCGCCAATGACAGCCTTTTTGAAGATGTGGATGCAATATTCGTGGATCTGGAAAATGATGGCGACCTCGATTTGGTAGTGGCAGCAGGGGGGAATGAATACCGCGGCGAAGAAGAAGCCATGCGCCAACGCGCCTATATCAATGATGGAAAAGGCAGATTCCGAAGAATGGATTTCCCTAAGGTATTCATGACAGCCTCCTGCGTACTGGCGGCAGACTATAATCAAGACGGATTAGTTGATTTATTCTTTGGCGCACGAGCACTGCCGTACAATCACGGTATGGCACCATCCTCCACTTTACTGCTCAATAAAGGCAATAATACCTTTGAAGATGTAACAGACCAGGTGGCTAAAGATCTTCGCCAACCCGGCATGGTCAAAAATGGTGCCTGGGCTGATATAGATTCCGATGGCGATATGGATCTTATTCTCGCCATTGAATGGAAACCCATCACCATGTACCTCAATACCAACGGAAATTTCACCGCAAAATTACTGGATAACCAGAGCGGATGGTGGAACTTTGTATTACCCTACGACTTCGATGGCGATGGCGATATCGATATTATTGCAGGTAATACAGGGACCAATTCCAAATTCAAGCCCACTAAAACAGAGCCTGTCCGAATGTATGTCAATGATTTCGACGCAAATGGTCAGGTCGAACAAATGGTGACTTATTATGTAAAAGGCAGAGAAATACCATTTGCCGACCATGCGGATATTATGAAACAACTCCCCTATTTGAAAAAGAAATACCTGCTGTCCAAAGATTTCGCCAATGCGTCTATCCAGGATATCTTAGGCAAAGATAAACTTGATGCATCGACCCTGTTGGAAGCCAATACGTTTGCCAGTATGTATTTCGAAAACACCGGAAAAGGAACTTCCTTCACGTCCACATTATTGCCCGATGAATTACAGTTCTCCACTTTGAATGCAGGCAGTGTCTTTCACAACAAGAACGCATTATTAGGTGGAAATTTTTACGATTGCACCACCGAAACAGGCCGTTACGATGCCAATCGCGGCAATGTACTAGCCTTCTCCAATAAAAAAATGCAGGAATATCCGCTCGACGATGTAAGACTTAACGGACAAGTAAAAAGAATCAGGCCCATCAAAATTAACAACAAAACTTGTTTTATTTTCACCATTAACGGCGAAAAAGCAGTGGTACTCGGTGAGTGGTGAGTGGTGGGCCAATCTCCCACTCACCACTAAACACTAAATACTACTCACACTTCTTCCGGTCCTTCACCCACCCAATCCTGTAAATATAAACCATCTTCACAGTACGCTTTCAGGTCATTTTCGATAAAAGCGCGAACCTCATGGATGATGGCTCCGGGATAAAGCAGGTGGACATTGGGGCCTGCATCGAGGGTGAAGTACAACTGGTGTCCTGTATCAGCGCGGTAAGCACGTACTTTTTCTATGATCGCCAGGGAATTGGGCTGCATCAGCATATAAGATGGGTTACTGCTCATCATCAATGCGTGCAGGGTCAATGCCTCATCTTCCACTATTTTTCCAAAGGCAGGCATATCACCCGACTTTAAGGCATCAATCAGGAGAGAAAGGTGCTTTCTGGCCTGCGCGTACCGCGGCTGCGCATAAGGATTACCTTCCATTAAGGCATGACCGGCACGACTGCTTACCTGTTTTTCCTCTTTAGAAACAATCAGAATATCATCGTGTATATCTTTAAAAGTGTCGTGCAATAAATATTCTGCGGCCACACCATATTCGTTAGCACTGTCAGGCACATCACCCGTGGTGCCCCATACGGATGCGTAAGGAAATATCGATCTGCAGGCACTACCGCTACCCAATCGGGCCAGATAGGATGCTTTGCGGTCAAAGGCTGCCGGATCACTTAATGAACCAAACAGATGATCTTCTAGCGAACACAAACACAAAGCCAGCGCAGACATCGAAGATGCAGATGAAGCAATTCCGGCAGAATGCGGAAAAGAATTACCAGAATGAATGGACAATTGCAGTTGCCCTAAAAACGGAAATACCGGCAAAAGACGCTCAAGGAATAACTTCACTTTTGCTTCAAAACTGTCATTCCGCTCCTGGTGAAAGAAAAAATCCAGGTCAATATCGGTAGCCGTATCTTCTTTAAAAGAGAATTCCAGCATTGTATCTGTAAATGAAGACGCCAGCGTAAAACTAAGAGAAGGGTTTTGGGGGAGTTGGTCGCCATATTTCCCCCAATATTTGACTAATGCAATATTACTGGGGCTTCTCCAGGTGAATTGCCCCGCTTCAGGCGGATTAGCGGATTGCAGAATCAGTTTTGAATTTTCGTACATCTTTAAATATTTTTCTTTTTCAGGTGCAAAGGAACTTCGAAAGCAGCAAACATTACTCACAAGCGGCCATGAAATAATAGACTTTTTAGAAGGAAAAGTAAAAACAACAGAGAATCCCGCTACTTTTGCACCATGAGTCGTATTTGGCAAATAATCAGGCGTACAGGACTGGAGATATATTGCTTTGCTACCGCACCGCTGGTAGTCAAAAATTGTTTGGGTATGCTCACCATCAGCGGGCTACTCCTTGTGCTTACCATGTGGTGGTTAAAATGCTATACTAACCATGGTGAAAGCACTGAGGTGCCCAACTTTGCAGGGTTGAGTTACAAAGAAGCGCTCAGGATTGCAAAATCAAAAGACTTTCAGGTAGCTATCACCGATTCGATTTATATGGAAGGTAAGCTCCCCGGTGAAGTGCTCTCCCAAAACCCTAAGGCCAAAAGTCATGTAAAGGAAGGTCGAACCATTTATTTTACCATTGTAAAAAATAATGCAGATCTCGTTACACTACCAGGCCTGGTTGGGAATGATGATTATGAGATTTACCGGCGACAATGTGAACGATTGAAAATAAAAACACGCATTTCGGCACGCGCTCAAAATGCACGCCTTGAACCCAATACTATTCTTGCTGTTATTTATCGCTCAGATACCATTACCGCACAATTAAGAAGAGGGTATAAAATTGAAATGGGTGCCACACTCGATTTTGTAGTCAGTGAGGCTGGAGGCGATGATGTACCTGTTCCTAAAGTGCTCTGCCTGAATTACGATGAAGCGCGCTTTATTATTAACAGCAGCGGACTGAGTGTCGGACAAGTACTGAAAGACGCTACCGTTGACAATGCTTCTGCCGCATGGGTATGGAAGCAAAGTCCGGTTTCAGGTGATGAAGTTACCGTTAAATCGGGTCAGGCGATCGATTTATACCTCACACAAAATGTCCCGAAAGGATGTCAGTAATTTTTTACAAACCAATCATTTTTAGCATTTTATGGAAGATATTACAGTACAGGAAGTTAAAAGAAAACTGGATGCGGGCGAATCCTTCATCTTTATTGATGTGCGGGAACCCTGGGAAAACGAAGAGTTTAATATCGGCGCCAAACTGATTCCCCTCGGCGATTTAGTGAACCGGGCATGGGAACTGGAAGATCATAAAAATGACGAAATAGTACTGCATTGCCGCTCCGGGAGCCGGAGCGGAGTTGCCAAGCAACTGTTGTTGGCACAAGGTTTTACCAATGTCCGAAACATGCTGGGTGGGATCATGGAGTGGAAAGCCAACTTTTGATTAGTGGTGAGCGGTTAATGGTGAGTAGTTTTGTGGTCCACTACAAATACGCCCGGAGAATATTAGTTTTGTATTTATGGTGCTCTCCACACATCACTCACCACTCTAATATTTATGGTAACGGTTGTTTTTACGGGTGGGAGGTGTTTTTTTTTGATAATTAAAGAACAATTCATATCTTTGGGCGTTCTTTAGGAACACACAAACAAAACAACGGATTTTTAATCTGCATTTTAATCAAAATTCCCTCACATGCGGATCCAATTCATCCTTTCCTGTCAAAGGGGGACTATTATTCCAATAAACTACCAGTCAGAAATTTCTAATTGGATTTTTACATCGCTTTCCAAAGCAGGAAGCGAATTGACTGCTTACTCTCAAAACCTGGGATTTGATATTACTGCCAGTGGCTTCCGGCAATTTACTTTCAGTCCGTTAGCAATTTTTCCATACGAAATGGATCAAGTGCGGCAAGAATTTAAATTGTTAGGTAATCAGGTCAAGATCAGTATTTCTATTTATTTAGAATCCTCTTTTGAACAGCATATCGTAAGTCTTTTCCGGCAAACACCACTTCAATTGGGTATGCTGGAGGGTAAACCTGCTTATTTTGAAGTCAAGCACTGGCAAATTCTGCCCCGTCCGAATTTCAAAGAAAGCATACAATATAAGGCTATTTCTCCGATATCTCTTACCACAACAGAAGATATCCCCACCAATAACCCTTATATTTTACCAGATTCAGAACAGTACGACATTAGCTTTTTTACCCACTTGGTACGGAGATTTAAAGCAGCGAAACAGTATAAATCCCTCTCCGCACTCAAACTATTGGACCCGTCATACCCTATGCATTTCCGTTTGATTGGTCAGGCCAAATCGCGGTTGATTCACCTGAAACATACGCACGAAGGGTTCACTCAATTAAGGGGGTTTGTCTACGAGTTTGAGGTATCCCTTTCTCCAGATTTAATGGAGTATGCCTATTTTGCTGGTTTTGGAGAATTCCCACATCTTGGCTTTGGCTTTGTCGAATTTAAAGAGGAAGTGAAAAAAAGTAGCGGTAGTGATCAGCGATCACCAAGGCTCCACTCCTAACATTACCATCATTACTTGATTACCAATATGCTCAAAAGCCGATCTCGATTATCGTTTTTGTTATGTGCTTTTTTAGTGAGCCATTGCAAACCGGACCCGAAATTGCCTGCTTTAAAAGATGTAGTGGGCGCATGGGAAGTAAAGGCTGCAACACGCAATAAGCGCCCAACTGGGATATTAGCTGGCGCATATTTTATTTTTTCAGAAAACGGCACTATGAAATCTAACCTCCCGCTTTTAGCGGAGCAGGGGGAATGGCAAACAAAATTTGAAATTGTGGAGGATACTTTAATACAACAAAGTATTCCAGGCGCACGGTATATTATTAAATCCTGGAATGACTCAAGTATGACGTTGGAATTTTCCACCCGGGGTATCCCCTTTCAATTGGCACTTGCTAAAACTTCCCTGGAGAAAATTTATCCAGTTCCGGACTCAGTAACCACGCAATAATTTTCCGCAAGTCATCAGTCCTTTTAAAAGGACTTGCGCACTAAATAAAATGGCTGCCACGGAAAACCGTGGCAGCCATTTTTAACGCTGATAAGCAGATAATATCAGGCAGCAGCCTGAGCCATTTGCTCAAACGAATATTTTTGTTCTGATATCAATTCATAAACCTCCAGCGCCTGATCACGAGTGATTGACGGGAATTCATCCAAAAATTCATTGATACTTACTCCAATCCGGATATAATCAACAAATGTTTCTACACGAATACGAGTACCGCTGAATACGGGTGCTCCATCTTGAACTTCGGGGTGTACGCTGATAGCATTAAAGAGAATCATGACCGGGCTGTTAATTGTTAATTGTAAATCAGACCGGGACTATACATCATATTGGATTAAAAAACTTTCGTCTTCAGAATTAAAGTGCTAATGTAGGCAAGTATTTAAATATCAAGTATACTCCTTGGTACTTTTTTTTACATATTTTTTTAATTTTTATAAAAAACGACCATTATACTTTGATTTAACTGCTCCTGTCACCTGTTTAATTTCCTGTTCTTTGCCTTTAGGGTAAATCATCAGCACATCTGCTTCATCAACAATGATATAATCATGTAAATCATTAATAACCAATAATTTATCAGGGTTTGATGTACGAATCAGGTTATTGGTCGCATTCAGGAGTAAAGTATTTTTTGCATGCACCACATTGCCCTGTTCATCTTTTGGGCATTCGGCATACAAACTGGCCCAGGTCCCCAAGTCTGACCAGCCAACTTCAGCTGGCAATGTATATACATTTTTTGCTTTTTCCATGATGGCAAAGTCCACAGAAATATTGGGGGTTTCAGGATAACGCCTATTAATGAAGGATTGCTCCTCTTCCGTATTATACACTGTTATACCTTCGGCAAGTATAGAATGAATTTCTTTGGCATAAGCCTCAAAAGCACTAAGAATTGACTTTGCGCTCCAAATAAAAATACCTGCATTCCAAAGGTATTCACCTGATGCCACAAATGTTTTTGCAGTATTCATATCAGGTTTTTCGGCAAACCTGCGCACCTTATGAATCTGATCGACAACAGAATCCTGCTCGAATTGAATATATCCATAACCCGTATCCGGTCTGGAGGGTTGGATACCTAATGTTACCAAAGCGTCATTGGCGGCAGCGAATGAAAGTCCTGTGCGTACTTTTGCCAAAAATGCCTCCTCTTTCAAAATAATATGATCGCTGGGCGCGATAATCATGGAAGCTCCAGCATCAATTCCTGCAATTTTGAAAGAAGTATAGGCGATACATGGTGCTGTGTTATTCCGACTGGGCTCGCACAAAATCTGATTGTCCGATAATTCAGGAATCTGCTCCTTTACCAGGTCCTTATACGCCGTATTGGTTACGACAAAAATATTGGACGCCGGACAAAGTGGTAAAAAACGCTCAAAAGTAAGCCTTAACAGACTTTTGCCAACTCCCAGCATATCCAAAAATTGTTTTGGTGTCGCTTCCCGACTTCCTGGCCAAAACCGACTTCCAACACCGCCGGCCATTATTGCTACATAGGTATTATTCATAAAAAGAAGAAGTATGAGGTATTAAGTATGAGGTGTTTACACTTAAAAAGGGGCCGCCCCGAAAAAATCGGAACGGCCCATTGCGTTTATTTGTCTGTCAAAAAAAACCTGCACTGAATTATTGTTCGAAAGGAATAACTAATTCCTGACCAACTTCAATAAGATCGGCGTTATCCAGGATGTTTCTGTTCGCTTCGAAAATCTGTTTATATTTACCAGCTTCACCATAAAAATGCTTGCTGATTTTGCCCAACGTATCCCCTTTTTCTACGGTATACTTTGCAAAATAGTCAGAAGTTTTAGGCTGAAAATCTGCAATAATATCAGTTGGATTGGCACCGCCAATTTCTTTGATTTTATCCCAGATAATGTTTTTATCATATGGCGTATTCACTACAGCGGATACTTTAAGAACACCATTCTCTTCAACAATAGACGAGAACTGACCACCATTGTTATAACCGAGATCCAAAGCTGATTGATATTTTGCTTGTACTGACATAATATTTTTTTTAAAAATTTAAGTTTGATATTTATTTGCGATTACGACGCAAAGGTACTCCGTTGGTAACATTAATCCAGTAAAAATTATTGAATTTTTACGTTATCAATCCGCCACGTAGCAGTATTGCCACCTGGCTTGTCACCAACGTATTTAAAACCGATATAAACCTTGCCACCAGTAATGATCGGAAGTAATACCGCACCAGATGGCATCCACTTACCAAAACTCCCTGAATCAAGGTCTCCTGCCTGAGCAATATAAGCGCCCGTCAAAGGCAACCAAGTGGCATTACCGACATCCTGACCATTAAAATCACTGGAATACCATACCGTAAGACCCTGGTGGGTGTAATACGCCCAGGAAGTCTCAAAAGAAACTGTTTTTTGCGTTGAAACGGTAACACCTGGAGAAATCAACCAGGTTTCATTGGTGGCATCTGATGAACCAAAAGCAGTAGCCTGTACATAGGTATTGCCCGAAAACGATGAACCTCTCCAAACACGGGTTCCAACAGTGCCGACATTTAGCCAGCCAGAAAGAGCAACATCCTGACCAGAAGTAACACTGGTAAAGTTTTCATCTAAAGTATTCACCGTACCACCTGTGCCACCTGTACCGCCGCTTCCACAACGGGCATCTGCCATATTCACATCCGCTGTATTGCGGATATAAAGTTGTGGTGTATTGCCAAATGCACTTAATACACCAGTGATAGCGCCTTTTTTACCTGGCGTTTTTTGGCCGGCAAAATCAGCGTAGCCACTGGAACGAACGAGAAGTTGACCGCCTGCACATGCTTCCAATGTGCGGTTTAAACTGCCCTTGGCCACTGGATCTGCATACGTTTTTGCAGTATCTGATTTAATAAACTGTACATCTTCCAACTGCACCAATGTGCTGATGAAATTAGGATCACCTGCCTGATTAATTGTTATTACCCGTGGAGCTGGCGGTGTTGCACTGATGAGCCCTTTCAGTACTTTGTCGCGTGATTGCGCTTCTGTAATACCCACATCAGAAAGGACACCCGCTTCTTCTTTTGTACTTCCGGTCAACTGTGTTAAACCGTTGTAGTCAGTAAGTATCAAGTCTTTACATTTGATGTAGATGGTGCGACCAATCGGGTACTTGTTGTAAAGAAAACCGTCATTGAACAATACCTCTATCCCACCGGAAGCATCCTGAATAACAATCGTTTTGTAATAGTTGCCGGAACGATCATCCATTATTACCACCCCTTCAACAATCAAATCCTCTGTTATTTTATCAAAACCACCCAATGTATTGTGCCGTTGTTTCAATTCTTTTAAGGTGGTATTGGCCTGAATATCTACTGGAGTTCCAGTGATCGGAGGCTCGTCAAACTCTGTTTTCACACAGGAAAAGAGCGCAAATGCCGTTAAGGCAATCACCATTGACAAGGAATAAGTGCGTATGTTTTTCATAAATATTTTTTATTATTTAATTGTAAATCAATTTGAAGAATATCGTAAGAGGCCAGTCAAAATCCAGTTTACATTCTTACTGTTAAACTAAGAAAATAGTTAAGCCCTGGAGCATAAAGCACTTCATTCTGGTAAAGTCGCTGATCATTAGCATCTTTAAATGCCCGGAAATAAGCCTCCCGACCCGTTTGCACAATTTTCCTGTTGTCGAGAATATTATTTACCCCTGCATTGATGTAAATAAAGTAATCCGACTTAATCCGCCAGGATTTGCCGCCGAAGAAATCGAGGGTGAATGCTGCCGGTGCTTTTGTTTGGTTGAATACTTTATACCACAAGTCGGAACCCGGTTGAACGCCGCTTCCTGCCACCTGAATCGCATAATCCCCGGTACGACGGGCACGGTCAAACTCATACCACATATCATCCACATAATTGAATGTCAGGGATGCAAACCAGAATTTACGGCCTTCGTATTTAACGGCAGCAGAAGCCGTAGTTTGAGGAGTGCGTGGAACTAAAAAGTTATTGACGTAAGCAGGCACCTTATCAAGGGTAACGGTCGATGTATTGTCTTCATAAAAACTGAGTTCCGGTCGGGAAGTATAGTGATAATAACCCAGATTAGTGGCCCCGGAAAATACCCATTGGGCCAAGGGTTTTATTTCAAATGCGGCCTCAATTCCGGTGTTGACCTGGTCTACGTTGGTTCTGATTTCAGTACCAAAAGCATTCGTAACCTGTCCAAACAACAAAAACGATTCTACCTGATTGTCAAATCGGGTCCAATAGCCGGTTACGCGGGCACGGGCACGGGGAGCGCGGAGCATATATCCTGCTTCACCACTGGTGATTTGGTAGGGCTTTACATCCTGTAAAAAGTTGTTTCGGGTGCGGGGTGACAGGAAGATGTCCCGGAACAAAGGTGCTTTAGTGCCCAAAAATCCGTTGGCATACAGATAGTTGCGGCCATTTATTTTGTACGTGGCGCCGCCTTTTAATCCATAAGCATTAAAAACTGCTTTATCAGAATTGCCTAAAGAATTATCCGGATAAAGGCCATTTTGCATACGGCCTGTGCGCCAGAGTTGATTTTGTGTAAATTCACCACCACCAAATATGCTTACTTTGCGGAAATTGGCAGATACCTGTGCCCAAATATTAGCTTTCCGAATATTTTCATCATAATTATAGCCAAAAATATCGCCTTCTCTGACAACATTATTGGGTGTACGCAAATCATTATTCAGTGCACCAGAGTTGTTAGGAACATCCCGTTGGGCAAATGGATTGGTATCAACGTGAAAATCTCCACCGAGCAAATCATCAACTGTTTTGAAATTCCGGCCAACATAATATTGATAGTTTCCGCCACCGTTTAATGAAAGTCTTTGCGTGAACTGGTGCCGAAAAACACCATTAAAACCCAACTCTTTGCTGTCCTCCCTAAAGTCCGACACAATTATGCTGGACTGCTTGCCACTGACTGTATTCTCTGCAACACCATCTGCGTTATAAATAGTGGTCTGGTTACTTGCATTTGATGCCCAAATGCCAGTCCAATCTATCTGGCGCAGGTTGATATCATTCCGCATTGCATCGGCCCATTGAGCAGTGGCCTGACTATCGTCGAGGCCCGACGGTAAGCGGCGGTTATAATCAGGTGCCGGGTTAGTTGCATTAAACCAGTCTAAACGGGTGGTTCCTCTTTTACCGGCCTGGCCATAAGCCGACAAGGTCATCTTGGTGCTGGTGCTTGGGGTCCAGTCCCAACGCAACAAAGCGATCGGTTGATGACTGTGTGATATTTGCGCGTTTCTTTTTTCGCCATTCCAGTATCCCCAGTTAGGATTATACCGGGTTGTACCAGCCAGGTCAATCATTTCCTGAGAAGTATCCCCTGTTCTCCCGCGTTTAGTAGGCGCACCGAGCACCGTAATATTAAAGGTTGATTTGTTGATTTTTTTATCGGCCGAAAGGAAATAAGAATAACCGTCAAAAGGCGTTCCTTCGTACCATCCTTCCTGAGCCCAGCGGCGACTTGCAGAAGCAGAAACAGCCCATCCTCCAGGCATCAGACCGGTATTCATGGTAAGCATCACCCGGTTGCGGTAAGTGCGATTGCTCATAGCGTATGAAGCGCGCATTTGTTTGCGCTGGACTGAGGCGCGGGTGTCGATTTGGGTAGCGCCGCCAATTTCAGAAAAGGCGAATTCCGCCGGTTCCAGGCCAATAGTCGTTTCTCTTACACGAAGTACATCATTCAATCCACCAAATTCGCCAAAAAATGTACCGCCGGTCTCCGGATCATTTACGTTCACACCGTTGAGGTATAAAGGAAAATTTTCGGAATCATAACCGCGTTCCCGGAAACGGAAAGTGGACCATCCAAAACCAGAAATAGCTTGAAATACATCACGATTGGCATGCAGCAGATTAGCCACCTCGCTGGCACCTTCAGTTTCAGCATCTGCTTCGTCAAGGGTAATCGTTGGAATATCGCCTGAGGCGGTGACTCCAGTGGTAGCATTGAGTACTGCCGAAACAGGGTCTTTCCGCAATGCAAGGCGAATAAATTCCTCGCCTGTTACAGTAAGCTGGATATCGACTGCCTGTTCGAGCGGAAGAAACCCTGCATGCGTAACGACAACAGTGAGTTTTCCTTTCGGAACATTGGTAATCGCAAATTCACCCATGGCATTGGTAGAGGCAAACAATGCCTTTCCGTTGATCGAAACAGCCGCATCTTTTAGCGGAGATCCAGTTTCATCTTCAGAAATAACGCCACGCAGTGTAATTTGCGCAGAAAGGGAAGCGGCCCCCAGAAACAAAAGGAATGCCGTAATTAGTGGTTTAAATGACATCAAATAAAATGGTACAACTGGTTAAGTAAATCAAATATTGGCCCAAAATAGTGGGCGATAAGATACCTGATGGTGATTAATAATGAGGCGTAAGCGACAAAATGGATGCAAAATTATATAAGATTTTCCCGCCGTCGTTGCTTTGATGATGTTAATTTGTTGTGAAGCACTGAACGGATTAAACAATTTACCGTTCCTTTGCAACAAAATTTGACATTTAATAATTGACAATGAATATATTACGCTATTTTTTACCAGTTCTTGCTTTTCTTTTTTTTAACCAACTCACCGCTATTGCCCAGGAAAAAAAAGAGGAATACAAAGTGGCTGCCATCGGTTTTTATAACTTAGAGAACCTTTTTGACACCATTGACTCTCCCATTACCAATGATGCCGACTTCTTGCCGCAGGGGCGTTTGGCATGGAACACGGAAAAGTATATCTCTAAAATGGGAAACATGGCCAAGGTAATTTCAGAGATGGCCACCGAACTCAATCCAGATGGCGTTGCTATTCTGGGAGTAGCTGAAGTTGAAAATGCCAAGGTACTGGAAGACCTTTGTTCGCAGGAAGCCCTCAAGGGACGGAATTACAAAGTAATCCATTATGACTCGCCCGATGAACGGGGAATTGACTGTGGTCTTTTGTATCAACCCAAGTACTTTTCGGTGACCTATTCCAAACCATACCCTATCATGTTGATAGATCCAAAGACTGGTGAAAGGGATTTCACCAGGGATATTTTATATGTCTATGGCACTTTCGATGGAGAACCTATTCATATTATGGTAGGGCACTGGCCGTCGCGCCGGGGAGGAGAAGGTGCTAGTGCACCTTCGAGGGCGGCTGCGGCACAAGTATGCCGGACCCTTGCGGATAGTATTATGACGATCGATGAGAATGCTAAAATAGTGATTATGGGTGACCTGAATGACGATCCCGACAGTCCAAGCCTGACCAAAGTTCTGGGTACCAAAGGGGATACCAAAGACGTAAAAAAAGGTGGGCTGTACAATACGTTGTACGACGACTTTAAGAAAGGAAACGGAACACTTGCTTACCGGGATTCCTGGAATCTATTTGACCAGTTGATTGTTTCACAACCATTCGTCCATAAAAAATCGGGAGGCTGGCAATTCTACAAAGCCATGGCATTTCGTCGGCCGTGGTTATTTCAAACGGAAGGTGCTTACCGTGGTTATCCCTTCCGAACCTACGTTGGCGATATATTTATCAATGGATACAGCGACCACCTCCCCACTTATTTCTTTATGCTCAAACACCAATAGTTGATGAGAATAGGCCTTATGTCGGACACTCACTCTTTTCTGCACGAGAAGATTTTTCATTATTTCGAAGAATGCGACGAGATATGGCATGCAGGTGATTTCGGCACGATGCAACTGATTGATCAATTACGGGCATTTAAACCGTTGCGCGGGGTTTATGGGAATATCGATAACTTTAAGATTCAGGCGGAAATGCCGCTTGATCTTCGTTTTGAATGCGAAGGATTGAAGGTCTTTATGACCCACATTGGTGGATACCCTGGGCGATACCACCCAAGGGTACGTCCATTATTACAGGAAGACCCACCCACAAAAGGATTATTTATCAGCGGGCACTCCCATATCCTGAAAATCATGCCCGATAAAACACTGGACTTTTTGCATATTAATCCGGGTGCATGCGGTAATGAAGGCTGGCACAAAGTCAAGACCCTGGTGCGTTTTTCTGTGGATGAAGGAAAAATTCATGAATTACAGGTCATTGAGATAGTTTAGCAACAGGCAAAAAACAAAACAGCAGGCAATGCACAGGTGGTAAAGTAAAAAATCTCCTTTAGAAATATTGGCAGACTTGCCCCCAGCCTTCGCATTGGCTACTATTTTTTTGCCTTTTGCCTACTGCTTTATTATTTGTTTGGTCAACCTGCCTGATTGGAGAAAATAAATGCCTTCGGGAAAATCCTTAATATCGATGGTTAACAATTTACTGTTCGGTAGTCTTTTAGTGAGCATTTCTCTGCCAGCAACGTCAAATATTCGTATTTGACTATCTCCGGCATTAGCATAAACCTGAACAAACCCATGGGCAGGTATGGGCCATACCATTAACAGCGGGGCGCTGGTGACTATCAAATTATTCGTACCATTACTTTCATCAACTACTGTTATTACCTGCTCCAGCACTGAAGCTCCACAAGCGTTGATCACGGTCAACCTGACCGGGTATGTGCCTGCCGCTGGAAAAAGGTGTACAGGATGCTCTTCATTCGAATTGGGTGAACCATCGCCAAAGTCCCAGGAGTAAATAATTGCCGAAGCACCTGTAAAATTAAACTGCACAGCAGTACCACCAGTCAGATCGTTGGTCGAAAAAGCAGCCACGGGGAACAATTTTGACGCCACCACAAAGGAATAAGTGATATTAGAACTGCCATTGCTGTTCGAAGCAATTAAGGTAGCCATATAAGTACCTGAATTAGTATAACTTATAGTTGGGTTTTCATCTGTCGAAGAAAAAGGAATACCGCCGGGAAATGACCACTGGAAATCCTGTGCATTAAAAGAGGTATTGACAAATTGTACGTTAACGATTCCGCAGGCGGAGGTGGTATCCGCAACGGTAAAGCCTGCGACGGCTGGTAATGCTACGGCTATTTCCTGTACCAACGTGACGGTATCACACGCATTCCAAACTGTTAATTCCACTTCAAAAATGCCATTTCCACTAAAGCTGTGAACAGGGTTTTCTTCCGGAGACGTAGCGCCATCGCCAAAATCCCACAGCACTCCATTAGCATATTGACTTTGATTTGAAAAAGCAAAAATACCTGCTCCTGTTGGGGTTGCGGTGAACGCAGCAACAGGAGATAGTAATACCGTTAATTGAACAATTTCAGAAACTTCATAATAACAACCTGCGCCATCCAAAATACAACGATAAGTATTCGCATTTTGTAGTGACCCTACATTTCCAAGCAGCAATGAGTTCGATGTTTCTCCAGGAATATTGGCCCATCCATTGCCCGAGTTTACTTGCCATTGTAAATTGGAAGTAAGTGGATTGGTCGACCAATTGAAAAAAGCATCATTGCCTTCACAAACTGTTTGTGCCGAAGGTTGCACCAGAATGGCGGGTGGCAATACCGCAATTTCGCCTTCCGGAAGTATGGGAAGTGCTTGTAGCAGGCCACTTTGCCCGCCAGTAGCACCATTGTTGGAGCCATTACACCCGTTGGTGGAGGCGACAACACCCCCTGGAATTCCTGGTTGCACCCATAAATTTCCGATGTTGGTATTGGAAAGAATACATCCACCACTGGCACCACCGCCTGGGCCGAAACACCTGTTAGTGTTGCCGGCATTAGAGTTGCCTCCATTGCCTCCATTTGCGCTGATGATTACAGTTGGAGGTATACTATTAATTTTCAACCAGACAGATCCTCCAGCACCGCCACCACCGCCACCATCGCCATCAGAAGATTGGCCATTCATGCCATTGGCTGAAATCATTACATTGGAGCCATTGATATTACCGGCCTCAATAAAGATGATACCTCCTCCGTTGCCGCCATCGCTGGTAAAGGTATTATTGGCATGTCCGGCACCGCCGCCGCCGCCCATAAAAATCCGATCGGTGATCATACTCGCCGCCCGTCCGCCTAGTCCTGGAAATGAGCCATCGCAACCAAAAGTACTGGGTTCATTATTCTGGCCACCTTGCCCGCCAGCTGTTGTATTGGCACCGCCGCCGCCGCCCGAATTATGATCATTCCCACCACCGCCAGCGTTGGCAAGTGAGCCACGTCCCAATTCGAGATTAGCCTGACCGACGGCGATACCTTCCCCTTTGGTTCCACCACGCCAGTTGCCTAATGCATAGACATAACCGCTTTCGCCCAAAAGCCAGGTGCAGTTATTAGCAGGTGCTATATAGGATACCCCACCTCTAAAGCCCATTCCATCGACAATGACTGGTGCGTTCAGAGTGAGTAATTCATTGACCAGAAAGGCCACTACCCCACCCTTTTGCCCATCCCATGGCAAAGGGCGCACCGTATCAGCTACCACCACATTATTGTATTCCGGGAAAGTAACCAATTGGACTATCTCTCCATTAAGCAGGGGATATTTCAGGCGATGAATAACAGACAAAGTCGTCGCAGTGCGGTCAACAATTTCTGCTACTTCGTAGCGGCCGGCTTGTTGCATATTGGTAACTGTTCCAAATTGTGCGTTATTGGTAATATTAACCGGAACACCCTGCATGTGCAGCACCAACATTTTGCAGGAAGGCCTAAACCCGGCAGTATCTGCGACCGTAATAATACCGGCACAGGAATCATAGGCCAATGGTACTGTATAGTGGTTAATGATACCGTTAATCACGGTGGGCTGAGCATAGCTGCAAATGGCTGAAAAAATAATCAGGCCAGAAATGAAAAACAAGTTAAGTCGTGTAAACATTGGGGACAAAATTAATAGAAAAAAAAAGCGTGTTATTTTCATTTGGCTTTGGAATAATAGCAAATTTACCAAATATCACAAAGCACACTGAATTTATAAGACAAAAGTGACAATTTAGACAAATTTTATTGGGCAACCAGTCAGTCAAGTAGCATTATCGGACATCTCAAATTACCGAAAGATATCAAATTTAGCACTTTCTCGAAATTTACAAAGGTTTTGCAAAAAAAATCTTGTTTATTATTTTTCAATAACCTACCTTTGCGGAAATTTAATCAAACAAAATAAAATTTCATAAACATTTTGATACCAGTTATGTCGGAGAAATTAGATAAGATCGACCTGAAAATTCTGAAAATCCTTCAGGAGAACAGTAAAATCACCAATCTCGATCTTTCCAAGAAGATTGGATTGTCCCCTGCTCCTACACTTGAGCGTGTAAAAAAATTAGAGCAAAGCGATATTATCCAAAGTTACCATGCCAATGTGAATCCTGTTCAGATGGGATTAAATGTAAAAACATTTGTTTTGGTTACACTTGCATGGAAACAAGAAGACGCTTTAAATCGCTTCCTGAGAAAAATTGAAAAAATTGACGAAGTTACAGAATGCTACATCATCACTGGTGAAGCGGACTTGCTGATCAAAGTGATCTGCAAAGATATTCCTTCGTACGAGCAATTGCTCTTCAAAACATTGAGCCAGATCGAAGAGATCGAACGCCTTAAAACACTGATGACCCTTTCCACCGCGAAAGACGCTAAGATTTTGCCGTATATTTATGATTAGTTTTTGTTGAAGTGATGAAGTGATTGTGAAGAAGCGCGAACTATAAACAGCAAGTAATAAGGGCCATACTGATGATTCAGTGTGGCCCTTATTTTTATTCGCTAATACCCCTAATGGCCGAGGCACTAAGTTCCTGACAGTTTGAACGTCTCTTTTAAACTGACACTTCGTTGCTCCTCGGTTATGGAGAGCCCGCTACACTCCCCCGTCGTGCCTTGTCGCAGTTCAAAATAGTCTGCTCAAACTAAAATTGTCCCTCCCCAAAATCATTCTTTATCCGTCCCCAACAAAAAGGGCACCCCGTATCTCCGGGATGCCCTTTTGTTTTATTATCAGTTGATTGGTTGATCGGTTATCATACGTAGTGTCGACTCCAAGCGGATCATTGATCATTGATGAACGATATGCCTGCTGTGTATGCTACGCCTGACAACTGATAACCAGTAACTCTTATTTCACCTGTATCATCTGCTTCACCCCACTATCCGTAGTGGTTTCCACTTTGTAATACAAGTTACCTACTGTTTCCACCAACTTCCGGTCAATGCTAAAGAAGTTATATCCTTTCGCAAAATCTC
>JBILHQ010000369.1:0-3671 GCA_044350415.1 Saprospiraceae bacterium | reverse complement strand
CCGATACCGATGACCTGGTAAATAGGCACGCCTTCGGAGCGAAACCGCTCGACAATCCTTCTGGCACCAAAGGCTGTTGCTTCCACCAGTGCTTTGAAGATTTTGGGCGCATCAGATCCCAGATTAAGTCCGGAAACAGCACCTTTAAGGGTATGATCAGCATCCGGTGTGCGCCGGCCGTTGAACCAGTCGAGGGCCACTGGGTCGCTGTTTGTTACCGGTAATACCGCGGCTTCCCCCGAGAGCGCAGGAATGATTTGCTGGATATATTTTTCCGCTTCCGCTTCTGGCAAAAAGGTCTGCAGCGGATAGGCTAACAGGTTTTGAAACCACGCATATACATCGCCAAATGCCGATTGGCCAGCCTCCATCCCCAACATACCCGGCAAGATGGAACCATCAACCTGCCCGCAAATACCGTGAATAAGCAGGTGACCAACTTCTTCATTGGGTGCGATCAGCATATCACAAGTTGAAGTGCCCATCACGCGCACTAAGGAATAGGGTTCGATAGACGCCCCTACTCCACCCATGTGTGCATCGAATGCACCAACGCCAATCACTACTGTTTCCGGAAGGCCGAGGCGATCGGCCCATTCTTTGGAGATGATACCCATTTTTGCATCAGCAGTAT
Organism: Saprospiraceae bacterium; assembly: GCA_044350415.1. Lineage (GTDB taxonomy): Bacteria > Bacteroidota > Bacteroidia > Chitinophagales > Saprospiraceae > M3007. The sequence continues at coordinate 3,037 of JBILHQ010000369.1, read as the reverse complement.
AGGTATTGCGGAACAACCGATCGCGTAAACCGCTCAGCAATGGATCGAGATGGGTCAGGAATGCCTCGCTCGGTAATCCTTCAAATTCTTCGTGCCACATCGCTTTATGCCCGGCTGCGCACCGGGATCGTTTGAGCGTCAGTGGGTCGGTATTCCCCGTGAGCACAGCCGAAACCCAATCGCAATGCTCCACCCAGGAAAAGGCAGCATGGCGCACCTGTTCGTCTACCCGAAGTGTCCGCAGGATTTTAGCCCAAAACCACTCGGAGGAGTAAATGCCTCCCACATATTTGGTGTAATCAACCTCCCAACTATGTGCCAGGGTATTTATTTCCGCGGCTTCCTTATTAGCAGTATGGTCTTTCCAAAGAATAAACATACCGTTGGGGTTTTCTCCAAATTCTGGCAACAATGAAAGTGGAACACCCCGGCGGTCCACAGCCACAGGCGTAGAGCCCGTAGTATCGACCGAAATTCCAACAATATTAGCCGCCACTCCAGGAGGCGCTGCCGCTAATGCCGCTGTGACAGATAACTCCAGTCCTTCCAGATAATCTGATGGATGCTGGCGAAATTGTGATTGCGAAGGATCGCAATACAAGCCTTTTTTCCAACGGGAATAATAATGAACGGCAGTTGCCACCTCGCGACCGTCGGCAGTATCGACAATGAGTGCCCGAACAGAATCTGTACCGTAATCAAGTCCTATAACGTACATCCTTTATTAAAGGTAAGAGGGGGGTGATCAAGAAAAACTGGTTTCGTTCCATCGCAGTTCATTTTTAAATTGTCGCAATTCCGTCTTTGCATCAATCACCGTCAGTTCGATATTAAACATGCTGGCGAAATCTTCAAAATACGCAGTGGTAAGGTTTTGGCTAAACACCGTATGGTGAGCGCCACCCGCATAAATCCAGGCTGCGCAACCGATGGCCATATCAGGCAATGGTTTCCATAGTACACGGGCTACGGGCAGATTCGGCAGTTTCTCTTTCGGAGCAACTGCTTCTACCTCATTGATTAACAAGCGAAAACGGTTGCCCATATCAATCATTGATGCGTTCAGAGCGGGGCCACCATTGACATCAAAAACGAGCCGGACGGGGTCTGCTTTTCCTCCGATACCCAAGGGATGAATTTCACAGGCAGGTTGGTGCCCGGCAATGGAGGGACAAATTTCGAGCATGTGCGCACCGAGTACCAGCCGGTTTTCCGGATCAAAATGATACGTATAATCTTCCATGAAGGAGTTGCCACCCGGCATTCCAGCAGCCATCACTTTGGCAGCCCGCACTAAAGCTGCTGTTTTCCAATCCCCTTCTGCTCCAAAACCATACCCATCGGCCATGAGGCGTTGGGAAGCGATACCGGGCAATTGCGCCAATCCGTGCAGGTCTTCAAAAGTGTCGGTGAAGCCTTTAAATCCACCGTCCGTTAAAAATGCGCGCATGCCAATTTCAATGCGAGCGGCTTCGCGCAGGGCAGCATGTTGGGAGCCTCCTTTCCGTAACACAGGTGCAAGAATATAACTGTCATCGTACAGCGCAGTCATTTCATCCATGGCCTTTTCACTGGCATCCTTAATATATTGAGCAAGATCGCCCATTCCATAACCATTGACGGAATACCCAAACTTCATTTCTGCTTCTACTTTATCACCTTCCGTGACTGCAACCTGGCGCATATTGTCGCCCAAACGGGCGAATTTGGCACCCTGCCAGTCAAATCGCGCAGCTGCTGCCCGCATCCATATATTGAGGCTTTCATGCACCTCTGGGTCCTGCCAATGTCCCACCACTACTTTCCGGTGAAGGCGCAGGCGGGTCATCATGAACCCGAATTCCCGGTCGCCATGAGCCGACTGGTTGAGGTTCATGAAGTCCATATCAATTTTGTCCCACGGAATATCGCGGTTGAATTGGGTATGCAGGTGACAAATTGGTTTTTGCAGGGCCTGTAAGCCCCGAATCCACATTTTGGCTGGCGAAAAGGTGTGCATCCAGGTGATAAGTCCAATACAGTTGGCATCCGTATTGGCATCCTGGCAAACTTTATAAATTTCGTCAGGGGTGGTTACCACTGGTTTGAAGGAAACCTGCACCGGTATTTTATCAGACTGGCTAAATGCTGCCGCAATTTTTTGTGCATGTTCGCCAACCTGGTTCAACGTTTCTGGTCCGTACAAATGTTGGCTTCCTGTAATCAACCAAACTTCCAATTTCTTTAAGTTGAGCATATTGGTAATAATTATGTGTTTGTTTGTACGCTTTTTCCATTTCCCTTTCAACACCTACCATGACTAATCTGTTAACATATCCTATTCTGCAATTCCAGGGTTTGGCATAAAATGCCAAAAGGAATAGAATTTATTTTTATACCGTTCCTGATCCAGGCGAAACAGATTGGCCTTTTTGGTGGTCGATTGATCATCTTTTTCGCCTGTATCCACCAGCAGGCTGGTGGACAGAATTTTTCGGCTAAAATTCCGCCGGTCCAGTTTCATATTATAAATGGCCTCGTAAAGTTTTTGGAGTTGCGGGATAGTAAAACGTTCGGGCAACAATTCAAAACCCAGCGGATGTAAGGCCGCCTTATACCGCAAATGATCAAGCGCCTTACCGACCATTTCATCGTGATCAAAAATAAGTGCTGGTTTCCGGCGGAGGCTCAACCATTGTGCATGGTGTGCTTTTATCGCCTGCTGATCCTGATTGTTAATATTGATCAGCGCAAAAAACACCACCGACAAAGTCCGTTCCACAGGGTCACGATCCACTTTTCCTGCCGTCAGGATCTGTTCAACGTAAATATTTTTCAGCCCCGTTAATTCGCCCAAAATTCGCTCAGCACCAGCTTCGAGGTCTTCATTTTCATTGACAAAACCGCCCACCAGCGACCACTTCCCCTTTTCAGGTTCAAAATTTCTTTTAATCACCAGCAAATTGATTTCCTCACCGTCAAACCCGAAAATGATACAATCTATCGCCACAAGGATGCGTGCCGCGTGAGGATATTTGATCAGGTTGCTCATAATGCC
>JBILHQ010000298.1:0-5798 GCA_044350415.1 Saprospiraceae bacterium | reverse complement strand
AAGCCAAAAGGCCGAATGCTATTTTGAATGGCCATTTGAGGTTGGTTTGAGGTTTGAATACAGAAGTGAATAATAAACCCAGAAAAACAAGCCCTAACACGCCATACAGTCTATCTAGGCGGTTGAATATATTCAGTTTATTGAGCGTAAGTTCTGCATTTACGGTACTGTTCGATGGTAACACTGTACCGCCATATTTTTGTTGGTACTGGCTCAGTTCTTCCACCATCCTGCTGGTCAGGTTCCAGTCGTTGCTTTGAATAGCTGCCTGCAATGCGGGTATATACATCGGTAAAAATTGATCAACAATAGAGCCGGTGGAAGCCGTTTCGTGCTGGTGGGGCATATCTTCCGGCGACTGCCAGGTAAAAAAAGTATCGCCTGGAACAGGAAATACTTTCAAAAACCTGCCCGAAAAAATCATGCTGCAAATGTTTAATTTTTCATCTATTTTTATGATTTCTTTTTCAAAAACACCCCGATCTCTAGGAGCCATATTAAAAGCATTTCTTGCGGCATCCCTTAGTTTATACTCCCCATTTTGATCAAAAAAATCGCTGTAAGAAGCCATTATATCACTTATTTGGAGCAATTTACGAACGTCTTCATGCTTACCCACCTTAATGATAGGTGCATCATACCATTCTTTCGGATTGGCCAGCATCCCGAGAATAACCTGCTCCCCGGTCAGTCCAAAAAGTTCTTCCTTCCTGGCGAGTTTCCGCAATACCTCATTAGCATAAGTATTCATCGGCTTCAACCGGCCATTATTGTCCTGTATCAGCAAATGCCCGAATTGGGCAGCATGCTCAATCCCTACTACCTGCTTACCGGGCGCTGGACCGCAACTTCCGGGAGTAGAGAACCCCAGGAAACCAAGAATAAAGAATATAGAGAATGTTTTACCTGCTTGTCTCATTCTTTTAATATTTTCTGCCAGTTGTTGAAAACGGCTTTTTTTGCTGAATAAAGTGAATATCATCCCTAAAGTCAACAGGATATACCCGATATAAGAAATCCAGGTACCTGGTGCATCATAATTGACACTCAGATAAGTCCCCAATTCATCCTGATCGAAAGAAGACTGGAAAAACCGGTAACCATCGTGGTCCAGAATATGGTTCATATAAATCCGCTGATCGTGCACCAAGTTACTTCTTTTATCCAAAAGTGTCACTTCGCTGGCATAGGAGGAGGCACTGTTGGTGCCGGGATAACGCTCCAAGATAAAGTCCTTCAATTTAATGCCAAAGGGAATGGTTATTCTTTTTGCACCGTAGGAAACAGCCAAAGCACCTTGTTCCCATTCAGCAATACCCGGCCGGCCTTCGTCTCCCTGCTTTCCAGAAACAAACAGTTTTTTGTCTTCTCCGCCCAGACTAACTCTCATTTCCAGGCCTCCCAAACTGGTACTGGCCATTTTAATAGAAGAGGAACCGCTTTCCGCTCTTGCATTGGGCATAAAATCACCAAATACAAAACTTTGCTCGCCGTTGGAATACAAACTGCGCAGCATCAACGGATGATAAGTACCCGGAGCCAGGGTGTCCCGGGTTTGTGTGGCCATTACCATTTGTGCGAATGGGGTGCCAGCCATAAATGTCAGACCTTCATCTTCATATTTTATATTGAATGCGTGCGGGTCTTCCGGATTTCCAAAATTGAACAGCGTACCGTGAATATCTACTTTATCTAAATATTTCACCAAAAATTCTTCCCGTCCCCCCATGCCACCAATCACCACTTTAATAATCGGAATACCATTCAAATCTTCCACCAAAGTCTCTTTGGGATTGGGCACAAAATTGACGACCTCTGCCGTCAACTCCTGATTGCCAATCATATATGACTTTTTGAAGTGATTGTCTCCCAGGGAGGCAAATAATACCGGTTCATCGAATGAATATTTCTGGCCCTGGTGCAGTACCTGAAACTGCAGGTAAGTTTCGGAAGATAAGTAGGTGTTGGATACGCTGCCTTCGCGGATGCCCATCATGCCTTCAGTACCAAAATATCTCGTCACCCCGGCACCAATCAAAATGATCACCATAGCTGCATGAAAAGTGAGCGTGGCCCATTTCTTTTGCTGTGCCATCCGAAACCGAAAAATATTAACGATCAAGGTAATCCCAAACAGTACCAATAACAATTCAAACCAATGTGACTTAAAAATCACCTTTTGCGCAGCACTGGTACCATAGTCATTTTCTATAAATGTAGCGACGCCTATTGAGATAGCAAACAGCAATATATACAGCCCCGCAGCGGAGGTGGAAAACAGGGTATTAAATATTTTTTTTAATAATTGCATATGTATTGAATAATAAACCGATCGTTTAAAATGACCGGATCTGTAAAAACTTTTTCAATGAGGTGCCCCCAATCACTGGATTAAAACCATTGCACGATTAGTGGATGGTCAAAAATAAAATAATTTAAGTATCCCTGTAATTAAACAGCAATTTCCCCCAGATCGGGAAAGTGTAAAAAAAGAAGCAAAACGGTTGTCCTGGTTTCGAGCAGTATGAATGTTTTTTTTGAACCAAAAAACCCATTCACACTACACAAAAGTTATTTCACAACGGCAGCCTCCATGATATAATCGTACTTGTATCCGGCACCAAAATCTTTATTTATGGCAATCGTTCCTTCCAGGTTTACAATGGAACCTAATTGAATATTTTCTGTGGTGGTAACCGTCAGATCCAGGTTTTTACCAGATCCATCCTGAATATGCAGCCAGTTTCGACCCATAATCATTGGGTTTATTTTGACACATTTACCCGTAATCAATACTTTTTTACCGTCGTATTTGGCAATATTTCCCACTAAATCCGCAATTTTCATAGCACCAGGTGCTGGTTTGACATTTTTAGGCGGAGCCAATGCTTCAGCGCCTGCCGGAATCCCACCTGGAGCAGCGGCAGTGGCATCGCTTTCATCCCGGAAATCGGCTACCAGATACACTGTTTCAAATACCCGGTTAAACTCCTTACTCTGGAAGTTTTTCTTCATCAGTCCGCCCCTGTAATAACAGGCACTTCCGATTTTCACATCCCGTTTAGTGATGGCCAACCAATACTCTTCTTCATTTTCCTTTACCCGCAGGTAGGTGTATTTCTCTGTATGGAGGGCTTCTGCCACCACTACCTTGTGTTCGGCATTGTTCATATCCTGGTCGGGCGTATTCGCACCCTGGGCAGCAGCATTTGCTCCGCCATCCTGAAAAATCGGGGCATTATTTTGACCAGCAACAGGTTCTGCTTCTATCACTTGCGGTTGGGAGTTACATGCTGCAAGCACCATGCCCAATAGAAAAGGTATTATATTTTTTAAATATTGCATTGTTATTTTACTTTTATAAAAAATTATACAAAGGTAGCTAAAAAACAAAAAAGGTAATATTCTAAAATCGCTGAATGAGTTTGGTATTAATACGGTTATAAGTTTTATTCTGTTTATCAAGAGTACCTTCATAATAGAGGTGAAGTGCCAGTTTCCGGGTGATGTTCCAGGAGATATCCGCACCCGCTATTTCCTGCCGGATTTTGTTCTCGTAGTTTTTATAAGTGTAATCCACCATCCGGAAGTAGACCTGGCTACTCAGTTTACCGGGAATGAGATCCTTTGAAACCAGTGCGCCGAAAATCTTACTATCCAAATAATTGGTTTGCAAAATATTGGCAGACAGCGAGACCGATGCATTTAACCAGGGAATCCGGCTGAAATTCAGGTATGAGTTGAGATTTTTGGACAAATTGATATTACTTTTCTGAAAACGCCAGCTCGCATTAAAACCCAGGGTTACCAATTTGACAATGTGATAATTGGCACCCAAACGCAATCCCTGACGGGTTTCATTATCTATCAATTGTTCTATATAACTTTTATAAGATTCATAATAGATAATATTTTTCCGGTTGTCATAACCTGCCGACAGGCTGATTTTTTTCGAAACCTTGTACCGCAAACTCAGCAGCAGGTTGGTCAGACTCGGTGCATAACTGATGGTATCATTGACATTCCTGTACATGTCTATTTCAAAAGAACTAAACAGGCTCAGGTTTTTCATTAATGCATTGGAATGCTGAAAGTATGCAAACCTTCGGTCGATTTTGGATTGATTATGCTGCTCTACAAAAGCCAGCGTAGTTTCTATATTTCGTTTTTTGGAGGAATGGCCTACATACAAGCCCGCTTGCAGAAGTTGAAAATTGATGCCGTAGTCCGCATAATCTGGCCTGGAACCTACAATAGAACCTACAAAATAGCGGCCTAATCCTTTTTCTACCTGCAGGCCATCTATCGCCCCCATACTCCCGATTCTGGGATTGATCCGCCGGCCAAGACTGATGCTCGAAGTTTTATCGAGATCATATTTAACCGAAAGCGAATATACCTTTAGTGCATCATAAAAATTATCTTTCACGGCATTCCACTCCCCGATAGTATGGCGGAACGTGATGTAATTGTCTACTGAAAACCGTGATTTATTAATGTGATTTCCTTGTAAGGTAAATGCGTAACGCATCCGGTGCGTCTGATCACTTCCGTAAAAATTACTGTAAGACGCAGCCGAAATCCGTCCTTTGATCACCTGTTTAACATCAAAGTCCTCTTTATCTTCCTGGGAAGGTGGCACCACCAACGGTATCGGCTTATGGATACTGGCCGGATCGGTTACCGGTGTTTTGTCCTTTTTATCTTTACTTTTTTCTTCCTTTTTTTCGACAATACTTTTGGAAAAAAATTCATCTCCTACTTTGAATTTTTCAAACTGTAAAGAAGTACAAACACAAGAGGTGGACGATTTGTCTTTTACCAGAAGGGAAGGCGTCACCAGTTCGCCCTTTTTATAAAATAAGGTATCTCCTTTATTAATGTTTTCTGTTGAACTAAACTTAACATAGACATTTTGGGAAGACACATAAGATACCATCCCTTTTTCAATAACAGTTTCTTTCTGCCCATACAGGAGATGTGAGCAAAACGACAAAAAAAGTATTAACAGTGGAATCTTCATAAGTTAGCAAATTAGTTAATTCTCTCCGGTAGGGTGGCAATTATAGCACGCCGTACTGGAATACGAATATCCATTCACTCCCTGGTGATCGTTTGCCACCTGAGAGGGATTGTCATGTTCATGGCAATTTATACAACTGAATACCGTGTAATTGTTTGGTGTGGTATGACATTCATTACATTGATTCCATTCATCTTCATGTTTTCCACTGTATATCGGAAAATACTGTTGATCGTGGTTCCATGTGGAAGGTATCCAGGCCGTTTCGGTATGGCAGTTCTGGCAAGTCGTGGGGAATTGCGCAGACAAATGGTTCGGATTATTAGCGGAGTTATATTCCGATGCGTGGCATCCAAAACAGGTATTAGGTGTATTGTTGTAATTACCGTTGTGACAGACCGCACAATCGTTGGCAATGATCGCATGTGCGCCATTTAATTGATAATAGTTATTATGAATCGGAAAGGTTGCAGGGGCCCAATCCGGTTCTGTCGTATGGCACATATCACAATCGGTCGGGATAGCCAACGACACGTGATTAGGATTGGAACTGCTGTTATAATTCGGCGTATGGCAGCCCGCACAGGTGTTTGGTGTATTGTTGTAATTGCCGTTGTGACAAGCATTGCAATCATTGGCAATCCCCAAATGCGCCCCGGTAAACGGATAAATCGCATTGTGGTCAAATGATGACGGTGCCCAGGCAGTCTCCGTATGACAAGTTGCACAATTTGTCGGAAACTGCGCCGCAGCATGGTTCGGGTTTGTCGTTGCG
>JBILHQ010000035.1:0-35877 GCA_044350415.1 Saprospiraceae bacterium | reverse complement strand
TTATATTCGGTCGTGTGACAGGCAAAACACGTATTCGGCGTATTGTTGTAATTGCCGTTATGGCAGGCCGCACAATCATTCGCAATTACCGCATGCGCACCGTTCAACTGGTAATAGTTATTGTGAATCGGGAAGGTTGCAGGGTCCCAACCGGGTGCAGTCGTATGACACATTGCGCAATCGGTGGGAATGGCCAGGGCTGCATGATTCGGATTGGTAGTGGCGGTATATTCAGGGGTGTGACAGCCCGCACAGGTGTTTGGTGTATTGTTGTAATTGCCGTTGTGACAAGCATTACAATCGTTGGCGATCGCCATGTGTGCACCAGTAAATGGATAAATCGTATTGTGGTCAAATGTTGATGGGGCCCAAGCGGTTTCGGTATGACAAGTGGCACATTCGGTCGGAAACTGCGCCGCAGCATGGTTCGGGTTTGTCGTTGCGTTATATTCGGTCGTGTGACAGGCAAAACACGTATTCGGCGTATTGTTGTAATTGCCGTTATGGCAGGCCGCACAATCATTCGCAATTACCGCATGCGCACCGTTCAACTGGTAATAGTTATTGTGAACAGCAAAAGTCGCTGGCTCCCACCCTGCTTGTGTGGTATGACAACTGGCGCAATCCGTAGAAAGATTCAATACTACGTGGTTAGGATTAGTCGCCTGGTTAAAATTAGCAAGGTGACAAGAAGTACATCCTGTGGGTGGCAGATTTTGAAATCCGGTCGTATGGCATTCCATACAATCCGTTATCAGGTGAGCCCCTGTCAAAGGAAATGCAGTAGAATTGTGGTCAAAGATATTCGTTGCATTGCCGGTAGGGTGACAGGCCAGACAGGCGGGGCTGCTGTATGAATAACCGCCTACACTGCTGTGCTGATTGTCGGTTTCAGGATTGGCATGGCATGTCGTGCAGGTCACTTCCGCATAGTTGGCCGGATTAGAATGGCAGTCAACACACTGGCTCCATTCGCCATTATGTGCTCCGCTATAGATAGGGAAATACTGGCCGTCGTGATCAAAATTGGCAGGCACCCACGTATTCTCGGTATGACAACCCGCACAATCCGTTGGGAACATTGCCGACTGGTGATTCGGGTTTGTTGTCGAGTTGTACGCTGTTACGTGGCAGGCGAAACAGGTATTGGGTGTGTTATTATAATTGCCGTTGTGACATGCCGCACAATCATTAGCAATTACCGCATGAGCGCCGTTCAGGACATATAGATCATTGTGAATCGGGAACGTTGCCGGTGCCCAGTCTGGTTGTGTGGTATGACACATCGCACAATCATTGGGCAATCCAAGTGCCATGTGGTTCGGATTCACACTTTGGTTATAATTCGGGGTGTGACAACCTGCACAAGTGTTCGGTGTATTATTATAATTACCATTATGACAGACATTGCAATCATTTGCAACCGCCACGTGAGCTCCTGTTAAAGGATAAAAGGTGTTGTGGTCAAATGTCGATGGCGCCCAGGCGGTCTCCGTATGGCAAGTAACGCAATCCGTTGGGAATTGGTTCGCTGCATGGTTCGGGTCTGTGGTCTGGTTGTAATCAGTGGAGTGACAACCGTTACAAGTATTGGGTGTATTGGTATAATTCCCGTTATGACAAGTCGCGCAATCATTCGATATAGCAGCATGTGCGCCATTCAGCACATAATAATTATTATGAATAGCAAAGGTTGCCGGTGCCCAGCCAGGTTGTGTGGAATGACAGCTGGCACAGTCTGTCGGCAGGTTTAATGCCACGTGGTTGGGATTAATTGCCTGGTTAAAATCGGTGGTATGGCAGGCTGCACATTCCGTAGGCGTCCCCTGAAAACCGCCTGCGTGACACTGCAGACAATCGACAGTCTGGTGGGCACCCGTCAGTGGGAACGCAGTGGTATTGTGGTCGAAAACATTACTTGCACTCCCAGTTGGATGGCAGGCAAGACAAGCATTACTTTGATAAACGTAACCACCCACTCCTGCATGCTGGTTATCCGTTTCGGGATTCGCATGGCAGGTCGTGCAGGTATACTCTGTATAGTTGGCTGGATTCGTATGGCAATCAGTGCATTGACTCCATTCACCGTTGTGTGCGCCACTGTAAATGGGAAAATACTGCGCATCATGGTCAAATGTAGCCGGCGACCAGGCTGTTTCGGTATGGCAGGTAACACATTCCGATGAGAACTGCAGGACCACGTGATTCGGATCAGTCGTCTGGTTATAGTCGGAGATATGACAACTATTACAGGTATTGGGCGTATTGTTGTAATTACCGTTGTGGCAGGACGCACAGTCATTGGCAATCACGGTGTGTGCACCATTCAGGGCATAGTAATTATTATGTATCGGAAACGCAGCAGGCTCCCAGCCCGGGGCGGTCGTGTGGCACATAGCACAATCGCTTGGAATACCCAATGCGGCGTGATTAGGATTGGTCGTTTGATTAAAATCGGTGGTATGGCAGCCCGCACAGGTATTCGGTGTATTGGTATAATTACCGTTATGGCAAAAAGCGCAATCATTCGCAATAGCCTGGTGAGCACCGGTTAACGGATAAAAACTATTGTGATCAAAAGTTGAAGGTGCCCAGGCAGACTCCGTGTGACAGGTGGCGCACTCCATTGGGAACTGATTCGCAGCGTGGTTCGGATCGGAGGTTTGGCTGTAGTCAGCAGCGTGACAGCCATTGCAGGTATTCGGTGTATTATTAAAGTTGCCGTTGTGGCAAGTCGCACAGTCATTGGCAATCGCCGCATGCGCGCCATTCAGTGCATAATAATTATTGTGAATGGCAAACGTTGCCGGTTCCCAACCAGGTTGCGTCGTGTGACAACTGGCGCAATCTGTCGGGAGGTTTAATGCGGCGTGGTTAGGATTGGTACTTTGGTTGTAGCTAGTGGTATGACAGGCCGAACAAGCGGTGGGTGTGCCCACATAGCCCGCAGCATGACATTCGATACAATCAGCCGAAAGGTGAGCTCCTGTCAGTGGAAAATTTGTGGCATCATGGTTAAAAGCGGTGCCTGCGTCGCCAGTCGGGTGGCAGGTCAAACACGCTGAATTTTCATAAACATAACCGTTCACCCCACTATGCCCGTTATTGGTTTCTGGATTAACGTGACACGTTGTACAGGAAAATTCAGCGTAATTAGAGGCGTTAGTATGACAGTCAACACATTGCGTCCATTGTCCCAGGTGTTTACCGCTGTAAATCGGGAAAAATTCGGCATCATGCTGTGCATATTTTGCCGGCATCCAATCAGGATCAGTGGTGTGACACTGAGCGCAATCGTTAGAAAAATCAGCCTGGACATGGTTGGGACTTGCGGCACCCTGGAAATCTGGCTGGTGGCACGCAATACAATTATTAGGTGTATTGGCATAATCTCCACCAACGTGGCATTTGGCACAATCTGAGATTTCATGCCCTTTGGTCAAAGGGAAAAAATCGTGTTTTACTTTGTCGGTAGTCCAATCATTGGTAAACAGATCGTGGCATTCCAGGCATTCCGTAGAAAAGCCTGCCTGCTGGTGATTCGGATTGATGGAGGCATTAAAATCATTCCGGTGACACCTGATACAATCATTTCCTATTCGGTTGAACTGCAATGCCGAAGCGGAAGTATGGCATTCCTCACAACTGATGGCGGTATGAACGCCTGTCAGGGGGAATCCATTTTCCTGGTGCAGGGAGGTAATATTATCGACTAACCAATTGGACAAATTATGACAGCGGGCACAATCGGTCCCCACTGTTTGCTGGTGCATATCGGTATGGCAGGAAATACATTCCGGACTCGCGCCTTCAAAAACCAGGGTCTGGTGACAGGCCCGGCAATCGGTGACAGCATGCCTTCCTTTTAGTTCAAAATTAGTTTTCCCATGGTGAAACCGCAGGGTATCAGCCGGTAATTCTATACCGGTAGCTTTAGAAATGATTGGTTTTGCCGGATCAAAATTTTGCCAATATTCCCGACTGATTTCCCAGCCCGCCGATGTGTGGCAAGATGCGCAGTTGATTTTTAAATCCGCGCCATGTGGGTTCTGCGCCGCGAGATAGGCGGTCAACCCCAGGGAAAAAACGAGTACTACTATCTTGTACAAATTATGTTGATCGTCTCTTACTAATTTATCAAAATCTATTATTATTGTCCTTTAGGATGACAGGAATAACAAGCAGTACTTGTATAACTGTATCCCGAAACATCATTATGCTTATTGGCGAGATTCCCTGAATTGTTGTGTTCGTGACATTGCACACAACTGAAGGCTTTATAGTCTCCGCCAGTGGTGTGGCATTCTATACATTCATTCCATTCATTATTATGCTTTCCACTAAAAATGGGGAAATACAACTGATCGTGTTGTGTATAGTTGTTGGCTGACCAACCAACGTCGGTGCCATGACAAACGGTACAATCAGTCGGAAAATTTCCCACTTCATGATCGGGATTGGTCGTCGCCCGGAAAGCAGTCTCATGGCAGGCGAAACAGTCGGTCGGCGTATTTGAAAAATTTCCACCGATATGGCATTTCGTACAATCGTCTGTTTGGTGCCCTTTGGTCAATGGGAAAAACAAGTGATTTGATGCACCTGCCGTCCAAAACCAATCCGGACTTGCGGGATCGTGGCAGTCCACACAATTGGTCGAATAGCCCGCCGCTTTGTGATCTGGTTTTGTGGTCGCCATATAGGTATCAAGGTGACAATTAATACATTCATTACCAATACGGTCGAAACGCAAAGCCGTCTCTGAGGTATGGCAGGCCTTGCAATCTGCCACAGCGTGTTTGCCAAAGAGTGGAAACCCATTTTCCTGGTGCAGCTCGGTGATGCGATCTAGCAGCCAATTGTTTGTATTATGGCACCGGGCGCAATCAGTGCCCACTGTTTGCTGGTGCAAATCAGTATGGCAAGTATTACACGAAGAACTGGCGTCTGAAAAAACCAGCGTTTGATGGCAAGTCTTACAATCAATCGCTGTATGCTGCCCTTTCAATGCAAAGTCTGTGTTGGTGTGGCTAAAACGGGGCGTTTCGGAATTCCCTACCCTATCTGCATTTTTCAGTTGGGGGGGGTCGGGATTTTTCCAAAAATCTGCACTGATTTCCCATCCCGCCGTTGAGTGGCAGGAGGCGCAGTCGATTTTCAGATCCGCACCGTGTGGCTTTTGCGAGAACAGATTCGCAGCCACTCCAAGGAAAAACATTATTTGTGGCAGACTACGCACTCGTAACTCTTATATTTGTATTGTATGAATGTTTTATCTTTTTCTGTTATCGTTTTATGACACCCAGCGCAATTTACTTTCGCATGTTTGCCATCCAACTTGAATTTTGTTTTATTATGATCAAACTTTTTGATTTTCCAGGCATCAAAAGCATGGCATTTTGAACAATCTGTAGCCCCGTTTACTTCAAACTGCTTATTGTGATCATCCTCATGGCAATTTTGACAAGCCGAAGGAAGTCCTGCAAATTTTCCATACTGGTACTCCGGTTCCGGTTTATGACAAGCACTGCACGCCTGTTTCGTATGAGCCCCTAGGAGTTTAAAAGCAGTTTTGCTGTGATCAAATTTATTTTCCTGCCAACTTGCGGTAACGTGACATTGGGTACAGGTTTGGGCAAGGTACCATTGGGTATCAATTTGACCGGCATGTACATCTTTGTGGCAATCCACACACCGCTCGCCAATACTGCGAAATTCCCATTTCGCCTCCTTTTTATGACAGTCAAAACAAGGTGTAGCTACGTGTGCACCATCCAGAGGGAACTTGGTAACTGCATGTTGTAGCAGCGTAAAAGAACTTTCCGGAAATCCATCCACGGTATGGCATTCCCCACAGTCAGGTGTCCGTAAAGTATTGACAAACTGGCCTTCATGATAATCCTTGTGGCAGGTAGCACAGGTATTGTGCGGCAAAGGATCTGTCATACTGTTGGTAGTATGGCATTTTTTGCAGTCTACTGCCTCATGTTTGCCCCGCAATACAAAACTTGTTTGGTTGTGGTTGAATTTATCCAGGTTTCCCACCTTTCGGAAAGAATCCTCTATATGGCATTCTGCGCAGTTGGTCCCGAATTTTCCTTCATGGACGTCCTTATGACAAGCCTTACAGTCGTTGGTCGGCACACCCAGACGGTCCTGAAATATTTTGAGCGGCGGTAATTCCATTTTGTGGCATTCCCGGCAGCTGACCTGCTTGTGTTTCCCTTTCAGCGGGAATAATGTTTTGCTGTGGTTGAACTTATTCAATCCGCCTAAAGCATCAAAAGCCTGCTCTGTATGACATTCTTTACAATTGACGCCGAGGTTGTCATTATGGGGATCTTTGTGACAACTGTTGCAATTTTTAAAAGGTACGCCAGCGAAACGTTGGAATGCTTCCCCGTTTTTGGTTTCTTTCAAGTGGCAATCGATACATTGCACCGTTTTATGTTTTCCAACCAGCGCGAAATCTGTTTTATCGTGGTTAAACTTGCTTGCAGGCGCAAATTTTTCGGTAGTATGGCATTTTGCACAATCGTTGCCCAGCGTTTTCTGATGGGAGTCCTTATGACATGCATTACAATCCTGCCGCAGGCCTAAAAATGTTTCTTTCCTTTTTTTCAAACCTGCATCTTCCACAAAATCGGCTTGGTGGCACTTGCGGCAGTCAATCGTTTTGTGCGCTCCGGTAAGGTCATAACCTGTCAGATTGTGTTTGAAATTTTTTTCTTCGAAACGCACCATATCAAAATTTCGCCCGTGGTGATCGCTATGGCAAGTAGCGCAATCTTTCCCGCGCACTTCTCCCGATGCGTGATAACCCGCATTTCTGTCAGTCCGGTATTTTATTTCCTTGTGGCAGGCCAGGCATTTGTCATTGGATACTTTACTGCCGATATCGTGACATTGTGTACAATTAGACATACCTTCCAACCCTTTATGGGCATTAGAGAGGTCTCCCGGCGACAGTTGCGCACCGAGTCTCCCTGCGAAGAAGGTCAATAAAATGACGATATGTACAATATACTTTTTCAAATCAACAATACCTTTAATGCCTGCTATTTATGTTTTTTGACAGTATATCCAAAACGTTTGGTGATCTCAACACCCGATTTTTGCAAAAACTGTGTGGGCAATTCGCCCCCTGCAAAAATATACACAAGGTCGTTTTGCAACACAAGTGGTTCTGTTTCTTCTTCGGTATTGAGAGTAACCATTTCGGGATCAATCTTTAAAAGGTTACTTTTCAATTTAATATCAATTTTTCCCTGGCTAATTGCACTATCCAATTTCGATTTATTTTGTGGCTTCAGTCGGCTAAACGCCTCACTTCGGTAACTGAGTATCACCCGGTTTTGATCAACCAGGGAAAGTGCCGCTTCGATAGCAGAGTCGCCGCCACCTACCACCAACACCCGTTTTTCGGAGACATTCTCCGGTTCTAAAAGTCGGTATGCTACTTTTTCCAATATTTCGCCCGGGATACCCAATTTCCGGGGACTACCCCGCCTGCCGATAGCCAACAGTACATTTTTTGTTTTAAAAATCTCTCCTTTGAGCGTCATCACCTGAAAGCATCCGCCGACAATCTGGATCCCTTCCACTTTTGTATTTTCCCGAATAGTGATATTATTTTTGGACAATACGGCATGCCACAATTCGAGCAATTCTGTTTTACTGGTATTGAATAATTTTACCTTTCCGTGAAGCGGCAAATCCATAGGCGCTGTCATCACGATTTTGGAGCGGGGGAAGTTAAAAACGGTCCCTCCCAACGAATCCTGTTCGATTGTTAAAAAATTCAAATTGTGCTCCCTGGCTGCCAACGAGGCAGAAATACCCGCAGGTCCCGCGCCGATAATAATCAGATCATGCACTCCACTTTCCCGTTTAAAACCCGATTTTATAATACTCAGCACGGCGGCCTGCCCTTGTTCAACACTATTTTTTATCAAACCCATACCGCCTAACTCACCAGCGATATAAATTCCCGGCACATTGGTCTCAAAATCCTGGTTTACGTGTGGCAAATCAACACCGCGTTTTTCTGTACCAATCACCAGCGAAATAGCTTCCACCGGACAAGCATGAAAACAAGCACCATGGCCGATACATTGTGAAGCGTTCACCAAAGTAGCCCTGCCATTCAGGATACCAATAATATCTTTTTCCGGACAGGCATCCACACAGGCACCGCTTTGGATACAGGTACCCAAATCAATTACAGGATGCAGCGACATTGGTTCAAATGTTCCATCCTGTATCGCTTTTACAATTTTTGCCTCCACTTTCAAAGAAGCTTTCCTTTGCTTCCTTAAATACAAGTAAATAACAATGAAGCAAAATAAAAAAACGACTCCGTATATGATTACCTCTTCAACTAACATCTTTCCCTATTAAAAAATCCACCTGTAACCAAATGCCAGCGTAACGCCGACGTGAATAACCATAATAATTAGCATAATCAAGGCAAATGGTAAATGCGCCACGTGCCAATATTTGAATAATTTTTGCATGGTTTGCAGTCGTTCAATACGGTTGTTCAGGGAGATTTCGTATTGTACCAATTTTACAACCTGTCTGATATCAGGAGCAGCAAGCTGGTTTTGCCGGAGAATTTGCCGGACCCTGCTGACGGTATTTCTATCATTAAAATAATTGCTGACATAACTGGAGAAAAAACGGCCTCCATCTTTTTGAGTTTTAAGGGTGACCACACTCAAAACAGCCTGATAACTTGCTTCTTCTAATTGGTATGACCCTTTCAAAATTTCATCCAGGTTGCCCTTCATGGCTTTCACTTCGTTCAGGCTCAATTCGCGGCCTTCAATCGTCCGGGGAATTTGAATATATATGAACCGCCCGATTACACCGCTCGCCACCACTGCCACCATACTCCAAAAGCTAATCGAAACAAGTCCGCCGAATTTGAAAGCCGTGTGAAAAAGGATCAATACCGGGCCGAGGCTGCACAAAAAAATATGAAACTCCAGCCAGTATTTTAATCGCCCCAAAGAAGCCAAAATACGATATTTCTTTTTTGCCATATAGCCAAAAACACCAATCACTACCAACAACGTACCAACGATACCCAAACCGTGACCGAATACGCCGCTCGGTTTGAACCAATTATGGTCAGGATGATAAAACCGCTCCTCTATAGATGTGCTGTAATACGGTATCCCCCTGTACATCAGAAAGGCAGCAGTAAAAACAACAATCAAGACCATGGTCCAGATGTAAATCCGGTGTACGAGTGGAGACATAAATGACTTTTATATGACAACTGCAAAGAACAACATAATCGCTGGACTCTATTTTTCATTTAACATATATAAATAATTAAAGCCCAATAAAATACAACAACAAAAATCTCATTATCAATTCTTTATTGAGTTTAAAAAAAAATATATAAAAGGAATGATTTTAATCACCTTGTCCAGTGACCTGTGCCGCCTCAAGGCCTTCCGCAAAAACCGGCATAAACAACCTTTATTTTGTAATTCGGTAAAGAAATTAGAAAGGTTGCTTGCTATCGTATTTTTTAAAAAAATTACCGACAATAATCCAATACCGCCTGCATCCGCACCCCTACCCCATCCCGTAACAAAACCACATACACATTCTGCTGATTGCGCAGCAGACTAACCCTCACTAATTCATTGGCAGGTAATGGGAGACTGAATAATTTGGTTCCCTGAAAACTATACACTTCTGCCGTCCACACCGCCCCTGAAGTATCCGTTTGGCGGATATAAAATTGACCGCAAGATGGGTTAGGAAAGATCTCTGACAGAGGCTGTTCGCCGGGATTGGCGACCTGGGTGAGGCTGCACAATTCATCTGTTAAGTCTCCAAAATAATGTTCCCTAAGGTAATGGAGCAGCGAAACAGCCAGTGAATCGGTGAAACGGTTGATATTGGTTAGGTTATTGCGCACGCCATCGTAGTTGGATTCAATTTGTACACCATCAATAGTGCCGCCGTTCACCGAACTATACCGGTCGGTATTGTAGCCACCATTAAAATAATCATCGGCGGTTTGCGGAAATGGATCGGGACTGGAAGGTACGGCCGGGTAGCCCTGCGCAGCGAGTAAAGACCCAAGGGCTGCCGGGCCACGCAACAATTCTGCGTGGGTGTAATCATTCAGGTTGTTCGATGCCAGGTTCCGGATACTGCTGTAGTTGATATAGGTAGGTGTATTGAGCACAGAATCTGTCAGTTGCAGTTCTGTTTTATACAACAGGTATCCTAATTCCAAGCGTTGGATAGTATGGCCGTGGCCGTGCAGGTCAACGTAAAACCCTTTTCCAAAATTAAATTTTACGCTGTTTTGGGCCTGCTGGATAAAAGTGTGCCAATCCTCCCAAGCCAGGCCAGCCTCTACATTGCCGTCGGCTGCTTCCGGCAAATCACGGTTAGCATCCAACTTTTTCCGGTGTAACCGGTTGATAATTACATGGGGATAACAACCAGTGCGCTCGTAGACGGATTGTGCAAGAGCCCGCGCCATTTCTTCGGTGTTCGTATCTTTTACATTAGTACAGCCGGCACAACTGCGGTCAGGAATGGAAGCAGGTGCCAGATTACCGCCATGCGGAGCGGTAATGATCAACGGCATGTTTCCTGCTACATATTCAATGTAATTATTCGTGCCAAAATAAGATTGTCCGGGAACAAACACCTGCTGAGCAGCGGTAGACAAGGTTAGGAGCAGGGCAACGAAATGGATGGTCATTTTTTTTATCATATCACACACTGGAAGGGCAGACTTTAGTCCGCCGAAAATTTAAACACCGAATACCAAAAGGCCGCGAAATCTACAGCACTTTTGATATTCGGTGTTTATTATTCAGCAGACTAAAGTCTGCGCACCCAGTTCTTTACCGCAACAGCGTTACATTTCCTTTCCTTTCCCATACAAGGCCATTGCCACAAACTACCCGCGCATACCATGCATAAGCATCAGGAGAGGCCGAAATTCCACGGATAGTACCGTCCCAGCCTTCGTGTTCTATTTCTTTCGTTTCATATAATTTTTCTCCCCAACGATTCCAGACCGCAAAATACATTTCTGTCATATTGAATCCGCGAACGCGGAAAAAATCATTACTGCCATCGCCATTCGGAGAAAAAGCTAATGGTACAAATGTAAAGGGATCAGTACACTCTGGAGAAAAGAGCACAATCAGTACATCGCCCTGAATGGTACATCCACTGGCAACATCCGTTACAACTACGCTGTAAGTAGTATTTTCTGTCGGTGTGGCGGTGGGTGCCTGCAGGCTGCCATCATTCAGCGTGCTGGTGGGCGACCAATCATAAGTATATGACTGACCTCCGGTAACTGCAGCACCTAATATTACCGATTCGCCGGGAGCAATTGTATCGTTGGCTGTCACCTTGATATCCAGATTCAGGTTAGCCGGCACTACTGAAAAGTCTAAAGTATCCTTACAACCAAATTGATTGGTAACAATAGCCGAATAATTGGTCGCAATGCTTGGGTTCACCTGAGGATTAGAAACAGCAGGCAAGCCATTAGTCCAGACATAAGTCAGGACATCCGTTGCATTATTATTTTGAATATTCAGGGTGGCACTTATACCATTACATATAGGAGTGATATCAGGATTGGCCGTAACATCAGTGCCGCCAAACATAACCATCACAGAGTCAATAGCAAGGCAGCCCTGTGGGGTGGTTGCCATTACATAATTCATTCCGGCACTCACCGGTGATACAAAAACGACAGGTCCTGTTGCAAATATTTCATTAAAAAACCGGCTATGTGACCATGTGAACGAGAACGCATTGGTACTGGTAGCACTGATAGAGACCAATTGCCCGCCGCACGATACCGTATCATTAGAGGCCTTTACATTTGCCGCTTCATTGATAGCAACAGCGATCTCCTGATTCACCGTACAATTTCCTTTGACAACAGATACTGAATAGATCGTTGGAATGGATGGGGAAACTGTTGGATTTGCAACACCTGAAACCAAAGAAGGATCTGGCGGATTAGCGGTCCAGGTATAAATGCTGTTAGCTACTGAAGAATCTGGATTCAATTGCACTGTTCCTCCTATACAAAGGCTGGCAGTAGTGGCGATGGAATCATGTACAATATCAGATTGCAATGTCACCGTATCCGAAGTGTCCCGGCAACCATTGATATCTGTTACGACCAAAGTAGCCGTAATTGGTCCCTCCTGGGTAAATATAACTTCCGGGTTTTGCAGCGTGGAAGTCTGGTTGCCCGGTGTAAACGTCCATTGCCAGGTAGCAATCTGCGTCACATACTGGGTGGAATCTGTAAAATCAAAATTAGCCACTCCAAAGCAGTCTGCCAATTGTCCGTCAATTTGAGCCACTACTGCGGGCACAGATAACACCTGAATAGTATCAACAAACGGTTTGAAACATACATCATCAGGCACAAAGGAGACAATGTAGGATCCAGGAGCAGCATACCCGTGTGTCGGGTCATTCACAATACTGGTGTCCCCATCACCAAATATCCAGGTACCCGGAACTACAGATGTATTTTCAAAATCGACGGACAAGCCTTTGCAAAGATCTGTTGTAATATTATTTACTAAAGAACCTGCTGGATCTAAGGTTAACGGTGAAGTAAATATTTTTTCACAACCATGCTGATTCATAACCGCTACGCTCACCACATAATTACCTGCCGGACCAGTAATTGTTGGATTAGGGGCAAAAGGATCAGAAATGGTAAGATCAGGAGGCATCACTGACCAAAGGTAAATTAAAGTATCATTAGCATCTATGTTGACAATACCGACCTGAATAAGGCTATTTTCACACGCTTCCACCTGACTAAGGAAAGAAGTGGCATCTATATCAACACCAATACCCAACACAGATGCTTGCGCTGTCTCGGTACAGCCAAAGCCATCAGTCACTACTACAGTATATACAGATACTGTATCAGTGACTGGCACAGCAAGAGTAATGCCCGTTGCAATGGAATCTCCAGCCGCATTAAACCAGTCAATATCAAATCCATTGTTGGGCACATCCAATGTGGCCGAAAGCGATGGTGAAATCTCGCACGATTTAATGGTAACATTGGGGAGGGTTACTTGAAAAGGTACATTTTTCAGCACCGTTACAGATAAAGTATCTTTACATCCACCACTATTAGCAATCAATTGATAGGTAGTCGCAACACTTGGATTGGCAGATACATTTTGGGGGTCGTTATTCACAAAAGTAAGTCCATTCAACGGCGACCAAACATAATTATAAGCGGGATTACCCGTCACATATATCGGTACAGCGCCCCCTTCACAATTGACCCGTGGTTCGTTGTTGCCAATTGAAACAATTGGCATTTCGCCCATCTCAAATGGCACATTCAACAAATCCGTACATCCTGCGGATGTTATTATAGTCAACTGAATCGTACCACTGGAATTGGCAGGCACTTCAAGAATTGGAGGATTTTGTACTCCAAATAGCGCAGAACCTGTTCCCCAGGCAGTCACCCATTGCCAACTGACAATTGTCCCTCCGCTACTGGTGGACTGGTCGTGAAGTCTTATTTTTACCAAATTACTGTCGCAGTAAACTGTTTCCCAAACAAACTGAGCAACAGCGGCACCGGAGGCATCAACATTCGCGACATTCACTGCGGTACAGCCAGCAGCATCGGTAATGGTAACAGGATATGCACCTGCCGGTAACCCGGTAATAGTTGGTCCATTTACAGGATTTCCATTTACATTCCACACAAAAGTATAGGGAGCTGTACCATTTAAAACGGTAGCTGTTGCTGTCCCCGCAGGTTCATTGGCGCAGAGAACGTCGGTATCACTTACTTGTGTAATTAATTGATTGTGTGTAGCAATCGTTGCTGTTGCTGTTCCCAGACACCCGGTGGTCAGGTCAGTTACTGTCACTGTAATCGTTTGGCCGGCAGCAAGTCCGTTAATTTGAGCGACCGAAGCAGCTCCATTACTCCATGTATAAGCATAGTTACCGGAACCACCTGTAACAATTGCTGTTGCAACACCATCATCTACGCCTACACAAGAAGCTTTTTCTGTAACTAATACAACATTAAAGCCGGGTACACCTGGAATTTCCACCACCAAGTCCAATTGACAGTGGTTAGCATCGAAGGTACAGACATAATAAGAACCTGCAGGTACGCCACTGATGGTTGGCCCGTTAAATTGGCCGCTATTCCAAACAATATTGTAAGGAGGAGTACCGCCGGCTGGCTGCACTGTAGCACTGCCATTATTGCCACAAGCAGGAGTAATGCTTATTATGCTATTGGTGAGTTGTGCTGGTTCGGTGATGACTGCACTACTAGACGTTACACATCCATTCCCATCTGTGAGGGTTACAGTATAAGTATTAACACCCAAATTTTGAATAATTGGATCAGTTTGGCCAGTACTCCAGAGAAATGAATAAGGATTCACCCCTCCTGAACCAATCGCAGTGCCGGTCCCTGATTGCGTGCCATGGCAAAGTACATTCATCATAAAAGGCAATACCTGAAGTGGTGCCTGCGTCGGAACAAAAACAGATTCTGCTTTGAAACAACCCTGTTGATCAGTTACCGTGACACCATAATTACCTGAAGTTACGCCAGTAAGTGGACCATTTGCATTTGTTCCTGTACTCCATACCCAGGTATGTGGCGTGTAATTACCCACAATATTGGGGGTCACCGTGCCACTATTACCTCCAAAACACTGGGGCGCCACTGCGAAATAACTGGTAAATATTTGGGAAGGTACAGGCACGTAATAAGTTCCTGCCACTGCGCAACCCGCTGCATCCGTAACGGTAATAAAAATATTTCCCGATGCACCCGGCGTAATCGTTGCTGTAGTAGCTCCTGTACTCCATGAATAAGTATACCCTGGCGTTCCACCAGTTACGGCTGCCGTAACCGGAGAAAAGGAAGCATCACAATTTGGACCGGTTTGTGAAAACGCAAGCACAATTGCAGAAGGTTCGATTACCGCTACTGTTCCGGTGGCCGTGACACCGTTTTGATCGGTGACTGTTGCGGTATAAGTCCCCGCACCAATACCAAGAACGGACTGGCCTGATTGGCCATTACTCCAGGCATAGACATAAGGTTCCACACCGCCGGATGCGGTGACAGTTGCTGTACCGTTGGTAAAGCCGTTACAAGTGGGGGCATTAAAAGAAAAATTAAGGTCGATTGCGTTCATTACGAGAGCGCTAACAGACAAAATAAATGTCAACAGTACGGATTTCATAATCGTCGTTCGTTGTATATCCAGTAAACCGGAGATTATTGGTGTGTTCGTGTTAAGCGGACTTCAATGATTTCAGCGCGGCGCTCTTTGGAAGCATTCACACTGAAAACAGATTGATCCCGTTGTTTCCAGTTGTCACTGACATTGGTTGCAGCGGCAGTATCGCCCAAGGGTGCAGTTGATATTGTCAGTTGATTATCCAGCAAATAAGACTCATAAACACCATTTTTAGCCGTGCGAATAAAATTTTCCACACTGACAATCCTCCGACGGATAAAGGCCATATTATATTCATTAGAGGCCACTATCATATAACCGCTGTAGGCACGTGGTAATTGCGCTTCCACCAGGGTGGCGGCGCAACAAAAAACCGTGTCAAACAGGACTAATCGTCGAATATTCATAGTAATTGGCAAACTATTGGGGGATTAAAGTGGGGGGATTACCTGATAAATTCTATACCAATAATCTCTACCCGGCGCTCTTTGGAGGCTTCCGGACTGAATACCGAATTGCGGGGGTCAAAATAATTATCATTGACGTTTGGCCGGGACTTTTCCTCCCCATTGGGAACTTCCCGAACAACCAGCTGCTTGGTGTCAATATACTTTTTAAGCAAGGCACCGTCAAAATCGCTGAAGTGATTCATGACACAAAAAATACGCCTGGAGGTAAGGTTTTTGTTGTAACCTGATGGTGCCCTCGGACTCGCAAAACCTTTGAGTTCGATATCTACATGGTCGCCATTTTTCAATTTTTCAAACAGCACCTCCGTAAAGAAGCGAAGGCGATTCCACTCACCTTTCAGGGAATCCTCGAAGAATATTTCCAAATCCTTAATGGCCTTCTCCTTCACAATTCCTGTTAAATTATCCGTATAAACAGCGATAAAAGTATCTTTTTGGGGATAGTAACCGAAATATGTTTGAGAATACAGTTTATCTGTGGTGGTGGCCATCGTGCGTTTATTCGGCTCATCATTGTCGTAGTACAAGCGAATAGGCAAGTATTTTTCAAGATCAAGCGAATGGATATTCAACTCCTGCCGAATAGTTTCGAATGGTTTATTCGTCAGTTGCGGCACATTAAAATCAACCGTATCCGACGAAAATTTCTCTTTACTGGCAACTATCCGGTAACGGCGGTTATAATCGAGCACACTGTTGAACTGGTTATCTAAAGTGCGAATATCCTCAGTGACCAGGATTGGATTGCCCGTTTTGGGTACTTCATACAATTCAAATTTCACACCGAAAATAGGTACCAGATTGCTGGATGTATTGTCATATACCAGCGCTTCAAGATTTATACCCCGCTGCAGGTACAAATCCTTTCTGATCGTGGTATTCTCTTTCAAACCCTTGGTGGTTACAAATGCAGAATCGGTGGTAAACCCATCCTTAGAGATATATACTTTATAATTGTGGTCGAATTCAAGTGGGTAATCAAATTCATTTCCGCCTGGATTTTTATCCACTTTTCCGCTGCCAATCCCAGCAATTGTAGGGAAATTATCGGGAACAGGCCCCAAATCAATAAACCTGGCCGTTGCGCCAATAATGGGTTCTTTGGATATTTTATCAAATACCCGGGCGATGAGATCCACTTTGAGTGGTGTAAGAAATAGGTTTTGCGACATCACCCCAGGCCAGGCCAACCGTGGTGTAACAAAAGGGACAGTATCCGGTTTGAAGCCGGTTTTATCGGCAATTAATACGTAAGATTTGCCGGGATCAACAGAAAAAGGGTAAAAAGCGAGCGGAATATTATTGGCAGAATCCACCAGCACCCGTTTGCCATCTACCAATTCGTAAAGTCTGATATTGGTACGGGGCAATGAATCTTGAGTAATCGCATTAAAGGTGACTGCCACCATTTTGGATTTAACCAATGGCACCTGAAAAATATCGTAACAGCAAGCCTCTTCAGAAATATTAGCCGAACCGAACCGATTGGAGGAAAGATAGGATACCGATGCTTCTTTGGTCAGGGTAAAAAACACATCGTTGGCATAGGAATTCACGGGCGGTTCGAGGTGTTCAATTGCCGACCAGAATATTCCGCCGCCCACTACTTTATAAACATCAAAACCACCCATAGACTGCTGCCCGGCGGTACTGAAATACAGTGTTCCGGTGAAAGAATGGTAAAATGGCGTTACATCATCTTTCTCCGTATTGGTGGCTTCGAGATTTTGGGGTTCAGACAAAGAACCGTCAGGAAGAATAGCGCAATACCAGATATCGCGGTCGCCTTTACCACCCGGACGGTCACTTACAAAAAACAGGGTTTCTCCGGTTTCGCCCGGCACTTTACCCACATTCGGTTCTGTGACCGTGAATCCCGGAATATTCACGGCAGCGGGCAGTTTTTGAGGTTTTCCCCATCTTTCACCTTCTTTTTTGCGCATATACAGTTCGCAGTGAATATCTGCGCTGTTAACAAAATCACCTTGTGCATAATACATAACATCACCAGCCCCATTGAAGGTGGGGTGAAGCGTATGTCTTTTGTCTTCGTTAAAGTCGGCTAATGCAGTGGAAAACGTATCGCCTCCAGCAGGCTTGGCCTCGAGAACTTTATTCAGATAGCGGTTTCTTTTCCGGTCACCTTTGTCGCCTTTAAATGGGAATTTATATGCGGAAAAGTAAAAACTGCCGTCATTATTCGGCCAGTTCATATATTCTGAATATCCGGTATTAATGGAGGTATCCAGTAAAATTGCTTTTTGAGAAAAATCAGAGTTGTCGCGTTTAGAAATAGCCCAGGAAGTTTTTTCCACCCCTTTCTCCGCCATTTCAGATTGATTTCCGGACCCACCGGATAACAAGACGGTAAATTTCAACTGTGCCTCTTCATAATTACCTTCTCTATATAAAATTTCAGCCAAAAACAGATTAGCCTCTTCATCTTTGGGGATGAGGGAGAGAATTCTTCTGGTCGCCCATTCTGCCTGAGAAAGAGACGCATATTCAAATGCCGCTTGCGCATAACCGCGCAATGCGCTTATTTTGTTACTATCGACTGCAATAACCCTGCTGTAATAATCCAAAGCAAGGTATTGGTCGCCATCTTTGAGCGCCTCTTCTGCTTTTTCTTCCACCTTGGCAAGGGACGGACCTCGCCCAAGATTTTCACCAACACGGTTATTTCCTAACTCCAGATTAGACTGAGCAAACAACTGGATACAAGAAATTAAAGAGAAAAAGAGTAACGTAGATCTCATTGAAGCGATAATTAAAAGTTGATTTAGCTTTGGACAAGCTGAATGGATTAAATAATCGGGCAGGATTTGAACTTCGACAAGGGCTTTACTTTGTAAAGCCTGTAGATCAATGCTAATTCAGGGCCACCCCGTTGTTGGGTCACCTTGCTGGCATCTGAAATATTAAAATCATAAGACAGTCCCACTGTCCATGTCCGCCAGTGCCCTTCAATGTGGGGGATAAGTGCATCATTATTAGTTTTACGGTAGTTCAAACCTGCCTGAAGGGCAAATTCATGATAAGGCTTCCGGTTGAGGTGAAAGCGGGCACCGCCACCAAATGCCATTTCGCGGTAACCGCCCTGGCGTTGGTAATTGCCTTGTCCGATTACATCAACAGTCGGACGAACCTGAAACAATAAAGAGGAATAGACCGAAAGGCGCGATGCCAACCTTACTTTGTCATCTCCCTGCCAGAAATCGTGATTAGGACGGTTCATGTGGTGCCATCCAAGACCTACATCCACCTTACTGCGGTAAACTTTTGCTTGCCACCTGTAATTGGCACCTGAACTGATATCAAAATATTTCAGATCAGTGACAGCCAACTGAGATTCCATAGGATCATACGACATATTATACATCCTGTTCACGTATTGTGCGTCGAAAGAAATATTTGTTGTTCCAAAACTCCGTTGACCATAAAGCGGCAAAACACCGATAGTCAGGAAGCTATTCGCAATTGGATTTTCTTTTCTCATCAAAGGAATGGTATAAGAAATGGGTATGCCTATCTGAAGGGAGGTCAGGCTCAAAGTACCCTGCCGGTCAAAGTTGATCTCAAGTCCCCCGGTGAGAAACCGGTCGTATTTGAGTTTGGAGAGGTAAAATTTGTTCTCTACTACCCCGCTAAAGGTGGTATAAGGTACTGGGACACGACTCCATTGATTCCTGTAATTTCCAGTGAACCGGGTATCTCCACCAAATACGCCTGTCATTCCAGGACCAAGGTTCATGGGAGAGTTCAGGTATTGGGAAAAATGAATATCCTGCGCTGCTAAAAATGATAAAGGAGCGAGTAATACAATTGCGATGAAAGTGTGTAAAGTTTTATACATCGTTTTCACAAGCACTTTATGCTTAAGATGATGAGAATGGTATTGGCCTTGTACGAGTACAAACCATTTAAGTTACAATCGAAGGGGGGAAAACTGAGGCGGAACTTTTCTGGATGAGAGAATACTGGGAGGGAGAAGCCTCAAATTTACGACGATTAAGGTGATTAAAAAGAAAAATTAAAAAAATTTTTGCCGGATAAACTGGCAACGACTCTTATGCAAAGATTGTGCCTAAACGAAAAATCTCTTTTAAAAAGTATATTTTGCGGCTATTAGCCCAAAATATACCTGCTTCTGGTTAGGAACATGAGCATAACTAATCTCTCCGGCGTTTGTTATTGCCCTTATCCCTGCCTTTGTCGCCCCTTTTATGAAACCGATCCCAAACACCCCAATCACGGACATGCCTGCGCTCCCGTTTTTCAATGATATAACGTGCCGAAACACAAACCGGATTCCATTCCAGCGGATGGACCTGGTCGCCACTCAGGTGGGCTTCCGGTTTAAAATCAACGGCAAAGTTCAATCGCCCGAGAGATAGTTCTGCTCCGGCAATAGCTGACAGCCCGAACACATTCCTGGAGATCGCCATATTTTCACTGCGATTCTCATCAGAACGGGCATAATAGTGTCCGCCCACTCCGTAAAAAAAGTTAAGGTTGCGAGCTAAAATCTTATGATGTTTTTCGGCCAATACCGTGGCTCCCAGATTTTTTGAAAACAAGTGCGTATGAAAAATTCCTTCTGCCGTCCAGTTGTTCGTCAAGTATTGCTGCAATGTTAAATCAAGCCCCTCTCCTACTCTGATACCAGCGGCAGTTCGGTAAGTTTGGGCATGAAGTGCGGTGGCGAGTATGATGAAGGCCGCTAAAAGCGCGAAATGGAATTTCCTGTTCATTGTATTTATATATGCTAATAAGAGATGAAGAACTGGAGCGGATTACTTCTGCTCCGGCACCTATTCAACGGTGGATAGAATTTTCAATTTTTATTGATCTTTAATTTAATATTTTTTTAACTTTATCTCACTCCATCCCCAAACCCACCTGCCGCGCTCTCAATTTCGCCCATACTTCCTCCAGGGCCTCTTTCAATCCACTGCGTTCCGGGTGTTGAAGTATGACCTGTTTCATGATCTCCCGCACTAAATCCGCCCGTCCCTGCTGCGCCAGCACCATCAACCGGTCGCGGACAAACCCTGCTGCGGGCAAGCCAAAATGGCCATCCAGATGCGCTGAAAAAATGCGGGAAAGATGACCGAGGAGGAATTCATCGCTTAATGCCTGGTGATACCGAAGGGTGAGAACCGAGTCATCCTGTTGATCTAACCAGGCACAGAAAACAGTGGTATCTGATTCATTAGCCAACAAAAGCGCAATTTTTTCGCGGTTCCCCTGCGTATTGGCTGCCGCAATCAAATCTTGCAGCAAATGGGGCCAATAATCACCTGTAAGGGCTTTCATCTTTTCAATGGTCTCCTGCTGTCCGAAAGTTAAATAAGTCTGCTTCAGGTACATTAGTTGTGCGGGAATATCTTTGGTTGCCTCTGCAATATTAAAGCGGATGCGTTCTAACTCCGTTTTCCGGCTCGGATTAAGGGTAAAATGGTCCCGCAGATAATTTATTACCAACAATGTTGCGCTGAAGCAATTCGTATAATACAACTCCAGCAGAGCGGCCCGGAGGAAAGAAATACTTTGGATTTCATCAGCAGCTTTTTCAACAGTAGATAGCAGCACGTCTTTTAATATTTTCACCACCGCTGTATTCATTCCCTTTTTTGCAAGACAAATCAGATACAAATGGATAAACACAACAGATAAGGGCCGTACTCCTTCAAAATAATGCGTCGAAATAGTGTTAAACCGGCCTGAATCAGCCACAGCAACATCACTCATTTGCCGAATAATATCCCGCTGAAGATCCGTTGGGAAAACACCTGATACGATACCTTTGAGCCAGCAATCCCAGATAATATCCCTTAATTCCTGTGGTACAGAAGGTGATTGATAATATTGGACCAACTGCAGAAAAGACTGATGGCATATATCCAGTAACACCTCTTTGCGGGAGGCAGGTACTATTTTAATTACTGGGGCCATCACTTCCAGCACAGCAATTGCTATTTTAGCCACTACCACCTGATTACCAATTTGTTCAGCCTTTTGGGAGCGCGCTCCCAAATCCTGCAGCGTTCTTTTCAACCGGCGAAAATCCTGTTCCCGGATATTTTTTCCTGGCTTGGGCAGCACTGATTGCAGTAAAAGGTGATATGCCTTTTTATTGTCGTCTACCACTTCGGCAAATCTGGTTTTCAATGCCTGTGCAAAATCGGTGTCCCGGCGGGCATACTCTTTTACAAAATCCTGTAAATCATCAAAAGATACAGCAGGCAATATGTGGCGGATAGACAAGCGGGTGATCTCCGACTGTGCAGCCGCTTTTTCCCGGGCTACCTGTGCTTTTTCTGCAGCGCGCTGATCAAGGAACCGGCGGACCTGTAACAAAGTGGCAGCAATATGCACACACATGTATTTTCGGGGCTCCGACCAGCACTCACAGGCAAACGCATTTATTTTAGAAGGTGAAATAATAACCTCACTCTCATAAGTAGCTTCTTCATCTTCCACACTGGCCACCCAGAAATGCCGTTCCACTTCCTTTAACGACCGCACACGCCCACCCGCAACCATATCCTGCGCCATTGACCATGCGGTCTGACTGATATGATATTCAAAATCGGAAAGCGATAACTTTTTCATCGGAAAGAAAAACAACAAAATTACATCGCGGTTCTCAACATTTTTCAATACATATTGATTTTTTTTGGACAATCCGTAGGTTATCACCAAATGCCGCCCCACTTTTGCCTTTTAAATAAGCAATATGCGCACAATATACCTGATTCGCCACGCAAAATCCAGCTGGGATAACCCCACACTCCGCGATTTTCAACGGCCGCTTAACGAACGTGGACTGACTATCGCCCCCCAAATGGCCGCTTTACTCAAGCGGGAAAATGAAATTCCAGATTTAATGGTCTCCAGTCCGGCCAAAAGAGCATTGGAAACGGCACAATTTTTTGCCGCCGCCAATGGTATTGGGGAAGAGCACATACAATTAGAAGAGGATATATATGAAGCATCGCCTGTCCAATTACTGCGGGTGATCAGCAGGTTACCCGAAACAGCCGGTTGTATTTTTCTTTTTGGCCACAACCCCAGTTTCACCGAAGTAGCTAATCTTTATTCTGCGAAAGCTATCGACAATATTCCAACTTGCGGCATCGTCCGGATAGATACGACAGCAGCAGTTTGGTCGGAAATGTATGAAGGGAATGCACGCGTGGTCAAGACCTGGTTTCCGAAGGAGGTTTTATAAAATTCTCTTGAACCTTTTGTTTTCAGCGGCGTTATGCGTTGATGAATATCGCAATTATCTCTGCAAGCACACGAATTAACCGCCAATCGCACAAAGTTGCCCTTGGATTAGAAGATTATATCAGGAACCGTAATCATGCCGTTGAAGTTCTGGACTTGGCTGCATATAACTTTCCTATTATGGAAGAGGTATTGCACAAACATCCTAACCCACCAGCAGGGCTTGCTGATTTTGCCATGAAAATAAAAGTGGCGGATGCCTTTTTATGGGTGTCGCCTGAGTACAATGGTACTTATACCGCTGCGCTAAAAAATGCCGTTGACTACTTGAAAGAAAGTGAATTCAATAAAAAAGTAATTGGTGTGGTATCCGTTTCCGCCGGAGGGCTGGGAGGTATGCGTGCGGCCCTCGCTATGCAGCAGTTGGTGCTCGGCGTTGGTGGTTATGCAATACCACAAATGTTGCCGGTAGGCAACGTATCCGCCAGGTTTGATGAAAACGGGCAATTAATAGACCCCGTATTTGAAAAAAATATCAATACTTTTTTAGATGCTTTTATCTGGCTGGGAGAAGCTATATCAGAAAAAAAAGCCGCTCTGGCTGTGTAAATTCCCATTGTTTTTCATCCCTACAGCATGTTGAAATAATTGGTTGATTCTTTTACCTTTGCCGGTATCGAATCACTCAGGCATCCATGCTCCGTTTTCAAAGCAAACAAAAAACCGAAGACATTTCGGACGAAACATTGCTGGCACATTATGTGTCAGATGGTTCAGTACGTCATCTGGGTTTGTTGTACGAACGGTATATGCCCATGGTGTATGGGGTTTGCTTAAAAATCTTAAAAGACCCCGGTAAATCAGAAGATGCTGTGATGGGCATTTATGAAGAGCTGACGGTGAAGTTAAAAAACCATAAAGTGGAGGCATTCAGGGGTTGGCTGTATGTTTTGGCGCGAAATTATTGTCTGATGGAATGGCGGCGAATGCAAAAGCAATCCACGCATTATCATCCTTCAGAGGATATGGTACAATTCGATGCCGTGGAAGCACCTTTTGAATACGAATTTCCCAAAAAGGAAATTTCGCTTCAAAAATGCCTGAATGAACTCAGTGCCGTACAAAGATTGTGTGTACAGTCGTTTTATTACGAGGATAAATCTTACAAAGATATATCCGATCAAATTCAGGAAGAAGTGGGTAAAGTGCGGTCTTATATTCAAAATGGCCGGCGAAACCTGCGGATTTGCCTGGAAAAACCGGACAATAACGAGGCATGAACGCTACCGACAAAAAATTAACAAAACTGCTGGAGCGGTGGCAATCGGGAGATTTTACCCGCGCCGATGAGCAGGAGTTGCAACGGCTTTTGGCCGAAGGCGACGATTTTAGTCGTGCCGCCGCCGAAGGCTATCGGTCGACCCCGGAAGAAGATCATACCCAACGCCTGGCTGGCATCCGCAAAAAATTAATTCCCTCTTCAGACGGCTATTCGTTGGGAAGCGCCCGGTTGATGGCACTTGCGGCGTCCTTTGCTTTATTATTGGTGGCAGTTTGGTGGACCATGCGAACGGATAATGTGCAACAAGAAACCGTACCAACAACTGCTGCACCATCTATGGTAACTCCCTCAGACAAAGCCAATGCACCTATTGCGCTGTCTGCTGAAAAAGAGCCCGCTGTCAGACCAACATTGCCAGAGACTTCTTCCGAAAGAGGAAAAAGAGGGCCAGCACCGGCAAAATCAACAGATTATTCGGTTGCAGATGCGCTGTCCAGCAGTGAATCAGTGCTTGGCAATGCCCCTGCACCTTTGGCAGATGATTTCCCCAAAGCAGAAGATTCGGTTGCCGGAGAAGCACTTTCAGAGGTATTTATTACCCGGCCTTCTCCTAATGCAATACCAGTCGAAGAAAAACAAGCGTCTTATCCACCCACTATTCTGCGCAATGGATCAGGGGCCGATACCGCTCAAAAAGAAGAGGCCTACGATCAAAAAAGCATACATACGGATAAATTCAAAGAAAAAGTAACCGCAGACAGCAAGAAAGCGGCGTCCAAACCTTCAGCCAGAACGGAAGAGGCAATGTCCGTCGCCGGGCCATCTCCAGCCGGCGGTTGGGATAAATTCCGGTCTGCCATGCTCCGGCAATTAACATTACCACAAGCTGCTAAAGATCAGGGAGTTTCCATCGGAAAAGTAACCATGATCATCGATATCAACGCTACAGATGGAAAAATAAGGTCAGTATTATTTATCAACCGACTCGGGTTTGGTTGTGATGAACTGGCAGAACAATTTGTCCAAAAATACAATTGGATGGTACTTCCAGACGGGTCGAATGAAGTGGAGGTCGAGGTGACTTTTCGGTAGGGATGAGCCCCCTCACTACTTATATGCTCCACTTGGATGTAGCCATAAATTTCGAGGCAATCCTGGTCTTCTTCAGCCAGAAAACTTTCCATCAACGCGGCATGAAGCAGCATAATCCTGGCTAAAAAAATAGTAGAACAATTTGATCTAATTCTCCGCCGCCACTTTTTTCATTTCTGCCGCCATTTCATGCCCCAAATACCGCTCAATCACCCCATGTACCGCATAGATCACCGGTGTCATCAATATTGCTACTAAGCTTTTATAAATATAGCCCATAATACAAATGGCAATTACTTGTAGGAGCGGAATATGTAAGCCAAAGTGTAAGGCAATGAAGCCAACCACAAATGTATCAATGAGTTGAGAAACGAGGGTGCTCCCGGTTGAGCGCAACCAGATTTTATCTTCCCCTGTCGCTGCTTTAATCCGGTGAAAGATACTGACATCCACAATTTGCCCCACTAAAAAAGCAATCAACGAACCCACAATAATCCATTGGCTTTGTCCAAAAACTGCGTTATAGGCCGCATTATAATCGCCTACTTGTAATAGTGCTGCTGCGCGTTGCGCTGGTGTGAGGTTGGGCGGAATATGCGAGGTACGCCAAAAATCAGCCGGCTGTAGTTTCATCGCCAAAAACAACATCAGGAAACCGTATACAATCAGTCCGGCAGTCAGATAAGACAATACCCGCACGCCTTTCCTGCCATAGTATTCATTGATAATATCCGTCATAATGAATACTACCGGCCATAATAATACGCCTGCAGTTAATGTAAAATTAAGATTAGACTGGCCCAACAAGGTCCAGTTTACTTCCTGAAAGCCAAATGTTTTTTCCAGGGAAAATAACTTTACCCCCATGAACTCCGCCACCAACGCATTGGTAATGAAAAAGCCGGAAAGGATTATCCAAAGGCGTTTAGGTTTGGAATTGAAAAAATCGCGCATTATTATTAATGAAGTTAGCAGTTAATAGTTTGTCAGTTATCAGTGAATTAGTTATCAGTGAATTAGTTATCAATCGTAGATTAACACCGTTGCCATGCCTTTCGTGTGTTATTTCCGACCTAGTTACGGTGTAATCTACGACTGATAACGGATACCCTGATAACTAAAAAAACAGATAATTAAAAAACAGCATCCAATGCCTCACAAATCACTCCGGCTGCTCTATCAAGATCACTCTCTATGTGTGCGGAAGAGACAAAACCTACTTCGTACCCTGACGGACCAAAATAAACGCCTCTTTTGAGACATTCTAAGTGCATAATTTTGAAAGCCGACATTTTTTCACCATCGATTTCATCGCTCCGGTGGATGACTTTCCGGGTAAAGGTTGGCCAAAAAATAGAGCCCACTCTCGGGAAGGTGACTTCATACCCTTTTCGATTGCAGTACTCCTGCAGGGCGTTGGTCAGTTTGGCTGTTTTCTCGTCGAGGGCTTCGTAAAATCCGGGTTGCGACAATTCCAGCAAGGTGGCATAACCAGCAGCCATAGCCACAGGATTAGCACTCAATGTACCTGCCTGATAAACCGGGCCTTCCGGAGAGATATGGCGCATGATGGTCTTACTGGCGGCATAAGCGCCTACGGGCATACCACCACCGATAATTTTTCCAAAAGTTATTATATCAGGCTGAATATTATAAAGGCCAGCCGCTCCTTCAAAGCCTACGCGAAAACCGGAAATTACCTCGTCGAATATCAACAAGGCGCCGTGGTTGTGCGCCTGTTCCTGAACGATTTGGAGAAATGCCCTGTCCTGGAGCAGCAGCCCGTTATTGGCAGGAATGGGCTCTATAATAACGGCAGCCACCTGATCGCCATACGTTGCAAATGCTTCCGCTAATGCTTCCGGATCGGCCAAAGGAACCACGATAGTTTCCTGTGCATAAGAATCAGGAATACCTGCTGATGTACTGATGCCAAATGTAACCAAACCGGAGCCTGCTTTTACCAACAAGGAATCTACATGGCCGTGGTAGCAGCCTTCAAATTTGATGATTTTACTACGCCCTGTTACCCCTCTGGCCAAGCGAATGGCACTCATTACCGCTTCTGTACCACTGCTCACAAACCGGATCATCTCGATAAACCGATGATTTTCAAGCACTAATTTGCCGATCAGGTTGTCATGCGGCGTTGGTGTACCAAAAGTCATACCATTGGCTACAGTGGCCTGTACATGTGCCAATACTTTGGGATGGACGTGCCCCAGGATCAGCGGTCCCCAGGAGCAACAAAAATCGATATATTTTTGATGGTCAATATCATATAGGTGGGCACCCTCGCCTTTTTCAAAAAAAACAGGCGGCCCTTGTACGCTTTTAAATGCTCTGACCGGAGAATGTACGCCTCCGGGAAAATATTGTTTTGCAATTTCGAACTGTTCAGCGCTGCGTGCGCGCGTGAAAGTTTCGGGGGTCGGATAACTGGCAGTATTCATAGCGCGAAGGTAGAACGCGCCTGGAGAATTACGAAGAAGAACTGGAGAAGCATCTTTAATTTTACCGAACTTAGACAAAGGGTGCCATAGAATGTCGAACACCGAATGTCGAAGTAACGTAGCGTACACCATATTACTGATTCAAATCAAGTAAAACCTAAATTTGTCCCGTTGCAGACCTACTCTTCATTACTTCGGTATTCGGTATTCGAGTTTATCTTAAATTGACTTTTTACCTGCTATTCTACCACAATTTTTTTTATTTTTACACCAAAATCGGTGGTGATATTACAAAAATAAATGCCTGGTTTTAGATCAAAACGGAAACTATGGGAGCCTTCGTTTTGTGGATTTGCGCCCGTTTCCCAGGCCATTAATTTCCCGTTGTTGGCAAAAATCTGGATGCTGACTTTAGATGCTTTTTTCAAATCAATATTTACCACAACATTACCCTTTGAAGGTGTTGGAGCCACCACATCGAACCAACTCGACACCACGCCCCATTCATGGGTGGTCACCGATCCGTTGTTGACAGGCAGGAAGGCTGCGTAAATTTCAATATTACCATCGTTGGTGCGGCCATCGGACCATACAGGAATGGCGGTGTGCGGCGCACAAACCACTTGAGTATATTCGCCGATACCAAAGCCGCCGTTGAGTTCGCCAATGGCCCCAAAATCGGAGGGTGTGGTGCTCGCCGTAATGGCGGACTGGAAGGAATCGCCTTCATCAAAGGAACAGGCGACTACATAATTAGTGGATGAACCGTTGGGATCATCCGTCCGGTCGTAATAGGATACACATACGACACCATCAGAGGTAACGGCAATCGACGGATAGAACTGTTCTGCAGTTTCGTCTGTGCCCGGATTGATGGTAGTGGCAGCACTCCAGGTGAGGCCGTTATTTTTGCTTTTGGAAAACCAGATATCATAGCTATCTGTTAATTGCGTTGTTTTTCCGTTGGCTGTCCAAACTGCATAAATATAGCCAGGTGTTTTTCCGATAGCGATATGCGGACAAGGATAAAGGCGGTCACTGGAAATGCCGGAAATAGTGTCAGGGGTCACTGCGGCATTCAGATAACCTGGAAAATACGCAGGTGCTATTTTTTTCTCCACCGAAAAAGTCAAACCACCATCTGTAGAAAGGGTATGATAAACGCCCATATCAAAGGTCGAATTTCCGGCAAAAAAAGAAACATGAATTCCGCCCTCCTGGTCAACTGCAATACTGGAGAACTGAATAATGCCATACGTATTCGTATTTAACTGAACTGGACTTGCAGAAAACGTATTACTGGATTTGAGTTTTCGTTTCAGGAAAATATTGGTATTAGCGGTTACGGAGTCTATAATATCGATTTTGGTGTAGGATACATAAAGATTCCCTTCATTAGCGGTAGTGGACTGGTCGGTGGCCATCCATTGTTTATCGACCAGTGTTCCTGTCCCTGCTTCACCGAGCAGCACTTCTAAGGAAATGGCCCCTTCATCAATTTTAACAGGGGTGCCCCATGATTGCCCGCCATTGGTAGATGTACTATTGTATAAAGTAAGTTTAACGGGCGGCGTGCTCAATAAATTAAGCGTCAATACTAACCAGGAAAGATAGGCCTTCCCGGACTTATCAAAAGCAATGACCGGATCGCCTCCGCCAGCAGGTAGTGCACCTGGGATTGGATTAAATTGAACGGCTGCATTCTGCCAGGTTTGCCCAAAATTTTTAGTGTAGTGTACGGGTACATTCAACGGCGACAGGGAATTCGCGGCATCCTGTACGATGGCTGCCACAATAATATTATTAGAATCAATCGGGTTGATAGCAGCGTGTACCTCCGATTCGGCCTGTGCATTGCCACTGACAAGCTGATCAGCATCTCTGCTGGTGGTGGCATCAGTATCGATCATCGTCCAAAGGTGGCCCGGAAGTTGTTCACCAGGGTGTTCGACCATCCATCGATAAGCGGCAGATACATCATAACCCCTCAGTTTTTCTTCCAGTGTTCGGTGAGCGGCGACCCGGGAAGGATTCCTGTTTTGTGCCACTAGGGAAAATGTAACCGGCAGAAGCGCCAGCAAGCAAAGTGTTATTTTTTTCATTTTGAAAAATAAAAGGATAAATTGGTTAATTTAGCATAGACTTGTTGCGGCGGAAGGCGGGACTAGCTCGGATACTCCCACCGCAACAAGTCGTCATTAAAGCAAATTTAGGCTTATTTTCCAAGTAACGGTCAAGCAATATTATATTGTGCCGATTATTTTTTTAATCAGGCAACCAGCCAGATCATTATTTCATCATTTGTATGTTCTTAAACGAATTATGCAACAGCAGTGGAGCGACAAGGAATTAGTGGACGGGATATTACGCGGTAATCCCACCCATCAAGTGGCACTTTACCGGCAATATAATGTGCCGATGTTCCGCATTTTATTGCGGTATGCACGTGATCGTGCAGAGGCAGAGGATATGATGCAAGATGGTTTTATCAGGGTATACCGCGATATGATTCAATTCAGAGGAGATGGCGCTTTGGGCGGTTGGATCAGGCGCATTATGGTAAACACTGCGTTGAGTCACCTTCGAAAGCAACGTGATTTTTTGCGGGATACCGGTGATTTTACGCCCTTTGAGAACCTATTCAGGACGGAAGAAGATGTATCATCGAATATGGATGCAGAAAGTTTGATGAAACTTCTGCAAAAATTGCCGCCAGGTTACCGGGCAGTTTTTAACCTCTATGCCATCGAAGGATTCAGTCATGATGAAATCGCGGAACAACTGGGAATTTCCACCGGCACCAGCAAAAGTCAGCTGTTCAAAGCCCGCGAATACTTGAAAAAAATATTAGATAAATCTTATTTTGAAACACCAGAAAAATAAACTTAATCCAAATACATTCACCGATCCGTTTACTCAACTTTTGCACATTTTATAAATGGCTGATCATAAAGAATTGGAATCATTAGACAAGATATTTCGCAGCACCTTCGATGCACTACAGGACACACCTGCTTCGAATGGCTGGGATACGCCCTCCGACCACGTTTGGAACCAAGTGCAACAAGGCATTGGTAAGCGGGACAATGGATGGACGCCGAATAAAACGATGGTAGCGGCTGTGGCTGTGGTGGTGGCGCTGGGTCTTTACCTCTCTTTCCGTCCGACGACTCCAGCCACTGAAACGCCTCAGGAACAACCCACTGTAGTCGCCACACCTGTCATCCCTTCCACTGCTCCTGAGCAATTCACGGCTCCTGTTCCTGTAGAAAAACCCGTGGAAATGGCTCCAGAAAGAAAAAAACAACCCCAGCAATCCGGGAACAAAATCGGACCAATACAACCAGCTGCGGTACCCAATAGTTTTGAAAAACAGCTACTTCAGCTTCCATTGGAGCCAAAAATAAATACACCGGCAGAGACTCCGGTAAAACCGGCTGTAAAACCACCCAATAGTGTGGAGCGCAATAAAATAAAGGAACAGCAAAAAGGCACCTTTAAAATGATTGCGCCCCTAAATACTTTACCGCCCCACAACAGCACTACCCCTCCTTCAGTGCCCGCCTCCTTAAAAAATATTCCCTGGCTTTCGGGACAAGAATAAACAGAAACTCATACTTTTAAGCAGATAAAGAGCTCCGTGGAATCGACCGCGGGGCTTTTTTTGTGGAGTGGTGAGTGGTTTTCCTCATAAGAAGGCCGATTGGCAGGGGCGACCCTCGCGGTTGCCTGCATTCACCGGCGACAACGAACATAAAAATCAAAAATAGAACCACTTACGGTCGCCTATATTTACGGGCAATAACACGCGACGAATGCAAATGGAAAAAGTACCTATTCTCCTTTTGCAGATTGCCGGGAATCTACGAATGAAGCATTTCTCAATTGTAAAATATTATGAATGAAAAGTATAAAAAAGATTAGACGACTACGCCAGTTCCAATCATAAATTCTGGACTGAATAATATCCCTTAAAATCATTAGAAGAAAAAATTGACTTTTGGGCGGGCAATATTCATCGGCAAATACGATGGAAAACGGAATCTGGTTTTGATGAAATGGATGTATTTTCTAAAGCAGATTACGAAAATTACTCCTCATCATTGACAATCTCGTTTTTGAGATGTATAGATCGATTATAAAACAGAAAAAGTGCGATCAATAAAACACCGAAAAGAACAGCGGTTAATGCAAAATAAAGATTAAAGGGCTTTTCTGCCGTCAGGGAAATCCGTACCAAAATGGTCGAAATAACAAAGCCCGCATTCCTAAAAATCAGAGCATAAGTAGTTGAGTAGATAAATGACAGTATGAGCAAAAAAACATCCACAAAGATCATGACACTAAAAAATTCTTTGTAGAAAAATACGTTTGAATTGGGCATTTCACCTCCATTGATAGCCGCATGGAAGGATTGAGAACCCCATTCTGACAAGCTGACAACTGACAATATAATTAGCAATAAGGTTAATATTACCGCGGCTGTTTTTTTGATATTGATAAATCGGATCCGTTTTGGGTTACTCTTTGAAACGCTGGATTGGCTTGTGGCTTTTGTTTTTGCAAAAAGTAAATAATACAGGGTGGTAAGAAAAAACAGCAGCAAAGCCCCTATCAGATCCACTCCTATCTCACCCAAAAAATGAAAGGTGTAAATGTCGGGCTTGTCTAAATCATACTCCGCTATATCATGGAAAAAACTTCGAATGGCGATAAGCGTAATGATTTCATATTGTTTTCCGATAAAACTACTGATGCTCTGTGGCAAAATCATGACTAACATCAATACCTCATAAAACAGTACAATACTGAAAGGGGTATAAATGGCGCGCAAATAATATGGTGTGATGTGGAAAAAATTGTTTCCAAAAACAAAGTGTTTGGTTAAGAAAATCAGTCCTAAATGCAACAAAAAGCCTAATAGCGCAAAATTGATAATTACCCTTTCTATCTTTGAAATGTTGCTCTCATTGAACAAAGTGTCGTACCAGCCACTCACCTTGTCAAGCGAAATGGGGGGAAATGTTAATCTCATAGTGTGTCGAAAAATGATGTATTAAGATAATTCAAACAATAGGAGAGCATTATTGTTTGAAATCTTTTTTCAGCAAAAGCACACGGGTGAAGGGAATCCTTGGTTCGGTTAAATCTACAACCTGCACTTCAAAGTTTCAACCCTTTCTGCGACGCGTATTCCTGAATATACTCATCGATAAGCCCTGTGAGCAGGTCTTTCAAAAAGGCATTTTCGAGTCGGGCGATTGTTTTGAGTTTATCTAATTTGGTACGGTCGACAGCCACCGTAAGCCTTCGAACGCCAGTGGTTTCCTCATGGGTAAACTCCTGAACATCAATCGTTTGGCGAATTAACGCGTCGAGGCCAGCGAAATGATGCTGGGGGTTGCCTGTTTTTTTGCTTTTGGTTTTAGCGCCGCCTTCCCCTGCATTTTCCTTTTCTTCGAGGCGGTTGAGGCTTTCCTCCATAGCATCCTGAAGCAGTGCATCAAGGTCGCCGGCAAAACTTTTTACGGAAGGCAATTTACGGTCTGATCTATGGCGAACAGTCATTTCGGACACAGCTCCCCCTGCCGAACTGTCGTGCAGGTCGGCAAATAACTCATCGAGGCCGGATGAAAATTTCTTTTTGCTCATAGCGATGCGAAGTTAGGGGATTCAGGAAATTCTTTCCACAATTTCTTTACATAAATCCAGATAATCCAAAGCACCGCTTGATTTGGGGCTATAGTCAAAAATATCTTTTCGTTGTGCCGGGGCTTCCGCCAGGGCAACATTTTCCCGGATATAGGTTTTGAATACCTTTTCACCAAAGTGCTTGTGGATAGTTTCCACCACATCGCGGTTGAGTACCCGGCGACTGT
This sequence comes from Saprospiraceae bacterium, assembly GCA_044350415.1. GTDB lineage: Bacteria > Bacteroidota > Bacteroidia > Chitinophagales > Saprospiraceae > M3007. The sequence goes on along the minus strand of JBILHQ010000035.1, from coordinate 2,193 downwards.
CGTACATGGTTGCGATAACACCACCGATGTCGAGGGTTTTATTCAGGCGGAACCGCACTTTGTCGATCACCTGTTTGATTTTGGCCAAGCCCTGCACCGCCAGAAACTCCGTTTGAAGCGGAATGAGCACCCACTTGCTGCTGGTCAGTGCATTCAATGTAAGCAAACCCAGCGATGGCGGGCAATCAATCAGGATATAATCATAGTCGTCGACCACCTGATTGATAAGTTCGCGAAGGATATACTCGCGGCCAGCCTCATTAATGAGTTCCATTTCAGCACCTGAAAGATCGAGCGATGACGTGATCACGTCCAGGTTGGGCTTGTGTTGATAGGGCGTCAATTCGCTTTCGCCGCGCAACGCCTCATAAATAGTACTTTTCTGGCGGGGAATACCCAGTGAAATCGTCAAATTAGCCTGAGGGTCTAAATCAATCAACAACACTTTTTTTCCCAGCTCGGTCAAGCCGGCACCAATATTAATGGCACTGGTTGTTTTGCCTACACCGCCTTTATGGTTTAATAAAGAAATAACAATTCCCATTTTGATGTAAAATTTCAGATACGTTTATACTGCAATATATTACAGAAATGATTGAATATCAACTGAATAATTGAATTCCGCTCAGCATCAGGTGCAAAAGTAGGCAAAAATAAAATGTGAATCGGGGTTTAGAAAAAAAGAGTCAGAAATAAAGAATCAAAAAAGATAATCTTTTTGAAATTTAAGTAACGTCGAAAGTACTACAAATTGAGATAATTATCCGTACTTTTGCCCGTTTTTCAGCCGAAACCGGCCGAACCATAAATATTCATCCTTTCTCACTTTTTATCCATATATTTTGAGCTTTTTCAGATTTTTTAAACAGGAATTAGCGATTGATTTGGGGACGGCTAACACCCTGATCATGATGAACGACCAGGTGGTAGTTGATGAGCCTTCTATCGTAGCAGTGGATCGCCGGACTGGCCAGACAATTGCGGTAGGCATGAAAGCCATGCAGATGCATGAAAAAACCCACGAAAACATTAAAACGATTCGCCCGCTCAAAGATGGCGTAATTGCCGATTTTCAGGCTGCCGAAGCCATGATTGAGGGCATGATTGGAATGGTGGGTCGCCGCAGCAGTTTATTTAATCACCTTAAAATGGTGATTTGCATACCAAGTGGTATCACCGAAGTGGAGAAACGAGCGGTTTTTGATTCTGCCGATCACGTGGATTCCAAAGAAACTTATCTCATTCACGAACCGATGGCTGCTGCCCTTGGTATTGGTCTGAATGTAGAAGAGCCCATTGGCAATATGATCATTGACATTGGTGGTGGAACTACTGAAATTGCGGTTATCGCACTTTCAGGGATCGTCTGTGACCAATCCATTCGGATTGCTGGTGATGAAATGACCAATGACATTATGGCGTACATGAAACGGGAGCATAATATGCTGATCGGTGAACGTACTGCAGAACAGGTCAAAATCCATGTTGGCGCAGCGCTGCATGAATTGGAGAATCCTCCACAGGATTATCCGGTGAATGGTCGCGACCTGATGACTGGTATTCCGAAACAAATAAAAGTCAGCTACCAGGAAGCGGCTTATGCAATTGATAAAAGTGTCAGTAAAATCGAAGATGCGGTTTTGCGGGCATTAGAACAAACGCCTCCTGAATTGGCTTCTGATATTTTCCGCACTGGTCTGTATCTCACAGGTGGTGGAGCCCTGCTTCGCGGCCTTGACAAACGATTAGAAGCCAAAACCAAACTCAACGTCCATCTTGCCGACGATCCGCTTCGGGCGGTGGTACGTGGAACAGGTATGGTATTAAGAAATACCGGCAAGTATTCTTTCCTTATCGACCGGAAAAGCGTCTAATATTACATGAGAGCCTTGCTTCAGTTGCTCTTCCAGCGGGGTGGTTTCATCACGTTCGTTCTGGTGGAGTCTTTCTGTTTTTATCTTATCGTTAATTTTAACGATAAGCCTCAGGCGGTATGGGAAAATTCTTACGGCATCCTTGCGGGCAATTTGCTCGATCAACGCCGCAAGATGGTGCGGTACAATGACCTCCCGGAAATTCTGGATAGTGTCATGTGGGAAAATGCGGCTCTCAAAGCGGAATTAATGAATCGCCGGACGCTTCAGATTCATCAGTTAGACACCTCTTACGAGGTCCATACTGATTCGGTGAAGG
>JBILHQ010000203.1:0-11259 GCA_044350415.1 Saprospiraceae bacterium | reverse complement strand
TCATTCTCGAATTCCGATTTTTCAGACCTTTGATCTCAAAATCTACAAACATGCCTTCTGGAATTATCAAGTAAATGACATAACAGGCTTAGCACATGATAAATTTGATTACTTAGTGAATAAAGGGGGGGAGTTGCAAGAGTTCCAGTTAATTTTACAAAAAAAGTAATATCCAAAACAAATATAGATAAAATGCTGCAATGTGATTGGTAGTATTTTTTTCAAAGCAACAGTTACTGAACATTCACCCTTCCACATATAAAGCCCCCTCTTCGCCTCCGTGTCTCTCCGTGCCATTTTCTCCGTGGTTCTCCGTATAAAAAATGAAAAAAGTTTACAACTGTCTCCAAAAGAACATTAATATTCTCCACGAGCCGAATCTGGCACGGTTTTTTTAGTAACCTTATTGCGGTAGCCTCCCATCGCAACAGGTATAGTGGTCTGTCAAGTCTTAGTTGCGGGGTTGGATCGTTCCTTTTTCTGCCTGATTTCGTTCTTCGTCGGTTAAAATGTCCCGCATTTTGCCCTCCTCAAGCCTAATCAGACAAAAAAATGATCTGCTCCAACCCCGCAACTAAGACTTGACAGACCACTAGCAACTTGTTATCACCTTCAATATTTCAACAGCCATGCGCAGTGTCATTTTATCAGGCAGTATCGTCATCCTTACATCGGTATCTTTTTTTCTTTTCAATGCCCCATCCGCACCCGACATCTCCTCGGGCACGGTCACCGAAACAGTCGAGAGTACGCGTGAAGCACCGGAAACCATGCTGACCAAAGGTGCCTGGAAAATACAATCTGTGGTCTCCGACAAAGCCTGCGACACGGACGGCGATGGTGCCACCACCACTAATATTGCTGCTGAAATGGATGCCTGCTCATTGGATGACATCATGTACATTCACCCCGATGGCAAGGTAATCTTCCAACGCCTCGAACGCTGCTCACCAGATGAAGCCGCCACGGAAGAATACGACTGGACATTGACCAGCGATAACAAATTCACCATTACCCGGGGCGAGGCCGAAGCAGTAATGATTTTCAGGCACGTGAGTAGGGACGAACTGGTGCTGGTGATTCCTTCAGAAGCACAGGGAGAGATGTATTATTTTACGGTGACGTACAGGCGGCCGGGGTAAGGCGGCGAAGAATCGTGACGAGATTCAGGTTTGACAACTTTTTTTTCAAGTTGTCAAATCTAAGATATTCTGGTATTCAACAGTCCCATTTCCTACTATTATCCTACTGTCCATCTTCTTCAACTGTTCCCCAAAATGGTGCTTCAAATCACCCATTGATTCATACTGATTCGGGAAATGCCCCAAATTATTGCGTTTTTTCTTGAATTCCAGCACCGTGTTAAAGGCCCCACTTCACTGGGTTTTACTGGCGCATCTTTGACATAGGTGAATATCCTGGGTTTACCGACAGTTCTGAATTACCCCAGCGCGGTATCAAATTCCTCAGCCGTGTATTTACGCCTGCCAATCTTTGAGTGCCGCCCTATCCCACAAGCAATAGTTTAAAATAATAGGAACAACGCTTTTCCCATGCTCATCCATTCGTTTAAACGCGCGTGGAATTTCCTCCGCTTGGATAAAATTGGAATCCAGAACATTAGCGGAAACGAAGAGCAGGATAAGATCGGCACTATGTGGCTGAATACTTACAATTTTGTAACTATACAGCCCCCCTTAACGGCATGAAAATAAATAAGACACCGAAGGTTTTCCCCTTTGGTGAGTGTTCCGTAGCGTGCATTGCAGATGTGACTTTTAATACAATTATATAAAATAAATCAATAATTCGAATGAATACTACGCTACTTCGGTGTTCGATACTCGGTGTTCGATATTCCTCTTAAAAGATATGAGACATCGCCCCCCCCGTCAATACCCCACCGTAACATCCCCCACTGCAAACACCTCCGTCCCATCAATCAACTGATACGTCGCCTGCCAAACATACACTCCTGCTTCCACTTGTTTGTTGCGGCTGCTGCCGTCCCAGGCGTATTGGAAATCATTGGGCAAAAAAGCCTTTTGGGAAAATACCATGCCGCCCCACCGGTCGTAAATCTGCCAACGGAGAATCTGCTTCACACAGGGTTCGGCATTGATGATTAAAAGATCGTTGGCACCACCGAGCAGGGGGGTAAAAATGTTGGCGACGTATATATTGCAGTTGCGATTAACGAATACCCTTACGATATCGGCGGCGGTGCAGCCATTGGCATCCACGCCCTGCAATTGGTATTGAATAGTCTTAAAAGGCATTACCAGAGTGGCAGCGCAACTGTCGCAGGAGAGGCCGGTCGATGGGGTCCATTGCCAGGTAATTGGCGGCGCAGGGAAGCCGTTCAATTGTGGTTCCAAGAGCATTTGATCGCCGATGCCTATTTGAATGATATCCGGCAAGGAAAAAGAAAACAAGGGCGGTTCCGTGATCGTCAATATTATGTCCTTGCTGCAAGTGCCCCCATCACTGACGGTCCAGGTGTAGGTGCCGGCCGATAAATGATTGATACTGCTGCTAAAATTGGCAACCACTCCATCGATAAAATAAGGCGGACCAATACCGCCAGTAACAGATTCAACAGTGACCACCCCATCAGATTCCCCAAAACACGACACCTGTTGTGCTGATACTGCCACCTGTAATGGCCCCACACCGGTGACGGAAGCACTCGAAACGGTTGTGCAACCGCTTGTATCTGTGATCGTTACGGTATACGTGCCTGCGCTGAGGCCCTGAATAGCAAGTCCTGTTTGCCCATCCGACCATGCGGCTGAAAAAGGGGCGGTGCCGCCGGTGGCGCTCGCAATGGCCGTCCCGTTATTGCCACCACAACCCGCGCCGGTCGTATTAATAGTAGTGATTTCCAGCGGTTGTGGTTGGGGCACCTGGACGGAAATTGGGGTGGTGCAATTATTTTGATCCGTAACCGTGAGTTGATAATCGCCCGCCGGGAGGTTTTGTAATAAACCATTATTGCCTCCGGGAACCGACCAGGTATATCCCAATACGCCGGTGCCGCCTGTGGCGATGGCGGTAATACTGCCAGTGCTGGCCCCAAAGCAGTGAATATTTTCCACAACAGTATTTACAGAAAGTGGTGGCGGCTGGTTGACCGTGATGCAACTGATGGCCTGACAGCCATTTCCATCAGTTGCAGTAACGGTATAGGTGCCTGCTACTACGCCGCTGTTGCTATTGCCGGCAATGCCATTGTTCCATAAAAAACTATAACCCGGCATTCCGCCGGAAGCCATGACCTGTGCAGATCCATTGGCACCGCCAAAACAGGAAACGGGCATTTGGATAAGTGACAGTGCTACTGGCGTGGGTTCAGCGATGGTCAACTGTTGGGCCTGTGTACATCCATTTCCATCGGTGACGGTGGCGGTATATTGGCCAGCGAATAATCCCGTACGACCTGAGGTGGTGGCGCCATTTTCCCAAAGAAAATCAAATACTGGGGTACCCCCGGAAATGGTAATAACTGCGATACCGGTAGACGCGCCATAACAGTCTGCATCAGTGGCGGCTACCGCCAAAGTCATGGCGGGTGAATAGACAATATTCGCTGCTGCCGTATCACTACACCCATAACTATCGGTGGCGATTACTTCGTAAGTGCCTGGTATATTGGTATTTACAGCACTACCTGTGTTGCCTGTATTCCATAAGTAGGTGTAAGTGCCCGGACCGGTTGCTGCCATTAATTGCAGCGAAAAGCCATTACAGAATAAGGTGTCAGAAAAAGGAAGGGTGACGACCGCTGGTACAAAACCCGGAACGGTCACATCGGTGAGGTGGGATAGGCAATTGCCAAAATTAATCTCCACTGAATAGTTAGCCGAAATGGGCAAAGCATTGATGTCTACGGACCACAGATTGGGCCCGGAAGCGACCACTGTTCCGCCAGCAGTCTTCCAGGTGTATAAGGCATTATAAATAGCTGCGGTCTTCAGCGTGGTCAGTCCCTGACAATTTTGGGTATAGTCGGCCGTGACACCAGGCAGTAAAATGACGGTAGCGGATATATCTTTGGTGTTATTACACGCATCCACCACCCGAAAGAAATAGGTTTTTAATGCCTCCAGACTATCCACTGCTATCAGGTGGTCATTGTCTGAGTCGTAAAAAGTTCTTAATACCTGCCCGCTGATACTGTCGATGACTTCGAGCAACAAAGGTTCTTTTCCACCCAGAACAGTTACTAATATCCCGGCAAAACTGGTGTCCGTACACGCTACGGGTGTAGTGAGTATCAGCGAATCTATCCGCACCGTACCAGTAGGGTCTACGCTAAATGAAATGGTATCTACCGGACAGGTAAATGTGCCGGGTTTGAGGTAAACGGAATAGGAATTGCCCGGAATAAGATTGCAGATATTGCCCCCCCAGTTGGCTACACATTGCGGGCCATTGAATCCCGGACAATCTAGAATATAAAAATCAGAATTGCTGATAATATCTAATCCGTAGCCGCCCCCCCAGGCAATCCACTCGGTTGGCGTGCGGGCACCCGACATTTGGACACAGCCTCCATTCGGACATTCGGGCATTTGCACACTCATTTCGGGTTTCCAGTCGGGCAAAACAAGGGCTTTTGACACGCAATAATTCTGGCTGCTCAGGGTCCATATTCCTGGTGTGATACCTGGAAATATCCCCAGGGTATCGATGTAGACAGCGCTGCCAGTCAGTTCGTAAACAGCGGGCAATACCGGTGCCGGTGTAAGCGATGTAAGCACCTGATAACCTGTTTGGCAAATACCATTTTGCAGGAAAGAAGTGGTTCTTAATTCGGCCTTCAGGGTAAAGTCATTGTTCGTAAATAGCGTGACACCCGCCGTTGCCACTCCACAAACACCGTGTGTTGCTGTGACTATATACGATTCCCCTGCTATCAGATTGGTGAACAGGCCCGTATTATTGGCATCAATTACCACCCCGGGTTGAATCGCCAAAGCCAACTCATACCAAACGCCGCTTTGGATATCGTAAGGATTGAGTTCGCCATTGCCGCAAACATAATTAGACCGCATTTGCGCCATGATGGAATTGCAGGATTTTTCGATGGAAATATCGGGTAATGTATCGCGGCAAATGATGGTTACAGTGGCACCGCACGCATCAGTAACCAGAAAAGTATTGGAACCCGTGGGAATGGCAGGGAAAGTGGCCAACCCGGATTGGCTTAAGGATACTACCGGCGCTCCCACGCAGGTTTGGCAAGTGATATTAGCTGGAAAAAAACCAGTAAGTGGTTCAATATAAGCCGTTTGAACTGCGCAGTCATAAGCGCCTTTGGTGTCGAGGCATTGTACCGGCAGCGGTGGGCTGGTATTTCCGCAAGCATCAATAGCCTGAAAAATATAAGTATCTCCAGCAGCAGAAATGGACAACCCTGTGAAACTCCCTATGGTGCCACCAGCGGGATTGGGTTGCCATTGGCCCATGGCATCCTGGTAATAATATACATACGGTGCCACGCCGTTGGCGGTGCTGATGGCTGCGGTTCCAGCACCGCAATCTATACATTGCACTGTTGTGCGCATACAATTGGGTACCTGCGTAGCCGTATTTCCACAGGCATCGGTAATGGTGAATGACCAGCCGGGACACAGTTGTTGCAGTTGAAAAGCGCCATCAGGGCTATTGATAGTCAACCCGGTAGCGGTGGCGCTGTAAGTATACGGCGGCTGCCCGCCAAACCAATAGCCAGGATCATTGGCGTGTAATCCCTGTCGGTCGGTGAATTGCACACATATTTCATTCACATTGCTTTGGACGTCACAACAAGTCGCTATAAACTCTACAGGGCTGATATCGATAAATCCACAATATTCTGTGAAGTTATTACAGGCATCATATACCCGCAGGCAGTAGTCCCCGGCCACTGGCGTAAACTGCGGATCACTTTGTAAAGCAGAAAAAGAGCCTCCGCTCAGACTGATCGCATACTGGTAAGGCGGTAACCCGCCGGAAGCCTGACCGTACACACCACAGCCCTGGGGCAAGCCAAACAGCGCAGGCACCTGATAATTGCCCTCCACTTCGATAGTGGCAGTGACTGTTGCGGTATTGGGGCCATCGGTAATGGAAATATTTTTGATCCCCGGCGTAAGGTCAGTAAAGGTAAAAGTGGCATCGGTGGCATACAGGCAGGGGCCTCCATTAATCCGGTAGCAGTAAACGGGTGTTCCGCCAGTGACCGTCACCGTGACCGTACCGTTGGAAGAGCAGGCTGCAGGAGTGGAAAAAATATTGCTAACCAGTATTTGTGCCAAAAGGGAGCCTCTGAACAGTACACAAAGCATTATTAGCCAGAAGATACGCATTGGAAAGGTGTGGGATGTTCTGGTGGCCCGCAAGAAGAGTGAAATATGCTTGCTAGATATACCAGATTCGGTTTGTAAATTTTGTGGGATTAAAAATAAAGGTAGTCAATGCTAACAAAAATGGTACCACACCAAGGTTTTTTTAACCAAAATAGTGAATAATAAAAAAACTTTTTGTTGATTATTGCAGAATAATTTGTTTTATATTTGCGCCCGATGGCAAAGAAAAAATCAAAACCTGCTCGTAAAAATGTGCTGGACCCTCTGTCGTTCATGCACCAACCGCACGATAAATATGTGCGCTTCGTCCTTCAGACGCGCGCCGTCGCGTTGCAAATGATGGAGTATTGTTTGAAAAAAGAAGTCTTTGCCATGCTGGATACGCATTCACTTGCCTTGAGTGAAGACTCCTTTGTAGATACAAAATTGCGTTCTCATTTCTCCGATATATGTTATACCGGCCAAACCCTGTCTGGTGCCCCATTTCGAATAACACTTCTTTTCGAACACAAGAGTGAAAAAACGAAGTGGCCTGTTCTGGCGCAACTCAATCGCTATATCAATAATATCTGGAGCACTGATCTCCGGCAAGATCGAGGGCTTTCGTTAACCCTGGCTATTCTGATTTATCACGGGAAGGCACCCATTCGCAAAGAAACGCCATCCTCACTTTTTCCTGGTGCCCCAGAAATACTGCTTTCTTATATACCTTCATTCGACTATGAATTGCTTGATATAGCGCGAATCCCAGATAAGACCCTGGAGCATCTGGATTTTTTGCTGCTTCGCAACATTCTTTTAGCTTTAAAACATAACAGTGATCATAATTATGTCGATAAATATTGGGAAAAAATCATTATTTTTGCACCTGAGGTCAGGAATGAAAGTATCCATCTTGAAATTTTTCAGGCTACGGTGCTTTACTTAAACAAAACCTCACCGATTTTTAATCAAAAAATAAAAGACATGGATAACGCATTATCTGCTGCAGAACAGGAAGTTGTCAAACCATATCTCATCGAGCTTTATGAGCAAGGTATGGAGAAAGGTATGGAGAAAGGTATGGAGAAAGGTATGGAATACCTTATCCTTGCTTTTTTAAAGAAGAATCCAACCTGGAGCACTGAACAAGTTGCAGTGTATTTTGAAATTGAAAAAGAAGTGGTTAACCGGGTGCGGAAAAACCACTTGTAATTTGCAATTGATTTAAGTCGGTACTAAAAAGTACCTGCGTCATCCCGAATTGGGTGTACTCCCCTACCCTTTTTTCTTGTCCTTAAAATCCACTTTCACCGAAAAAATATGAGAATATTGCACCTGTGAGACATTGCCGATATCGGTAAGTGCATAGTCTATCTGTAACCGGCCCAGCGTGAGACCAATACCAAAATTAGGCTGAACGGTAAGGCGTTTTTGAGCAGGGTCGAAATCTTCTTTTACCCTTTGAAAATTGCCAACCCCTAAGCGCAACTGCACAAATTCATTGTAATTCGCTTCCATTCCCACTCTTGGGTCCATATTAATGGATTTACTGCTCACCAACACATTGCGTTGCCCGTCGGTAGTAAACACCAGATCACAAGCGGGCGTAAGTGTAGCCTTACTGCCTATTTTAGCCTTATATCCTGCGCCCAGTTCTATTCTTGGACGGGTAATTTCGGTACTGCTGACCGGAATTTCATTATTGGTTTGCTGGAATACTTTTTTTTCCTGATCGGTGAGATTAAATGACCAGGCATTGAAGGTCGTGGTAATATCGCGCCCCATGGCACCCAGCATCCAATGGCCTTTGCGGTACTGTGCACCGAAATCGGCACCGAACCCCCAGGAACTCCCAAAGGTGCCTATTACCCGGCGGATTACTTTCACCGTACCGCCTACCGAAATGGCAGGATTGCGCAACCGGCGGGCATAACTCCCTGTAACCGCATAATCAGCTGCAGAAAATGAAGTAACATTGTCGTAATTGACTGTGCCGTCTTCATTCAACAGGTTAATGGTGTATGGTATATTGTCAATACCCAGGCGAATCACAGAGAAGGCAATCGCCGACCCTTTTTCCGCATCAAGCGTTTTCCCAAAACTCAGGTAATCATACTGCGCCACGCCTACAAACCACTCGGCGTGCATCAGGCCTACCTGAAAAGGTGCTGTAATTTGGGTAAGCCCAGCTGGATTCCAGTAGGTCGAGGTGATATCGTTGGTCAATGCTGTTTGAGCACCCGACATCCCGTGTGCCCTGGCCCCGACGCCAATGGCGAGAAATTCATTGCTGTACTTCTGCGCATGCGCACTCCACGTGACTAAAATCAGCAAAACGAGGGTAAGTAGTTTATTTTTTGGCATAATGCTTTACTTTCGCGGTATAAATTAGTTGAGGCTTTGACTCTTTTCACAACTATCTGGTTGCCTGTCGCTTGAAGTCAAAGAGGCTTATTGGCCGTAAGTGCTTCTGGAAGAGGATCAAGATACAGATGGTGAACGGGGGCAAGATACGGACTAAAAGACTAACGACTGATCGACTAAAAGACTAAAATTCATTATTCATCATTTCCAATTCAAAGAATGTACAAAAATTACATTGTAGCCAGCCTTTTGCTGCTCGCCGGTTATTCGGCAAATACCCAATCCATACTGACCAAACATTTCTCCTGGGACGACGAATCCCTGCCGATTGCTTCCCCAGGAGGACTTAATCTCCAGTACAGTGGAATATGGGGAATGACCGTGAATAATCATGAATACGCCGTGCTGGGCGGTGCCGGGCACGTCCTGTTTTTTGATGTCACCTCTCCTGCCAACACCAAACTGGTGGGCAAATTCCCGGGAAATGTGGTAACCATCTGGCGGGAATTCAAATCGTATAAAAACCGTTTATATGCGGTATCAGACAATTCCAATGAAGGGCTGATGATTTTCGACCTTTCGCAAGCACCCGATACAATTGTGCGCACCTATTGGAGTACGGCTTTGTTCAATGATGCCCATAGTATTGCATTGGATACCGTTTCGGGCCATATTTACCTCAATGGTGGTTCATCCGGCCAGGGAATAACCATTCTGGATGTTAGCCAAAACCCTGACCAACCAGTACTGCTGGCCAAAATTGACCAGTTGCCGGGCGGTTATATCCACGATTCTTATGTTCGGAATGATACCCTTTATGCGTCTTCGGGCAATAACGGCTACTATATTTACGACTTCAAAACCGATCCGCTGCAACCACACTTGATTACAAGTACAACCACTGGTGGCTACAACCATAATTCCTGGCTGACCGCCGATGGAAAATATGCTTATTACACGGAGGAAGTACCTCAGGGCAGGCCGATCCAGATCGTTGACCTGAGTGAATTGACCACAACTGGTCAAATTGAAACAGTCGGAAACGGTTTCTTAGACTTTCAAGTGCCCGGCGGTACATTGGCGGTGGCGCATAATGTTTATATCAAAGATCACTGGCTCTTCGATTCGCAATATGAAGACGGATTGCTGGTATACGATATCACCAATCCTGTAAATCCGGTTTTGGCCTGGAAATACGACACCCACCCGGAGAATACCATTTACAACGGCTATTTCGGCAACTGGGGCAATTATCCGTGGTTTCCTTCGGGTACCATCATCGCAGGTGACATGCAGAACGGTTTATTCGTGCTGGGCTTTCCGGCAAGTGCCGCTGCTGACCCTGCTGTCGCTGATCCCAACGTATATGTGTATCCCAACCCGGCGCGGGACAAGGCTTCTGTTTTTGTACCCAATAATGCAGCCTGGACGTACCGGCTGATGGACCTGAATGGCAAAGTACTTCGGTCGGGACAAGGAACTTCCGCTATTTCCCTTTTGGGTATTGTGCCGGGCATGTATTTGGCTGAAATTACAGTTGATGGCGCATTACCTGTGTTGCGGAAAATAGTGAAAGAGTAGATATTGTATTGTCATTTTTGAGCATGCAATACAGTAAACAGTCGCGCGTGCAGCCCCACATTGCGCTGCACGCGCGCCACCCATTGTCCTTCGGGAAGGTCGCTGGTATTCACCAATATGTCATGTTGACCGCTGTCTAATCGTCCACAGAACAGTACTTTTTGCTCCGTACCGTCCATTGCCACAAGGGTAATCCGTACAATATCGCCCCGCAGCAGATCGAACGAGATCATCGCTGAACTATTTGCCGGAGTGGGGGAAATCGTAAAATCAAAAGGATCGATGTATTTCACCTGCGGGATATCGACTACCGGAACACTATCTGCCGTAAATTTGAAAATAGCATTGCCCGATGCAAATGCCAAATCGGGATTGATAAAGAAAAACCTGTTAAAATTGCCACCAAAGAGGCGAAAAGTCCACGTGCTCCCCCCGTCGGTCGTCTCGTAAAAACCATTAATATACCCTCCGATCCAGCCATGTTCGGGTGTCGAAAATCCTATACCCTGTGTTTCGGTTAATGGGGTATTGATGAAATTCCAGGTCATGCCGCCATCAGTGGATTTCAGCATTCTGCCCGTGTAGCCGCTTTGGATAGCGGCCACCCAACATTGTGGTGTTACTTGCTGGAGCTTCCAGATATATTCTCCGGGTTTAGCCGTGTTGACTAATTGCGTCCAGGTGTCGCCGCCATCGGTCGTATACAGGATCACCCCGCCAGCGCTTTTTTTCCCGGAGACAAACCCGGTATCGCGGGAAGTAAAGTTGATGTCGACCAGCGCGTCGGCATATTGCGACATATTTTTGCGGATCCAGGTAATGCCTTTATCGGTCGATTTCAAAAAATGGGCGGGAGAATCCCATTCTCCAACTGCATAAACGGTAGTGCTGTCGGCAATATCCACGCCGCAAACGGCATTCGGGACAGGAACAATTTGCGAAGCAATATTCGTCCAGGTAAGCCCGCCATCGACGGTTC
>JBILHQ010000368.1:0-3697 GCA_044350415.1 Saprospiraceae bacterium | reverse complement strand
CATTAGTGATATCGAATGGCCCTGCTGTACTTACCACCCCGGATACCTGTCCAAGGGAACCGGTGATGTCCACTGCAGCATCACAAAGATCTGCATTGTACACTACTGAAGGCAGTTTAATATACTCCACATTATCCACATAGAACTGGTGAGTAGCGTCAGTGCCATAGAAGTCGATACCGCCAAGGTTTTTAGCAAAGGCCATCTTTTTCACCAAAACACCGTTGATCCAAAGTGTCATCAGGTTATTGTCGAGATCGAAACGGTGTTTCACATCAAACCATGCACCTTTTGGGTGAGTGAAGGTAGCCAACTGAGCACCTGCACCAATTTGAATATGACCTGTTCCCGCTACATCAAAAAATACGTCAAGGTTCCAGTCGCCAGCAGCGATAGGTACGATATTCTGGATGTTGTAGTATCCTGCTTTTCCAGTAGGAATGAACATTTTCCAGTTCAGGTCGTAGTGGCCGGTAGTTTTGTTACCGAGGTTCAATACCACGTCTTGTGGGCCACCAGCAGCAGCAGTACTAACGACTTTGAAGGAATTAGGTGCGCTAAAGGCTTGTTCCGTAGTCACGATACCATCTTCTGTAGTGCCTTCTGTGCCGCTCCAGGTAGACCACCAGGTCGCCTGTGGTCCGAGTTTCAATGCAGTGCTGTAAGAGTCGAACTTGTCGCAAATAATGGCATCCGGATTGGTTTCGCATACCACTTGACAAGGCGTGCAGGAGTTGAAACAAACTGCCGCAAGCGTTACTGTTTGTGTAACGGTAAGACTGCGATTGAAACCGCCATTGCCGTCGTTTACACCACAGGCTGCATTACCTGCTTCCCAGCCACCAGGGCCGTTTTTAAATTTGTACTGCAATACTTCACCAGCGGTAAAGTTCGCGGTGTAACTCCATACACCATTACCATCATTCACCATATTGGCATCAGCCCAGTTGGTGAAAGTACCTGCAATTTTCATACCTGCAGGATCCGGCGTAATCAATGAAGAATTCACCCGGAAAGTCACATCATAAGTTGGAACCTGGTATTCTTCGAGGGTGATATCATCTACTTTCCAGTAGTATTGGTAAAAACCTTCGTAGCTGAACTGAATCCACACTGTTGGCTGGTTGTCGGCCTCATTGATATCAATTTCAATGGCACCATCGTAAGATGCTTCACCTGCCAATGCATCTAATTCCGGAACATTGTGGTAAGTGAAGTTTACCCCATCGGTACTAATACCCACTTTAGCAACGTCACTCGCATCGAATGTGCGAAAGAAGGTATTCAATTTGAGCCGTACATCCGTTTTTCCTGCGCAGCTGATCGGCATAGCCGGGCCAGTGAGTGTGACGTTGTGAGCGAACTCACCATTTGCATCAGAATCGAACCACATATAACCTGTAGCTGCAGTTGGAGCAGCCCATGGGCCATTCCATGCACCTGCATCCGGATCATTGGTCCAGACCCACGATAGGGGACCATCATTAGTGCCGCCATTTGCCCAATTGGCGGTAGAAGAGGCTTGATCTGAGAAAGTTTCAGACCAGAATACCTGGGCAGAACTTTGGGTAAGGCCTAATGTTACTAAAACAGCAACGATTAAACCTTTCGTCAGTAGCGATTTTAACATAAAAGAAAGGGTTGTTAAATAGAAAAGTTAGTAAGTATTAATGGTTTTCACCAAAATTAAATTGGAAGGTCAAATATCTATAAAAAAGACGAAACCATTGGTCGATGGGGGTAAATATTTGCGAAATGACCGAAACAGGCACTTTTTTTTAACAAATATGAAATTTATTACATTGCTCGTGGGCTGTTTACAACAAGTCCTTTCCGATGTCTTTGCGATAAAACCGGCCATCAAATTTTATCTTCCGCACATTTCTGTAAGCCTTTTTCAAGGCGTCCGGTATAGTCTTCCCTAATGCCGTTACAGCAATCACCCGACCGCCGTTGGTCACGATATCGGCACCGTTGCTTTGGGTACCGGCATGAAGTACCAGACAGTTTTTGGTGTCAGTAATCCCTTCAATTTTTTTCCCTTTTTCATAATCACCGGGATAACCGCCACTCACCAGCATTATTGTAGTGGCAACCTTGGGTTCGACGCGAATATTAACGCTTTTTAAACGGCCTTTGGCACAAGCTTGCAACAGATCCACCAGATCATTTTTTAGTCGGGGAAATACCACTTCCGTCTCGGGATCGCCCATACGACAGTTGTATTCAATGACAAAAGGGTTGCCATCAACGACGATAAGTCCGAAGAAAACAAAACCATGATAAGTTATTTTTTCTTTCCGAAGACCATTTATTGTAGGAATTATGATTTGTTGTTCAACTTTTTCCCACATGGCAGCATCCACAAATGGCACTGGGCTTACAGCGCCCATTCCACCCGTATTCGGACCTTTGTCTCCATCTTTGATTCGCTTATAATCTTTTGCTTCAGGCAATATTTGATAGTTTTTACCATCAGTTAGGGCAAAAACACTAAATTCAATCCCACTCAGAAAAGATTCAATCACCACCGTCTCAGAGGCTTCCCCAAACTTGCCGCTGAGCATAGCTTTAACCTCTTTTTTAGCTGCTTCTTTTTTATCGCAAATCACCACCCCTTTGCCAGCTGCAAGTCCATCGGCTTTTAAGACTACTGGCAACGCATGACTATCTAAATATGCGAGGGCTTCCGCCAGGGTCTCGCGGGTAAATTCCCGGTACGCCGCAGTGGGAATTCCATGTCGCCCCATGAACGCTTTTGCCCAGGCTTTACTACCTTCCAGCATTGCACCAGCCATAGATGGGCCGATCAGCAAAATGTCCTTCAGGTCGGGTGAAGCCTGAAAATAATCCTGAATACCCCGAACTAATGGTTCCTCGGGGCCGACCACCACCATGGTGATGGCATTTTCCCTTACGAACTGTGCAACAGCATCAAAATCAAGTGGGTTAATAGGTACATTTTCACCACAGGCGGCAGTACCCGCATTGCCCGGAGCGATAAAAAGGGCCTGGCATTTTTTACTTTTCCCTAATTTAAGGGCAAATGCATGCTCCCGTCCACCGGAGCCAAGAAGAAGAATTTTATGCATGAAAAACAGATTAACTGCAAATGTAGAACAGAATTTACACATCAACATGCTCTAAGTGGTAATCGGCTATTATACTTACCTTGTGCAAAATTTCGTTATCACATTTTATGACATCAAAAGTAACTTATTTAGGCGATTTGCGCACAGAAGCAACACACCTGCTCTCCGGTACTACTATTGTTACGGATGCACCACTGGATAATCAGGGTAAAGGAGCGTCGTTTTCGCCTACCGACCTCTGTGCCACCTCTCTGGCCGCTTGTATGATTACCATTATGGGTATCAGTGCAAAAAATCATGGACTGAATATCGACGGCACCACTGCTGAAATTACTAAAATCATGTCGGCAAGTCCCCGTCGTATTGCAGCCATTGAGATAGCCCTCCGGATGCCGGACAATGGTTTTTCCGATCGGGAAAAACATTTGTTGGAAACCGCAGGCCGCAGTTGTCCGGTTGCACTCACCTTAGGCGAAAATGTGGAACAACGCTTATCGTTCATTTGGTAGATCGTGCCGTTTTGACGTTTATTTGCCACATAGTACACATAGGGTTTTTCACATAGTACAACCCTTGCGGGAATGTTGCTTCTGTGTAAAAATTGG
>JBILHQ010000367.1:0-3707 GCA_044350415.1 Saprospiraceae bacterium | reverse complement strand
GAGATTTTGCGAAAGGATATAACTTCTTTAGCATTGACCGGAAGTTGGTGGAAACAGTAGGTAACTTGTATTACAAAGTGGAAACCACTACGGATAGTGGGGTGAAGCAGATGATACAGGTGAAATAGAGCATGCAATTTGACATCAGTTGATAGACTGAAGCAGATAATAAAAAGTGGGGCATGGCGTGTAAACGTTGTGCCCCACTTGTATTATTATTCGTGTCCGCCTAGGGTTTGTTATTCATGAAAGGCTAGCATTATGGGTTAACCGTTTTGCCTTTATCCGGCACAGGAACAGTTTGTTATTCATGAAAGGTTAGCATTATAATTGAAATTCTATTAAAAACGCTTGACAATCTACGCTGGCAATACGCAGCCACATAAAATACTATATGCCCGAAACTCCGTTACTTCCGCTTTGATAGGTGGTATATCTACAACTTGCCGCCGCTCAACTAATTTAGCCGCTGAAATATCCAATGTGCTGGAACATGCACCCCAGAAAAAGGGGACAAGTGGCTCAATATGATCCGGACGGTTTGTCATCTTTAAGGTTTTGCCCTTATGACCAGCCTGACCTCCAGGCTTACGATCTGATTTGGGACGAAGACTTTTATTTTTGCTGCCATAATCGCTGCTGGGCGCTTTTCTGCTGTTTTGGCTGTCTTTGCGAAAGGACATTCGTTCAGCCTTTTTTATCAGGTCTAAAACTAATTGTTCCAAATCCAAAACACGATGTTTTAATGCCACATTCTCTGACTCAAGCAAGGGAATAGGCCCTACCTGGACGCGAAGTTCAGCGTTCCCGGCTTCTAAAACCGCTATTCTTGCTTTATAATTAGAGTCATTCAATATTTAAACTTAATTTTATGCCCCCCCAAATACGGACTTTAGATGTATTGACGCTATTTTCTTATTTCATCGCCGCCGAAGGCGGCTGTATTGTTACCAGTTCGATTTATCTGTCATTTTAACTGATAAATTTTATTAGTGATTGCCGAACAATTCACTATATTATGAAAAGTACAATTAAGTGGTTGTTATCTGTTTGGACAATTAGTGGAGGATCTTTTCCTTCGGGTGCTCAAACGAATGCTAATGTAATACATTCGCAATATCCTGATCAGGAGAATGGCGTAAGTCACAATAATATCTATCAGCGCTTGAAAGACAGTCGGAATGTACTCTGGTTGGTGGAAGAGAATGGGCTTATTCGCTTTGATGGACAAAATTTCAAATGGATAGATAATCAGGCATTGAGGACTGCCCTGCCATTGCATATCCTGCTGGAAGATGCCGATCACGACCTTTGGATCAGGCGTGATGATCGGACTATTTTTTTTCTCAATATCTACTCTGAACATCTCTGTACCGGCACTGAAAAGTTTGGAGAAACATTCCCAGCGCACGTGAATAGTGCTGTAAAGGGGAGGAATAACAGCTATTTACTTCAAACCACACAGGGGCAAATCATGCGGTATAAGCGTGGGCATCTGCCAGAACTGGTTTATGAAGATATAGGAAAAATGATTTCGCCAATCATGGAATTGAGTAATGGGTTGATTTGGATCAATTGTTGTTTCAACGGTAATGGTGGTAAACTAATAGCATTGGATGATCAAAAAAAAATCAAATTTACTATTCCTTATTCTTCCGATAATATCTTGATCTATGGGGGCGGCGAGAAAGATGAGATACAGTATATGACCAACGATAGTAGTTTCGTAGTTGATAAAACCGGGATAAAACTGGGGGAATCCTTAAATGAAATTTATCCGTCTTTTCTTGCTACTAACCCTAGACCTTCCAAAGTAGGGCAATTTTTCATTGGGTACTGGTGGCTGCCTGTACTCTTGCTGGTAACATTGCTGCCGGGGGGGTGGTGGTATCGGAAAAAACGAACAACCCGCACCTCAATACTTGCGAAACACCTGAAGCATCCCGCGGAGGAAATGATCACTGAAGCAGTATTTGCAGCACAACCAGAGCCGTGGCGCATGGTACAACAAGATAACGAACAAGTACCTGAAGTAGAAGAGTCTATAGAAATAAGCGATACAGATGGTGATGTAACGGCAATGAATGTCCAAAGTCAGGCATTCTTGACTATGGTTCAACATGTTATTCTGGAACACCTGGATAATTCAGAACTGGATGGAAAAACATTGGGCAAAATAATAGGTATGAGTCCATCCCAGTTATATCGAAAATTAAATGTTCTTACGGGCTCGTCTACCGGGCGTTATATTCATCAGATACGTTTACAAGAAGCCCAAAAATTGCTGGGAAAAAAAGAACTGAGCATATCCGACATAGCCTACATGACCGGATTTGCTGATCCTGCCTATTTCTCCCGATTGTTTACAAAAGCATTTGGAGCCTCGCCCAAGTCCTTTCGAAATTAAATGAATGAAAAATTATTCATGTGCAATCATTGTCCAAATCATTGCAATTATTATCCAACATACTTACCGGCTTGTTGCGGACTTTTGCCTTTAATGTTTTAGATTTTGTGTTAATGTGGATATTGCTTTTTTAGGAGTAGTTTGTTTATAGGCCATTTTTTGATTCACTCCCCTGAAAGACGGGTTAGTTATTTATAAGCCTGTCTTGTTTTCCTGCTATTTAATCCGATAGTCTTCTCGTGGAAGTAATAAATGTATACTACTCAGGCCTCATTTCAGACTTGAAGAATTGTTATTTTACCTCCTCATTTTTTACTGGATTACATTTGCCATTCTGGGTATTGCCCAAGGTGTATTTTTAATATTTTTAGTTTTATGAAAAAATTGTACAATCAATTAGGTCAAAATACCTTTAGAATTAAGGTGTCAATTTTGGTCTTGGCGCTGCTTGGATGCTGGAATACCACGTCATTGCAGGCAGAAGAGGGGCCGGGTTCTCCTGCGAACCCCCTTAACATGGAAGCTCAGTTTTGGGCTGCACCGGAATTTTTTGGCAGCGTAACCAGTCTTACTGCTAACCCGGCAACCATTTGGCCCTGCAGCACTTCCACGATATCTGCCAATGGCCTGACCGGCGGCAGCAGTCGGCAGTGGTGGAAAGACGTTGGCGTGGCCAACGGTACTTATGAAGCAGGTACGGATATCAACCTTGGAACGGGCAGTTTGATTACCGCTTCGGGGAATACGGCTAATTTTCCCGCCAACTCCACGGTAACAGTGTGGATGAGAGAAATTGTTTCCAATGGAGGTATGCCGGAAACATTTACCACAACCACCCAAAGCACAACCCTGACTATACGGCCACTTACAGTACTTCCGCCAGCAGGCAATTCAGCCTGCCGAAATGACAATCCGATCAACCTGCTTACACTTGTACCTACTGCATTGTCTTTTAGTGGTCCGGGGGTTGCAGGAACCACCTTTACGCCCAGCAATGTAGTGCCTAATAATGCGCCGAATGCGGTGATTACAGTCACGTATGCATGCCCGATACAGGCCACAGGTTCGACAACGGCCCAGATGAGTATCAGTATTTTTGATCCGCCGAATGCTACCATTAATGACTATGCTACCGCCTGCCGCCCCGGATCTTCAGGTACGGCATCGTTATTATCTTTATTGACCAGCACGACCACTTCAGGGGGGGTATTCACTTTGATTAGCGGAAGCGGCACCATTACCGAAAACGATTTAGATTATAATACACCGGGTTGTTATCAAATCCGTTATACCCTCACCA
>JBILHQ010000023.1:0-42280 GCA_044350415.1 Saprospiraceae bacterium | reverse complement strand
GTCTTCGCCAGGGAGATTACGAACAGAAAACGGAATATCCAGCCGACCCGTTAGAATTGGCGCGCGAAATGGAAGCGGCAGGTATCAAGCGGCTGCACATGGTGGATCTTGATGGCGCCCGCGACGGTAAGCCTGTCAACTTGCCTTTACTCGAAAGAATTGCCGGTCACACCCGCCTTACCATTGATTATGGCGGCGGTCTGCGGTCCATTGCGGCCCTTCGCCGGGTATGGGATGCCGGTGCGGCCATGTTTTCAGTGGGCAGTGTAGCAGTGAAAGCCCCTGATGAATTCCGCGCATGGGTGGAGCGGTTCGGTCCCGATAAGTTTTTGGTGGGGGCTGATGTGCGCAACCGGCAAGTAGCTGTTCATGGCTGGAAAGAGCAGACAGGCCTCGACGTATTTGAATTTATTCAACGGGTAAGCCTCCTGGGGGTTACCCAGTTTTCGGTCACCGATATTGAGCGCGACGGCGAATTAACTGGTCCTGCCCTCGACTTGTACCGCGATATCATCGAAAAATTCCCGGATATTGAACTGACCGCCAGCGGAGGTATCAGCAGTATTGCTGATTTTGAAACCCTGCTCGAAATGGGTTGCTCCGGTGTGATTGTCGGTAAAGCCTTTTTTGAGGGGCTTGTGCCGATGAAGTATTTCAGTGTGTTCACAAAAACCTAGGGAATGTTCAATGTTCAACTATAAATGTTCAATGTTCAATTGGGCAGCGTGTCAGGACTTGCATTTTAAACTTTTGGGATATGGTAAAACAGTTTGGAATTTCCCAATGAATGATATCTTTCAAAGATTCGACATTGATTAAAAAACTACCACCAAGCCTCAGAATTTGAAATAATGCAAGTCCTGACACGCTGCCCCAATTGAAAATTGAAAATTTATAGTTGACCATTGAACATTAAAGAGGGGCTTTCAACAGCAATAATAAGTATAGAATACCGCCACGGGTGCCACTATATTAGTGCCTTTTTTTTCGCTGGTCAGAAACAAAACCTTATGTCCCATTTCTCCCTCGTTTTCCAGGATATAATCTAATTTTCCATCGCCGTCAATATCACCTATAAATTGAATTGCTGTAAATGGATAGCCTTTGCGGTTGGGTATCGATAAAGCCAATTGCTGGCTGGTATTGTTCGCTTTAATCACATATTCGTACAGATCTGGTTTGTTTTTTTGGGGGTACACTTTCTCAATGCCATATATTTTCATTTGTGATTCAATGTTGGGATTTTTCAACCAGATCGCATCCATGTCCACAGCATTTCTAGGGCCTTCTTTCATAGGTTTTTTCGAACCGACAATCACCATCAACCCCTGGTCATTTCCAGCGGAAACCCCAAAGTCTTTTCCTCCGAATGCATCATTTTCTCTTGAGAAATAGCTGATCTTTACCTTTTTAAAGGAAAAAGCACCATCCTTGCTTTTGTACATACCGTACCAGTAGAATTTAGTCGGGGTGTACATATTTGTATAACAGGCGGTGTAAGGATATAAAACAGCATAGTTACTGGAATCCATTTTGAGGGCTTCGTCGACCTGGTCATCGTAATACAGGTAGGTATCCAAAACATAACCTACGATGTTTTTGTATTTAATTTTTGCCCATCTTCCGGCAAACAGAAAATCGCCTGCACCTTTATACTGGCTGTACAATTGAGGATAATCGCGAATAGTATCTGTGGCGAATGCGTATTTGGAAAGATATTTAACGTTCCCTCCGAAAGGGATCTTCCCCAACACCTTCGACATTTTATCTGGCTTGGACCGAATATTTAGCCCGCCGACAGCGATTACAGTGGTGCACTTACTGTGGATGGTGTCTCTTTGTTCCTGGGCTGAAATGGAGTGACCAATGAAAGTGAAGATGAGTAAAATAGATAGTTTCATTTTTAGTATGGGTTTGATTGGCTTACGAATATTTTCAATTTGGGTTACTGTGCCTGTCATAGAATTTAATGTTCAATGGTCAACTATAAATGTTCAATGTTCAATTGGGCAGCGTGTCAGGACTTGCATTTTAACCTTTTTGGAGGTGGTGCAGAGTAGTATGGAATTTCCGCCTGGGATAATATTTTTCCGAAATTTGATACTCATAAAAAAACATTATCAAGCCTCAGAACTATGAAATAATGTAAGTCCTGACACGCTGCCCAATTAAAAATTGAACATTTATAGTTGAACATTGAAAATTGAAGAGCGTGTCAGGACTTGCATTTTAACCATTTTGGATGTGGTGAAAAGTAGTATGGAATTTCCGCCTGGGATAATATTTTTCCAAAATTTGATACTGATAAAAAAACACCACTAAGCCTCAGAACTATGAAATAATACAAGTCCTGACACGCTCCCCAATTGAAAATTGAACATTTATAGTTGAAAATTGAACATTTATCAGCCAACTTCTCCTTTGGCTTTATTCCACAACACATCCATTTCTTCCAGCGACATATCTTGTAATGGCCGGTCGGCACCTGCTTCGATAAACTCGAAGCGGCGTTTGAATTTACGGTTGGTGCGTTCGAGCGCAGTTTCCGGGTCGACACCGATAAACCGGGCGTAGTTGATTAAAGAGAACAGCATATCGCCGAATTCTGCTTCGATTTTCTCTGCGCTGCCGCCATTTTGTAATTCATACTGTAATTCGCTGATTTCCTCTTCTACTTTCTCCCACACCTCTTCGGTCTTTTCCCATTCAAAACCCACTTGTGCCGTTTTTTCCTGCATCCGGTAGGCTTTGACCATAGCGGGCAAGCTGGTGGGGACCCCTTCGAGTAACGACTTTTTGCCTTCTTTGAGTTTCAGTTGTTCCCAGTTTCTTTTCACCTCTTCCTCGTCTTTGACGGTGATATCGCCATAGATATGCGGGTGTCGACCGATGAGTTTGTCGCAAATAGTATTCAGGGCATCAGCAATATCGAATTCGCCCTGTTCGGAGGCTATTTTGGCATAAAATACCATGTGGAGCATGATATCGCCGATTTCTTCTTTGATTCCTTTGAGGTCGTTGTCGAGAATGGCATCGGCCAGTTCATAGGTTTCTTCGATCGTGAGGTTGCGCAGCGATTCCAGCGTTTGTTTGCGGTCCCAGGGACATTGCTCCCGGAGCTCGTCCATAATGATGAGGAGGCGTTCGAACGCCTTGAGTTTTTGTTGCATGATGGGGCAAAGTTAGGGCATGGGAAATTAAAGACTGTGATAGTTATACCATTACCCCAAAAATAAACGTTCGTGGGCGGGGAAGTAAGTTTTCAGGCAACTCATCGTACCTTTGAGCCATCATCCTTGTTTCGAGGCTCAACAACCCTGTTTCGACAGGCCCAACAACTTGAAAACCGGAAATCGCTAAACCACGCACGCATGCATCATTTTAGAAACTGGTCGTTTGTTTTTTGTCTTTTTATCATCTGTTCCTCATTTGTTGCTGCCCAACAAGTTAGAGGCTGGGAAACAGGTGCCTGGATTGGGGGCTCCAATTATTTTGGTGACCTGAATACCAACTGGCGGCTCAACCGGGCCCATTTGGCGGGTGGACTTGCTGCCCGCTATAATCTTAATGACCGCCTGTGTGTGCGTTTCGGAGCTAGTTACGGAAAAATAAGCGCCGCGGATAAAGATTCTAAAAATGTGTACGAGCAGCGCCGCAACCTCGATTTTCGCAGTATTCTGCTGGATGGTACCGCTCAATTGGAGTTTAATTTCCTGCCTTATATTCACGGCCACCGCGATTATTTTTACACGCCTTATATGTTCGCGGGCCCATCGGCCTTTTATTTTGATCCGCGCACCGATTATAACGGCGATGTGGTCCGTTTGTCCGGTTTAGGTACTGAAGGGCAGTTTAAAGGCGAAGAATACAATACCTTTCAGGGCGGTATAGCCTACGGTATGGGATTTAAATGCGACCTGAGTTATCGCTGGAGTGTCAATATTGAATTCAGCGCCCGCAAGATATTTACCGATTATTTGGATGATGTTAGCGGTGTTTACGCCGATCCCCGGGATATTAAATCGTTGCGGGGAGAACTGGCGGTGGCGTTAGCTGACCGGTCGACCGAACCCAAAATTGGGGTGCAGGGCCGTCAACGCGGCAATGGCAAATCGAATGATAGTTACATGTTTCTGGGAGTTGGGTTGATGTACTATTTTGGCAATATCCGCTGCCCGCAGATGTCAAATTAAGCAGCACGACATAAATAGTTGCGTCCCGTTTCAAAGCGAACTTGCATCTTTGCAGTATGAAACGTTTATGTATTCCGGCTTTCATGCTTGTTTTTACTCTTTCTGCCTTTCATTGCAGTAAAGGGCTGGTTCCTTCATCCACAACCATTCTTCAGCCGCCTGTAATTGCAGCACCGGTTCAACCAGTTGTTCCTGAAGCGCCACCTATGGTGGTTTTCCCTGTAATTCCCGACCCGGACCCAACTGATAATTGGATACCTCCATTGGATGCGCCTTCTCCCTTGGGGAGCGGCCCCATTAATCTCCCATTAATCGCGCTTGAAAACCATTGGGTGGATTCTGTCTTTGCCAGTATGACCGACGATGCCCGAATCGGGCAATTGCTGATGTTGCGGGCGCACTCCGATAAAGGGGCGGCCTACGAAGCAGTGGTGGAAGAACAAATTAAACGCCTGCAGCCCGGTGGTATTTGCTTTTTCCAGGGGACTATTGACCGGCAGGCAAATTTGACCAACCGGTACCAAGTGGCCAGTCGCACACCCCTGATGGTCTCCATGGATGCGGAATACGGACTGGGAATGCGCCTTTCTGGTGCCATCACCTATCCCCGCCAAATGACCCTTGGCGCTATCCGCGACGATCAGGTGATTTACAATTACGGACGGGAAATGGCCCGCCAATGCCGCCGTCTGGGCGTGCATATCAGTTTTTCACCCGATGCCGACGTCAATAATAATCCGGCTAATCCGGTGATCAATGACCGTTCTTTCGGCGACGACCGGAATAATGTAGCCGCCAAAGCAGCGCGGTACATGATGGGACTGCAGGATGGTGGTGTCCTGGCTTGTGCCAAACACTTTCCCGGACATGGTGACACCGACAAGGATTCGCATTTTTCATTACCGGTGATTAACCACAGCGCAGCACGGTTAGACAGCCTTGAATTATTTCCATTCAAAACCCTGATCAAAGCAGGTGTGGCCTCCTTTATGGTCGCTCACCTGAATGTTCCTGCATACGAGCCCAATCCCAGGACACCCTCCACACTCAGCAGGAATATTATCACCTCTTTGTTGCGCGAAAAGCTGCATTTTGAAGGTCTTATTTTTACAGATGCCATGGAAATGAAAGCGGTAGCCGATTCTTTTCCTGCCGGTATTGCCGATTTGAAAGCACTACAGGCGGGTAATGATGTGGTATTGCTGCCCGTCAATCCTTATGCTGCATTTGATGCTATTAAAGCAGCGTTAGCAGACAGCACTTACAACCGTGACCAATTTAATGCCAGTGTGAAGCGCATGCTGCGGTATAAATATCGCTTGGGCCTCACCACGCCACAAAGCATAAAAATGGAGAATATTGTCGCGGAAGTCAATGCCCCGGAATCATACCTACTCAAAAAAAATATGTATCGGCAGGCGCTTACGCTGGTACGCGATCGCGACAGTATTGCTGGTATCAGCGACGATCTTTACTGGCGAATCGGGAAAACCCGTTCCGTCATGCCTTCAGACTCCGTATTTCACACCCTGCGTATTGCAACGCTGGCCGTAGGCGATACCAACCTGACTATTTTCCAGAAACAATGCGGACTATATGCACCAATGACCCATTTTGGTGTCGACACTTTAATTACGCGCGAAAAAATTCAGTGGCTGCTGGACACCTTGTCTAAATTTGACCTGGTGTTTGTCAGTCATCACAAAACGCGTTCCAAGGCGATGTTCCGGTTTGGCCTGACCAACAGCGAACTGGATCTGATTGGCCGACTCAAAGAGGTGGTGCCAATGGCGCTTACTGTCTTTGGAAATCCTTACAGCCTGAAATATTTTGACGACATTCCATCCCTCATGCTGGCTTTCACGGAAGATCCCATGGCGCAGGAAACCGCCGCACAAGCTTGGTTTGGGGCGGCTGATATTGTAGGCCGATTGCCCGTGCAGGTAAGTGACAAAGCCGGTTATCAGCAAGGCAAATTATGTACTTTTAAAAATAAAAGACTGGCCTACGACTTTCCGGAAGCGGTCGGGATGCGCAGCGATACCCTCGCACTGATCGACGGATTAGTCAAAGAAATGATTGATGCCGGGGCCGCGCCAGGCTGTCAGGTATTGGTAGTGAAAAATGGAAAAGTAGTGTGGAATAAAGCATACGGCGCTTATACCTATGAGCAAATGATACCAGTCACTACTGAAACACTGTTCGACATGGCCTCTGTGACCAAAGTGGCTGCGACGACATTGTCGCTGATGAAATTGGTCAATAACGGCCAGTTAGCTATGAACAGACCAGTTGCTGCCTATGTGCCGGAATTGATGGGGACTAATAAGAAGGACCTGATTGTCAATGAAGTATTAGCGCATCAAGCGGGTTTGCAGCCCTGGATTGCTTTTTACAAAAATACCATTGATGCGCAGAATCAACCATTGCGCAGGATTTACCAAAAAAATGCCGAACCAGGATTTGATATTCCGGTAGCCAAAGATCTTTGGATGCGTACTGATTACAGGGATTCAGTGTGGCAACAAGTTTATGACTCTCCATTGCGGTCCGACAAGAGCTATAAATACTCCGATCTGACGATGTTCCTTATGGCCAGGACTATCAAAAACATCTCTGGAAAAACCGTCGACGTTTTTGCAGATGACAATTTCTATGGCCCATTAGGGCTGCGGAATTTCACCTATAATCCGTGGGCAAAAGGGCTATCTAACTCATGTGCGCCAACGGAAATGGACCAGTATTTTCGCCAAGAAATCATCCAGGGGTATGTGCACGATATGGGCGCAGCGATGCTGGGCGGCGTAAGTGGCCATGCCGGCCTGTTTGGTAACGCTAACGATCTCGCCAAAATATTTCAGATGCTGCTGAATGGCGGCACCTATGCAGGCCGGGAATACCTTATGCCGGAAACGGTAAAGTTATTCACCACCCGATTTCCGGGCAGCAGTCGGCGTGGACTGGGTTTTGATATGAAGGAAACTGATCCAAAGGCAACGATGAATATGAGTACACTCGCCAGTGATCAAACTTTTGGGCACACCGGATTTACGGGCAATGCTGTTTGGGCTGATCCCGATCAGCAATTGATATTTATCTTTTTGTCGAATCGTACCTATCCAAGTATGGACAACAATAAACTTATTACGGGTGATTACCGACCGCGGATACAGCGTATTGTTTATCGGGCGATTGTTAAATAGGGGAGGGGATTGGGCTTGTTACAACTGCGCTTATAGTGGCCGCTTTCGAGTCTTTTGATTTCAGATTTCAGAGGTGCGATTTCAGATTTGGGCACATGGGATATTTTCTTATTGGAACATGGTATTTGCCCCCAGTCACAGAACGCAAATCTGAAATCTGAAATCGTACTTCTGAAATCTGAAATCAAAAGACTCAAAAGCGGCCATAGTGTCTGCCGAAGCCTCTAACCAATCACCGTAATTTGACCAGCCACCACCCCTCCAGTTTTTACCCAATAAATGCCCGGTAGCAGGTGGCCGGTGAAAATTTGGTTTTGTTTACCTGCGACAGTGGTTTGATAAACAACTTTACCATTCACATCGATCACATCGATCCTGGTCATCGGTTGTTCTTCGGCGAATTCCACCCAAAAACTACCTTTGACCAAGGAGGGGTATATATTAACTTTCTTGTCACTTCGGGTCAGGTCTGCGGTACCCACAGCAGATGGCTGCAGGGCAATATCTACTGTTTGGACAGTATTATTCGTGAGCAATATATTGTTGATAATCAAAGTGTCGTAACCTTCTTTTTCGGCCCTTATGGAATAAGAGCCGCCATTTGCAGCACCAGTTGCATATTTTCCATTCATGCCAGTGGTATCCGCATTGGGGGTATTGAGCAAAAATATTTTAGCATGGTTCAGGGTAGCGCCTGTAGCGGCATCCGTAACGGTACCCTGGAGGCGGGCTGCACGGACATAGGTTGGTTTGAAAATAAAAAAACCTTCGTTTTTAGCACCCGCGAAGATGATTCCGGACGGGAGATATGGATCAGCGTCCCATACCAGCGAAGTGCCCACCACCGCCCAGGCGGTTTCGATCAGGTTGTAAGGATCGGATGCATCGACGATGGTCAATTGCCCTCCATAAGAAGGACAAATAAGGAAATCATCGCCGAATACCCGCACATTATGGACCATGGATGCCGGTTTTTGGGAAGGGTAGTAAATATCGGTCAAGGTAATATTATCCAGATCAGTGACATCAAAAGCGCCCAGGGGGGTGAATGATTTTTCGTCGGCAGTAAACAAATAATGGCTGTTTTTCGACAAACCGGAGTTATGGTTAAATGCGCCGGGCGTGGGTTGTGTTGCCAGCAGTACGGGATTACTTTTGTCCGAAATATCGATCACGCTGAATTGCCCCTGGTATATTTCACTGCCCCACAGGGTATCGCCGCGAATAAATCCGTCGTGCAGGTAATTGCCCTGGTATTGGCCCACAAAAGTGGGATTCCATGGATCGTCTAAGGAGCAAATGATGGCCCCGTTATTAGGTGCCGTGCTTCCGAACACGTACAGGTAACCATCTTCGGCCCCTACGGTATGGCTTTTCTGAATTTTGTTGGTCAAAGAGTCGTCTCCGTACCAGACCTTCCAGTAAATCGTATCGGGCAATTGCCGCAAATCGACAATCGTAATCCCACTGCCACCGCCCTCCGAACCGATATATGCAAAGCCGCCCCAAGTTTTTACCTCCCGCCAATTGCTGATCACTCCCGGTATCTGGAAGCGGCGGAGTGGTTGGGTGGGCACACTAACATCAAAAATACTGAGTCCGGCTTTGGTGCCTACCAGCGCGTATTCATTGGCTGAACTATCGACGTAATGCCAACAGCCTGCCAGGGTTATATTGGAGTCGTTGGGGACGTGGGCCAATAGTTCCAGGTTGAGCTGGGCAGAGAGCTGCCAGGATAAAGTCAGGAGAATAATAGCAATGGTATTTTTCATGTTTTTTAATTGTATATTTTTTTAACTATTTACCACATAGGCCACATAATTAGTTTTCACATAGCGCACACAGGCGTAGTGTCATCTAAGAGTACTCTTCGTGCTATGTAATATGTATTGAAAAATAATATGTGTTAAGTAGTTACTATTTTTTTAGACCACCTTCATTTTTCCGATCACCTTCGAAAAATACCCTGGAAAAAAACGCTTTAAATATACCCCCAGCACTTCTTTGCCGCCATAATATACTTCTTGTTTTCCCCGCATAATATCGCGAAGTATCTTTTCGGCTAACACATCAGGATCCATGCCTTTATTGGTCGCATCGTCCATAGTTCCCTGGCCAGTGCCGTCGCTGGTAAGGGCATTGATACTGATATTCGTGCGAACATACCCCGGACAGATGAGGGTTATTTTGATCGGAGTATTTGTCAATTCAGCGCGAAGACTGTCAAAAAAGCCGTGCAGTGCATGTTTGGATGCAGCGTAGGAAGAGCGCAATGGTGCCCCGAATTTGCCGGTCAGACTAGTAATCGTCACGATGTGACCAAGTTGGTGAGTAAGCATCACCGGCAAAACGGCTTTTGTCATGGCTACCGTTCCTAAATAATTGACATTCATCAACATACGATCAACATCTAAAGGGGTGTCCTTCACTAAGGCGCGCTGTGAAATACCGCCATTATTGACCAGAATATCTAATTTTCCAGTTTGTTGAATGACCTGTTGCACAATACCCTGGATCGCATTTTGGTTGGATAAATCCAGGGGCTTTACGATTACCGAAGCAGCACCCAGGGTAGCGCATTCAGCGGCCACCCGTTGCAATTCCATTTCATTCCGGGCTGATATGATCAGGTGCGCACCTTGTCGGGCAAATGCTTTACACAATGCTTCTCCAATACCCGAAGAAGCACCGGTAATCCAAACTCTTTTTTGTTGAAAATAGGCCATTTACTGGATTTTATAATTGTTGCTGAGCGAAGTCGAAGTATAATTGTTATTGAGCGAAGTCGATTTACGGTTGACTCGCGTTATAATTGTATACCCTGTCAGGATGATTTTCAGGTTTTGTTTTTTTGCAAAGGTATTATTTCAAAAGGAATGGTGAAATAATACTGTTGTACTTTTGGCGGGTGAAAAAAGAAAATGCCGTTCCTTTTGATGCTGTTGCTGCACAGTACGACCAATCCTTTACGGAGACGCTCACGGGGCGATATCAAAGGGAAAAGGTTTATCAATATCTGGCGCAACAAGGATTACCTCCAGGTCACCTGTTGGAACTCAACTGCGGTACTGGCGCAGATGCCATTTGGTGGGCACAGCAAGGCTGGAAAGTCATGGCTACCGATATTTCAATGGCGATGATCGCGCAGGTGCAAATGAAAATTCAAAAAAATGATTTAGCCGGAATGATCACCCCGTTACAGTCGGATGCGTTGCAGATCACCCAAAGTCTTGCAGTAAAGGGAAACTTAGGGCGCTTTGATCTCCTTTTTTCCAATTTTGGCGGCATTAACTGCATCGCACCCAACTCACTTGCTGGTTTATCCGATCGATTGCGCCAATTGCTTGCGCCTGGCGGAAAAATCATTTTTGTGGTAATGGGGCGTTTTTGCTGGTTGGAAACCCTGTATTTTTTAGGAAAAGGAAATTTGAAAGCGGCATTCCGGCGGTTATCCGCTAAGCCGGTAGATGCCCGGCTTAACGCAGATACCACCATCAAAACCTGGTATTACTCTCCCGGACAAATGCAGCGAGCCTTTTCCGCCTTCCAGGTGGAAAAGGTCGGTCCAGTCGGTTTTTGGGTGCCACCTTCCTATCTTGATCCCCTGATGAAGCGATTTCCCGCATTGCTGAAAATACTGAATCGATGGGAAAAATTATGCCGGGGCAGGATTTGGGCTTACGGTGCCGACCACTATTATATAGTATGGACCGTCCCGCCGCAATAAGTCTTTACTGAAAGATATTATCGTAAGGGTTGTCCGGTTTTTTATCTGTTTTTTCCGGAACAGGTGGGATATTGATGTCTTTTTCCGGATCAGGTTGCCCTTTAGGTTTACTTTCTATTTCTTCAAATTCAGCAAATTCCGTTTCCTGTTCCTGGTTGGTATTTTGGAACGGGCCAAATGCACCGCCCCATTGTTGTCCAAACTCGCGTTGCATTTTTTCCACCCTTTTGGAGCCCAAGGCTCCAAAAAACCAGAATAAAGTAAGTAGCGGAAAAAAATAAATAGCTAAAGCGCCCGTCAATAAACCCATCAGCGGATTTTTTTGCAATAATTGGAGCATCCATTTACCCGTGGATGCCACCACTTTCCAGTTGATGATCAGCGCAAGTACAAAAAGAGCAGGTGCCGCCCAAAAAAGCATGAAGTACAGCCCTCTTAAAAGATAAAAAACGCCTGCCAGTAACAATCCACCTGTGATAAGGCAGCCAATATTATTCATAAAACCGCCGTTGCCGCGGCTGTTGGTCGTGTAAATCATAGTGCAAAGAAACGACCGTTATGTTAAATTGTCGTGTTGCCAAGGTCTAATATCCTGAAAAATTCGTCAGAACTAAGTGGCATTACCGACAAACGGCCATTGCGTACTAAGCTCATTTGCTGTAATTCAGGAGTCGACTTAATTTCGGCTAAGGTCACTAGCCGTTGAAATGCTTTATATGGCCCTAAATCAACTGCCGACCAGTCTCCTTTTTCTGCCGTGGTGTCCGGATAATGTTCTTCGATGACCCGCGCAATACCGACTACCGCCAAACCTTCATTACTGTGATAAAAAAGGCATAAGTCATCGAGGGCCATAGCCCGCAGGTTGTTGCGCGCCTGATAGTTGCGTACCCCATCCCAATGGGTCATGCCGTCCCGCACCAAATCGTCGTAACTGAATACAAAAGGTTCTGATTTTACCAGCCAATAGTTCATTTGAGTGTTTAGTGATGAGTGGTGAGTGGTGAGTGTTTAGTGGTGAGTGTTGTGACCACTCACCACTAAACACTCACCACTAAACACTAATGAATGCCTTGTTCTTTAAAAATATTATTCAGCCAGCGTAACATGGCAAACAAGGTAAGTGCTGCGATGGAGAGCATCACGAAGTTGACCATGAAAAAATGCGATTTATCGTCGTAATTATCCCACATTTTGGCCAAAACACCTGAAAGTTTGTTGCCGAGTGATGTGGCGAGTTGCCAGCCACCCATCATCAGGCCCGCCAGTCGGGGTGGAGCCATTTTAGAGACCATGGATAGTCCCATTGGGCTCAAACAGAGTTCGCCGATGGTAATCACGCCGTAGGTGGCAATAATCCACCAGGAGGAAGCTTTCTCGGCACCGTTGTGGCAGGAATATACCGCTGCGATGGTCACCAAGGTGGATAATGCGCTGATGATTAAACCCCATCCTATTTTTCCCGGAGTAGTAGGTTCTCTTTTTTTCGAGCGAAGCCAGGTAAATACGAAGATAAGTAATGGCGTAAGGACAAGGACAAAAAACGGATTTACCGACTGGAAGATCTCTGTTGAGACCACTTTTATAGTGGTGCCGGGGGCAGGGCGTTTATCTTCCGGCATATTCAGGAAATACGGGTGCATGGTGTACCCTTGCACGATTTTGCCGTCGGGACCAGTACGCGTTCTGAACTGACTGTCGTATATTGGGAAAGTACCTTCCTGATAAATGGCCTTTTGGGTTGCTCCCAGGGATTTGGCCACTGTTTCTAATGCTGGCGCCATGGAACGGTCAGTATAAAATTCGGCCCATGTGGTGAGTGCCGTACCGTTTTGTTTGAATACTGCCCAGAATACAATTACTACACCATATACAGCGAGTAATGCCCGGATACGCGATTTTTCTTCGACGGCTGCTTTTTTTAATATCCATAAATAAAAGCCCACGACAGGCAACGCTCCAAACAGGAATGCGTCGGTTGAATCGGAACCAAATATATTACCGGGAATATTCCAGGCCAAAACACCAGTGACTAAAGCAGGCAATAAAACGGAGGATAACAACACCCCAACGCCGCCTTCATTTGGAGCGGCTTCCCGGCGCACATCAGCATGTTTATAATGCCTGGAACCCAGCAAAAAGATGCCCACACCCACAAACATGCCGATTCCTGCTGCTGCAAAAGCATATCCCCAGCCGTAATTATTGCGCAGATAAGCGGCAATGAAGTTACAGATGAGCGCACCCAGGTTGATACCCATGTAAAATATGCTGAACCCGTCGTCTTTTTTGTCCCTGTACCGGTCTTCATTGTACAAATTACCCAATAAGGTGGAAATATTGGGTTTGAAAAAACCATTTCCCAATACCATGATAAACAATGCGGTGTAAAAGGTCGTTAAGTTGTGCGGAACAGATAAAAGCAGGTAGCCAATACCCATCAAAATGCCACCAATGACGATGCTCAACCGAAAACCAAGCAGGCGATCGGCTAGTAATCCCCCCACAAAAGGGGTGAGGTAGGCCAATGCGATAAAGGTGCCGTACACATCAGAACCCATACTGCGACTGAACCCCAATCCGCCTTGCGGATCGGTCATATACAGCAAAAAAATGCCGATCATCAGGTAATAACCGAATCGTTCCCACATTTCGGTGAGAAAAAGGTAGGGGAGCGCTTTAGGATGTTTAAACATAAAAAATCGACTGTGTTTATCAAGGCAGCCGGGGCAAATGTAGATGAAAGACTATTTTTATTTAACACTTTTATTAGAAAATGGCAAAACAAATCAAAAAGGCTAATTTACCAGTGAAAGTTTGTCTGGTTTGCGGACTTTCGTTCAATTGGCGAAAAAAATGGGAAAAAAAATGGGAAGACATAAAATACTGTAGCGAACGTTGTCGTCGTACAAAAACTTAATTTTCGTTTCTGCTAAAAATAAATGCACTTTTGCAGGATAAATTGATAGTAATACTATGTCTGATTTAATCGTTGCGCACAGGGATCTTTCCTGGCTTTCTTTCAATTACCGTGTACTTCAGGAAGCAAAAGACCCTGCTGTGCCCTTACTGGAACGCCTGAAATTCCTGGCAATATATTCCTCCAACCTCGATGAGTTTTTTCGGGTGCGGGTAGCCAATGTGCGCAACCTGAAAAAAGTTGGTAAAAAAACTAAGGCGGCCCTGGATTTTGATCCCGGGGAATTATTGCGGGAAATACTACGCACAGTAAACCGACAGCAGGAGGAGTTTTCTGCCATTTTTGAGGACCAGATCGTCCCGGAACTTAGGCGCCATAATATATTTATTCTCCGGCGTTTGGATATGAATGAGACGCAGCGTGCTTTTGCAGAGAATTTTTTTAATGATAATTGTTTGCCTTATGTAATGCCGGTATTACTGGTAAAAAAAAGGATTCGCCCTTTTTTGGCTAATGCCAACCTTTACCTCGCAGTGCACCTGCGCGATCGTAAAAAGCCATTGAGCCAAAGCGAATATGCCATCGTAAAAATTCCCTCCGATTTGTTGCCGCGCTTTATTAGTCTGCCATCAGAAGGCAACCGGCACGACCTGATTTTGCTCGATGATATCGTCCGGCACAATGTGTCGCTTTTGTTCCCCGGGTATAGTATCAATGACACCTATTCCATCAAACTTACCCGGGATGCGGAACTGTATATTGACGATGAATATTCTGGCGATTTGATGCAGAAAATCAAGTCGAGCTTGCAAAAAAGACAAGTGGGCCCTCCCAGCAGGTTTGTTTTCGACAGGGAAATGCCCCAGGAGATGCTCGCGTATCTTCAGGATACCTTTGAATTGGGCAAAAATGAAATCCTCCCGGAAGGTCGCTACCATAATAATTTTGACTTTTTTAAATTTCCAGATTTCGACCTTTCCCACTTGCGCTATAAATCGCTGCCTCCGCTGCCGCATCCCGATTTGTCATTTTCGGAAGATATTTTTGCCACCATTAAACAAAAAGACAGGCTCCTTTATGTGCCTTTCCAAAGTTATGATCCGGTAATCAATTTTTTTGAGAAGGCAGCTGTAGACCCTCTTGTTACGCATATCAAAGTGATTCAATACCGCGTGGCTAAAAACAGCCGTATTATAAATGCCTTGATCAATGCGGTACAACATGGCAAACAGGTCGCTGTATTTGTTGAAATAAAAGCGCGCTTCGATGAGGCCGCCAACCTGGAGTGGGGGGAAAAAATGGAGAAGGCAGGTGTACGGGTGTATTACTCTTTTCCAGGTCTTAAAGTGCATGCAAAATTAGCCCTGGTCAGAAGGATAGAAGACGGAAAGACGCAATTATATGCCTATCTCGCAACAGGTAATTTTCATGAAGAGACCGCAAAGGTGTACTCCGACTTCAGTTTGTTCACCGTTGATCCACGGCTGACAGGTGAAGTAGGTCAAGTATTCCGGATTGTAGAAAATATCCAGTCTGACCAATTGGAATTTAAGCACTTGCTGGTGGGCAAACACAACCTGCGGCAAGGGTACTACCAATTGATTGAGCGCGAGATTGCTGCCGCCAAAAAAGGACTCCCAGCTTCCATGATTATCAAAATGAATAGTCTGGAAGACAAGGATATGATTAAAAAATTATACCTGGCTTCCCAGGCGGGGGTGAAAATTAAATTGATTATCAGGGGAATTTGTTGCCTGGTCAGCGGCATTAAGGGCAGGAGTGAAAATATTGAGGTGATCAGCATTGTCGACCGCTTTCTGGAGCATGCCCGGGTTATGATTTTTCATAATGGCGGGGAAGAAGAAGTGTACCTGTCAAGTGCCGACTGGATGGAGCGCAACCTGAGTTATCGCATTGAAGCTTCCTTCCCTGTTTATGATCCAGATTTGAAAAAGGAGATTATGGACGTCATGAATCTGCAATTGTCCGACAATGTTAAAGCGCGGGTCATCGATAGGTTCAATATGAATGAGTATCGGCGCATTGCCAGTGATATTCCAGTGCGTTCACAGATAGAAACATATTTTTTATACAAAAGAATTATAGATAAACGTACTCAAAATCAACAAGTTATAACGGAGGGGTAAATATTTTTTATTTTTTTTCCTCAAAAAGCTTGCACAGGGGAATTCTGTGAATGTATCTTTGCCGCGCATTTGAGACAAACGTGTTTCAATTAATACCAAAATGCGGAAGTAGCTCAGTTGGTAGAGCACGACCTTGCCAAGGTCGGGGTCGCGAGTTCGAGTCTCGTTTTCCGCTCAAAAGCCTCACTTCGGTGGGGCTTTTTTGTTGGAGTTTGGGCCATTCCTGAAGTATTGGTTTTGAAAAAAATGACTTTACTTTTTGGGTTCAGTTATTACCTTTACGTTGAACTCAACATTTTTCAGCTTGATGCGCCTTTATTTTTTCCTCCTGTTTGCGGGATGCTGTTCCTGTACCAATTCCCCCACAAAAAAGTATAATGGCTGGACCGTTTATAACGGTGGGCATGACGCCATTAAATATTCTTCCCTTTCTCAAATTGATACCAATAATGTCGCTCAATTGCAGTTGGCCTGGACTTACCACACTGGTGATGTAGATACTGCTAATCATTCCCAAATTCAGTGCAATCCGATCATTGTCAATGGAATCTTATACGGTGTGAGTCCGCAAATGAAACTCTTCGCCGTTGATGCAGTTACCGGACAGGAAAAATGGGTTTTCGATCCGAATGCTAAAACGGAACACGACGGTGATCACACTACTTTTCATATCATGATTAATTGCCGCGGTGTGGCATATTGGTCCGATGGGAAAGATGACCAACGGATTTTCTTTACTGCCGGTTCGCTGACCTATGCCATACATGCGGAGACCGGTAAACCTGTTCTTACCTTTGGGAAGGCCGGAGCGATCGATTTGCATGACGGTTTAGGCAGGGATGTCAGTAAGTTATTCGTTGTGAACACCTCACCCGGCGTTGTATTCAACGATCTCCTTATTCTGGGTACTAGGGTCGACGAAGCGCCGCCTTCCGCTCCCGGGCACATTCGGGCGTATGACGTGCGTACCGGAGAACAGCGCTGGATTTTTCACACTATTCCACAGCCGGGAGAATTTGGCTACGAAACCTGGGAGAATAAAGATAACTGGCAGCATATCGGCGGCGCAAATGCCTGGAGTGGATTTTCGCTCGATGAACAGCGGGGAATTGTTTTTGCCGCTACCGGTTCGGCCGCGTATGATTTTTTTGGTGGCAAACGGAAAGGCGCCAACTTATTTGCCAATTGCCTGCTGGCTATCGATGCCAAAACAGGCAAACGGATCTGGCATTTTCAATTTATTCACCACGATTTGTGGGACAAAGACCTGCCCACGCCGCCTTCCTTAGTAACGCTGAATATGGATGGTAAAAAAATAGAGGCTGTGGCGCAAACCACGAAAAATGGTATGGTGTACGTGTTTGAACGGGCTACTGGGAAGCCCGTTTTTGATATCCAAGAAATTCCCGTAGAGACCACCAGTGACCTTGCCGGCGAACAGGTGTGGTCCACGCAGCCTATTCCCGTGAAACCCGCGCCATTTGTCCGCCAAACTTTAACTGCTGCCGATATCAATCCATATATGCCGGAAGCCTCCAGGGTAAAAATTCAAAAGGATATGGAGGGTTACCGGTTCGGCAATATGTTTCTGCCTCCAGGTACCAAACCTTCTCTTGTGCTGCCAGGGTACGATGGCGGAGCAGAATGGGGCGGCTCGGCTTTTGATCCGCAAACAGGGCTGTTGTATGTCAATGCGAACGAAATGGCGTGGATTATGGAAATGAAACCTCAGAAAATGGAAATCCCGGTTTCAGAGACCAATCTACAGGCCGGCCAACGCTTATTTGGCCAACAATGTGCAGCCTGCCATGGAGCAAACAGGAAAGGTGCCGGCAATAATCCCACCCTGATCGATATTCAGAAAAAATATGCTGTCGCAGCTTTTAACGGTCTGCTCAATACCGGCCGTCGTATGATGCCAGCTTTTAACCACCTCAGCGATGCCGATAAAAATGCGGTTGCGGCTTATGTAATGGATATTAAAGCAGAACAGGTTAAAAGATATATTGCTGAAAACCGAGAAGATACAGCGGATTTGCTGCCATATAAAATGGCGGGGTACAATAAGTTTTTAACACCAGAGGGCTACCCGGCTATCAGTCCACCCTGGGGCACATTGAACGCTATTAATCTTAATACCGGCGAATTAGCCTGGAAAATCCCCCTCGGTGAATATGAAGAACTCAAAGCAAAAGGTATTCCTGCCACAGGCACGGAGAACTATGGCGGACCGGTGGTGACTGCAGGAGGGTTGGTTTTTATTGCCGCTGCCCGCGATGGAAAGTTCCGGGCATTTCACAAAACAACGGGCAAATTGTTGTGGGAATACCAGTTGCCCGCACCCGGGTTTGCTTCGCCGGCAGTTTATGAACTCCACGGAAAACAATACATTGTGATTGCCTGTGGTGGCGGGAAACTCAAGACAAACT
The DNA here is from genome assembly GCA_044350415.1 of Saprospiraceae bacterium. Lineage (GTDB taxonomy): Bacteria > Bacteroidota > Bacteroidia > Chitinophagales > Saprospiraceae > M3007. The sequence continues at coordinate 23,661 of JBILHQ010000023.1, read as the reverse complement.
CAAGTGATGCTTATGTGGTGTTTGCTTTACCGTGAACCTTAAAATTCCGCGCTTACCTGAATCGTCATCTGTTTCCCACTCACCGGATGCACAAACGCAATCTGGTCGGCGTGCAAATGCAGTCGATCTCCCTGGTTGCCGTAAATGTCGTCGCCCAGGATCGGCATATTTAAACCCAGTGGATGAGCGGCATGGACCCGCAACTGATGCGTTCGTCCTGTAATAGGGTAGAAGTGTATCCGTGTTTTGCCATCTTCCCGGGCGATTACCTCCCATTGCGTGCGGGCCTCCTTGCCGTATTCGTAGCAGACCATTTGGCGGGGCCTGTCCTCCAAATCTACGCGAAGGGGCAAGTCGATGACTCCGTTCTCTTCCCTGACCGTACCTTCCAGTACGGCCACATATCGCTTTTTAATGGTTCGTCTGATAAACTGGCTTTGCAGGACTTTGTGGATCTCAGCGGTTTTGGCGATCATCATCAATCCAGAGGTGCCCATGTCGAGTCGATGGACAATTAATGGTCCGGTTGCTTGGGGGTATTGCTGTTTCATCCGGGAATAAACGGAGTCGGTTATTGTTTTGCCTGGTACCGATAACAGTGAGGCTGGTTTATTCAACACTAAGAAATAGTCGTCCTCGTAAACCAAAGCTATTGCCTTATCGGAAGCCAAACTGGTCATCATGGGATTGGGATCCATCTCCACACCTTCCAGCATGTGGGCCAGAATGGGTTCGCATTTGCCCCGGCAGGCCGGATAGAAGTGGCCATGTTTGCGCACTTCACCAGTATGGGAAACGCCCCACCAGAATTCCGCCATCGCAATAGGTTTAAGCCGGTGGAGAAAGGCATACTGCAGTAATTTGGGAGCGGCGCATTCCCCCGCACCGGCTGGAGGAGCGGTCGCAGCGCCCTGTTGAAAGATATCAGCCAGGCTTTTGGAGGTTCCTGATTGGTTCAAAAAAAGATAATGCTCGAAAATTTGTTGTTGCACGCCCGCTGATTTGGTTTTTCGGGCCTCTTTCAGCGCTTGAATTTCATCAGTCAACTGATTTTTTTGCGCCTGAACGGCCTGAATCTGTTGGTCCCAGTACCTTCGGAGTTCCTTGAACCGGAATTGATCCTGCAAACTTTCCCGGATAAAATTTTCTTGAACTTTCTGAAATGCTTCAGGTGTCATTTCCTGCTCAAAATGAATGCGCTGTTGCTTTCGATGCAGTTTGGCCACCTTTAATTTGTGTTTTTCTGCTTCCAGTTGTTGGGCTGCAGTGGCTGTTTTTTGGAGGAGCAACAGTTCGATTTCAGGCAGGTCCGGGTGTTGTTCGAGGGTGGCAATCCGACGATTCATTTCGTTGAGTTCCTGCTCTTCTGCCTGGTAAAAATTGTCTTCCAGCAACAGATCAAAAACGGGTGGCACAAACCGGGCATGGTCATTTCTGCCGGCGAGTTTTCCGGAGAAAGCAGCCAGATATCCTAACGCTCCCTGTTGGTTTTTCACCACCAATACACCGAACATTTTGCCATGACCCATTCCAATTTCTCCTGGAACGCCTTCGGTAATCCCAAAATTATGCACCCAGTCCGCTTGATCCGCCAAATAATGCTGGAGTTCTGCTGCTGCCAATGCGCTTAGTGGGTGAGGTTGGTAATAAAAAGGGAAAGTAAACCGCTCCGGGGGTGGAAGGGCATCTGCCTGCCCCTGAAAACGGATGAAGCAATCCTGTTGGAAAGTATATGAATCGGTGATGTCGATCAAAATGGGTAAATCAAGTAAAACTCAAAGGTAATTGAAGTGCGGCATTGTCCTGCATTTTATGTGTCCCCGGTGTCCGGAGCACTTTGTCCTTCGGCCACTAAGAGATACTATTAGTCTGGGTATTCCAAAAGATTCCTATTTTTACCGCTCTTACCAACAACAGCACCTTTTATCTTTATCTTATGTATAAATTATTTTTTACCTTTTTTCTTGCTTTCTGCGGCTTTGCGCTCCAAGCCGACATCCGTTTACCGCGTTTTTTTGGCGATAATATGGTTTTACAACGCGACCAGCCTATTCCTGTTTGGGGCTGGGCCGATCCAAAAGAAAAAGTGACGATTCAGTTGAAAGCCCAAACCCAAACGGTCATTGCGGATAAATCAGGCAAATGGTCGGTTCGGCTCCTGCCGGAAGCAGCTGGTGGACCGTATCAATTAACGCTGAAAGGGAAAAATAGCATTACACTTCAAGACGTGTTAATTGGCGATGTGTGGGTATGTTCGGGTCAATCAAATATGGAATGGGTGGTGAAAGATTGTCAAGGTGCTGATCAAGAGGTGGTTATAGCTAATTTTCCACAAATCCGGCATTTTAAAGTACCGCATACCATTGCTTCCGAACCTAAAGTGGATGTCTCCGGTGGCGAATGGAAATTTTGTTCTCCCTCCACTGTTGAAGATTTTACAGCGGTAGGTTATTTTTTTGCAAAAGAACTCAACCAGGCCATTAATGTGCCCATTGGATTGCTGAATATTTCCTGGGGCGGAACGCATTCAGAAACGTGGACCAGCCGGGAAGCATTCGAGAGCGATGAAGAGTTTAAGGCGATGATGGCGGGCATGGCCCACCTGAACTTAGACTCCCTCGCACAACAAAAAAGGATGATTATCCAAAAGCGGATAGAACAGTTGCAGGGCGTAAGTGGGTATCAGCCTGAGGAGGTTGTGCTTTGGAAGTCCATTGGTTTCAACGCCGCAAAGTGGCCACAAATATCGGTTCCGGATCTGTGGGAATCGCAGGCACCCGGAGATTTTGATGGAGAACTCTGGTTGCGGAAAACGATCATTATTGATGCCGGCGATGCCGGGGAAAGTGCTTTGCTGGAAATTGCCATGATCGACGATGACGATGAAACTTATGTGAATGGTACCATGGTGGGCAGTACGCATGGCTACAATATAAAAAGAAAATACGTGGTGCCTCCAGGCATATTAAAAGAGGGTGAAAATGTGGTGGTGGTAAAGGTCACAGACACAGGTGGCGGTGGCGGTATCTGGGGAGATGCGGGCAGCGTGAAATTAACTATTGGTGCCAAAGTCCAGTCGTTGGCCGGATTTTGGTCTTATCAAATAGCTGCTGCAAGTGGTACAGTTGGAGGTGTAGGTCCTAATAGTTATCCCACCTTATTATCCAATGCCATGCTGAATCCGGCCATTCCGTATGCGATTAAAGGAGTGATCTGGTACCAGGGCGAGAGTAATGCTGGTCGTGCTTATCAATACCGAAAAGCATTTCCTTTAATGATTACCGACTGGCGTAAACGGTGGAATCAGGGCGATTTCCCATTCTATTTTGTGCAGTTAGCCAGTTACAATGCCGAAAATGGCAATAGTCAGCAAGGCAGCACCTGGGCTGAACTCCGGGAAGCACAAACGCTTTCCCTGTCCTTGCCCAATACCGGCATGGCTGTGACCACCGATATCGGCGACCCTAACGATATTCATCCCAAAAATAAACAGGACGTGGGAAAAAGGCTGGCTGCTATCGCCCTGAGTAAAACTTACGGGAAAAATATCCTTTGCAGTGGTCCGGTTTTTCAAAGTATGACCACTGAAGGGAATAAAGCCTTGCTGACCTTCACCCAAACAGGGGGTGGATTAATGGCAAAAGACAAATACGGGTTCCTTAAAGGTTTTGAAATTGCGGGTGCTGATCAAAAATTCGTCTATGCTAAGGCATGGGTTGAAGGCGATCGGGTAGTGGTGTTTCAGGACGGAGTGTCGCAACCAGCAGCCGTGCGGTTTGGCTGGGCTGATGATGCAGGAGAGGATAATTTATTTAACAAGGAAGGATTTCCTGCAGTGCCCTTCCGGACGGACAACTGGAAAGGGGTAACGGAGGAGCGGAGGTTTTCGATTGATCATTGATTGACTTTCATCAATTTTCATATTACCGCAACAAGTATATAAAAAACAGAATGGCGTTGTTCTCTCTAAGGAACAACGCCATTTTTTTTATCAATTATTAAGACTTTTCTTCTATAAATCTTTATTTCGGACAGAAAAAGAAGTGATTGCCGCACGTTTTCATAAAGTGCAAATCACAGCTATTCGCTGCCTTAATCCGGAACGCCAACAGGTCTTTTCCGGTAGCATCTAAACGGTCATACCCCGTTTTGTGGGCTGTGCTATAACCCATATTTCCAACAGTTCCAGCCGGGATTTCTACGGCGCTGAACTGTTCGGCTTTAGCATCGGCGAAACCATTTTTGTACCCCATTGCTTTGAATATCCTATCCAGAAAGGAGCGGTCGACAGCGTTGTTCTTGTGCTGTTTTTGTAATTTCGCATAAAATTCAGCTGGTGCCAAGCCGTGAGCATTGCCAAATTCGGGATTGGTGCCCAGCCGGGTCAGTGACCTGGGCGTGCCTGTATTCGGGCGGAATACAGGATCAGTTTGTGCGGCGCAATTGCAGGATGCTGTTACAGGTTCCGGTTCCGGAGCGGGTGCCGGAGCCACCTCTTTTGTCATCGTATCAATTGGCGCTGTAGAAATTGGCGCCGGTACAGCAGGAGCGGCCGGTTTATTAGTACAACCATCACAACCGCGCAGCAGCAGCCAAAGTAAACCAGCCAGCAAGAGGAGGCCCAGGAGCCATTTCCACCAGTTATTACCTCCTTCAACAGGTATTGGCGCATTCGTATGGGTGGTCATTGTTGACCCTGCAGCTGCGGCAGTTCCCACAGCGCCGAGTGCTGCCGGTGCCACTACTGCTGCCGGTTCGGCATCCTTACCCCAATTGGCGTGTGCTCCGAGGAAAGGAAGGAACCATGCCGCCATAGCCGCATGGCTTTTGTAATGGCAGGAGCGTGCGATTTCCTGGTGATTTATGGCGCGCAAACTCATATAGAAGCCATGTTCGCCTTCAAATTCTTTCCAGTGATCTTTTATTCCCCTGTTGCGCAGTACAGATTCAATACCGTTGTCCCGGCGTTTGGGATCTTTATAGCCTTCTGATTTGAGCGCTACTTTGCCATCGTCGTCAATCATGGCAAAGTAATGCAATTTTGTTTTATTATCCTGAAAAATGGTAAACCCGTCGAAGTTGGATTGGGCACCATGGAGATAAGCATCGCATGGCAGGTAATCTTCGACAATTTGTCCGGCTCCTGTGGCAATGTTTTCTAATGCAGCTTTGGAGTAACAATGCAGCAAATGCCCTTCGGCAGCAGCCTGGTCAGCGAATCCGCAGGAGCGGGCTATTTCCTGGTGGTTACTAGATTTCAGACAAGTATACCAGAGCCCGTCATTGTCATTTTTTACAATGGCGTAACGTTCTTCTATATCGCGGTTGCGCAGGACGGATTCGATACCGTTATCACGGGCCGAAGAATTGGTATAGGCTTCTGAGCGGAGAATAATGCCTCCATGGCCATCCACCATTGCAAAATAGTGTTGTCCTTCGTCCTTGAATACCGTGAATCCGGGATGTTTTTCAGCAGCAGTTTGATTGGCGTATGCTTCACAGGCGAGATAGTCTTCGACAATAGCGGCACTATGGGGTGCAAGGATCTGATCAAGCGATGCCTGAGCCGCTGCGACATTTTCAAATGGGCAGGAGCGGGCAATTTCCTGATGGTTAGCGGATGTGAGAATGATATACAATTGGCTATCATTATCATCCTGAATAATAGAGAAGCGCTCTTTTTCGTCGCGGTTGCGGTTGACCGACAACATGCCGTTGTCCCGTGCGCTGGCAGAAGTATAGCCTTCTGATCGGAGGATTACATTGCCTGCTCCATCGACCATGGCGAAGTAATGTTGTCCTTCGTGACTGAAAGTAGCGAAGCCTGGGTGCTTTTCGGTAGTAGCATGTCCGCTGTACGTTTCACAGGGAAGATAATCGTCTGTAATCGTCGTAGCTGCTTCGATTGCATTACTCGCGCACATGGCAATATCCGCCCTTGCGGCTGCTTCTGAGTTGTGCGCACAGGAACGAGCAATTTCCTGGTGATTACCTGCCTTCAGAATAACATACCATTTTCCGGTATCCTGAACGACGCTGTAACGCGCTTCAATATCCCGGTTACGGTTGACGGAATCAATACCGTTGTCGCGCGCGTTTTCGGTGGTATATGCCTCTGAGCGCAAAACCACACGTCCCCGCTTGGTAACGGCTGCGAAATACCAGCTGCTGTTAGATTCTTCAAACCAGGTTTTAAAACCTGGGCTTTTGTCACTGTCCGGCGCGGCACTGTACTGCTCGCAAGAGAGATAATTGTCGAATTCTGCCATATTTTAGAAACGTTTTATTTTGATGTACTGATGCAATGCCGTATTTTGCCGTGAAAATATGTATTTTCTAAAAATAAAACCTTGTTTTGGGTGTTATTTTTTTGCAAAATTGTCTTTTTTGATAAATAATACAGTGTTTCGTTCTTTTATGCGTCCTTGTGCTGGTAAGTAACATACAACTGTCCAAAACTATTCAACAACATGCAGGTAACCATAGACGATTTTAACCAATTAGATATCCGCACAGGAATAATTGTAAAGGTGGAAGCATTTCCGGAAGCGCGTAAACCGGCTTGGAAATTAGTGATTGATTTTGGAGATGAAATTGGTTTAAAACGCAGCAGTGCTCAAATAGTGAACCTTTATAGTGAGGAAGATCTTATGGGCCGGCAGGTGCTGGCAGTCGTCAATTTTCCACCCCGGAAAATCGCAGGTTTTCTATCAGAAGTACTTGTGTTGGGGCTGGAAACGGCAGCTGGCGTGGTACTGCTACAGCCGGAAAGACCGGTTGAAAATGGGGTGAAAGTGAGTTGATTTACGATTGATTCGAATTACGATTTGGACATTTAATCGTAATTCGCAAATCGAATCAATCGTAAATCAACGCAGTCTATTTTTTCCTGTATTTCTCAATTGCCGCCTGAATATGTTCTTTCCGGTTTTCCGGATCAGGGTGGGTACTTTGGAATTCGGGCACTTTCTGGCCACCGGAGGCTTGTTTAAGGATTTCCATTACCCCAATTAGTTCTTCAGGTGTATATCCTGCCTGTATCATAAACCGAACGCCCAGATCGTCGCTTTGCAGTTCCTGGTCCCGACCGTATTTGAGTTGCAACATATTGGCAACGGCATTCGCCAGGTAGCCTGAGTTAGGATTGGAAGGATCGTAGGTTGCCATGCCGACAGCTCCGGTAAGTCCTTGTGCCAGTTCCATTTGCGCTAATTTTTCGGCACTGTGCCGGGCCACAACGTGGCCAATTTCGTGGCCAAGGACACCAGCGAGCTGGTCCTTGTTTTCCAAACGGCCCATTAATGCAGTAGTGATAAAAATTTGACCGCCCGGCAACGCAAAGGCATTGATCTCATTGGGATCATTGAGCAAATGGAAATTGAATTTTCCGGCATATATAGTGCGCCCTGCTTCCGATTTTGCGATGAGTGATTCCCCGACTTGCCGCACAAGCGCATCGGCCTGTGTTCCCCGGATTTCGCCACCCATTTCAGCGATCATTTGCGGGGCACTTTGTAAGCCCATTGATATCTCCTGTTCAGGCGACATGGAAATATGTTGGGTGGCACCGGTTATTTCATTTTGCGTGCTATTGGCAAAATACTTGAATACCGTAAATGCGGCCATTACCAAAGCGATAATGAGGGTGGGAGGTATGCGGAATCCTCCGCTGCGATTTGTTGGCTGTTCGTACATAATACTTTTGATTGACGATTGACGATTTACGATTTTTGCGATGTCGAAGCACGATTAATTCGATTTACGAAAATGGCTTCCATGCATTCGTAAATCGTAAATCGAATCAATCGAAAATCTTCTGGTCTTTCCAGCGCCATAAATACCGGCAGGCAATAGTTCGCCAGGGCTGCCATGGAGCGGCGTGTTCGATCATTTTAGCCTTCATTTCTTTGCCTGTTTCCTGGATTTGGAACATTCTGACCATGGCCTGCTGAATACCCAGGTCATCGACCGGGAAAACGTCGGGCCGGCCAATAGTGAACATCAGTACCATTTGCACCGTCCATTTGCCTACCCCTTTTATACTGGTCAGCATGCTGAAAATTGCTTCCTCCTCCATGGTATCCCAATTGCGGGATTCCAGGTCATTTTGGAGTGCAAAATGCGCTACATTCTGGAGATAGCTGACTTTTTGATTGGAGAGGCCCGCTGCCCGCAATTGCTCCGGCGGCACTTCCACCAGCAATTCCGGATGGGGATAGTTGTCGGGAAAAATAGCTAGCACCCGGTTAAAGATCGTATTGGATGCTTTTACACTTAGCTGTTGTGATACAATTGATTCTAATAAATCATAATACACCCTTCCGGAGGGGTTAAATTCGGGCATTTCGATAGACCGGATCAGCGTTGCCATCCGGGATTCCTGATTCAGGTGGTCTAGTGCCTCTGTTAAGTTCATGGAGCAAACCTACATGAAATGACCGGAAAACTCCTTTTTTTAGAAAAAAAAAATTGGTAGGGTGCTACTTAATAAATTTTGATATTTTGCACCCGGAATGCTAAAATAGTGGTACAAAATAAGAACTACACTAATTAACTAATTTCAAAAGGAACTTCTTTTGAGACGTTGATTTTTCTCTAAAAACAAAATAAGAGCGATTACAAATGGGAGAACAAAAGGTAAACCTGGTCGATAGTCAAAATGAAATGCAACATTTTGTCAGGGCATTGCTCGACGATGTACAGGCCTTCGAGTATATGTTGGAGCACGATTGGTTTGAGAATGACATCGTACGGATTGGTGCTGAGCAGGAAATGTGCTTAGTGGACAAAAAGTCCATGAAGCCGGCACCTATTAACATGCAGGTACTGGAAAAACTCACCGATGCGCCCTGGTGTGTGACGGAATTGGCCAAATTTAATCTTGAGACTAACCTGTTGCCCCGTGAATTTGTAGGCACTTGTTTGTCGGATATGGAGGCGGAGAATATTATGTACATGAAAAAGATTCAGAAGGTATTGGATCAGTTTGATGCCAACATTGTACTCTGTGGTATTTTGCCAACCCTGCGCAAACCCGATCTCGACCGGCATAACCTGACGCCTAAAGACAGGTATTTTGCCCTGATGGCAGCTATTGAAAAACACTTGCTGGGTTCGTCCTTCGAGCTTCGGGTAGAAGGTGTGGATGAATTGTTGGTCAAGCACGACTCACCGCTGCTGGAAGCCTGCAATACCAGTTTTCAGGTGCATTTGCAGGTGTCGTCTAAGGAATTTGTCAAAATGTACAATATGGCGCAGGTGCTGGCAGCGCCGGTGATTGCAATTTCAGCGAATTCGCCATTAGTTTTTGGCCGCCGGTTGTGGCACGAGTCGCGGATTGCACTCTTCCAGCAAAGCCTGGATACCCGTACCGCGCACGATCACATGCGGGAGCGATTACCACGTGTCAATTTTGGTTCGGGATGGCTTAAGGGCGATATCACACAGATTTACAAGGAAGATATTTCCCGTTTCCGGGTATTGCTCGCCGGTGCTATCGACGAAAATTCACTCGAAATGGTCGCCAACGGACAGGTGCCCAAATTGCGCGCTTTACAAATACACAACTCAACGGTATACCGCTGGAACCGTCCCTGTTACGGTATTTCCCCGAATGGTAAACCACACCTCCGTATCGAAAACCGCGTCATTCCTGCCGGACCATCGGCCGTAGATGCCTCTGCCAATGCAGCATTCTGGTTGGGTGCTATGATCGGTATGGCGAACGAATACGACGATATCACCCGGGTGATGAGTTTTGCGGATGCGCGGGATAATTTCCTGAAATCGGCTAAATTTGGTATTGATTCCTCTTTTTCTTGGATAAAGGATAAAAAAATACCCGTCAATGAATTGATTCTTAAGGAGTTGCTTCCACTAGCCGAAGCAGGTTTGAAATCGCGTAAAGTGAAATCTTCAGATATTTCGAAATACCTTGGTATTATCGAAGAACGCGCCAAACAGCACAAAAACGGTGCGCGTTGGGCATTGCGCGCCTTTACATCCCTCAAAGAAGATATCTCTGCTGATGAGGCTGTTACCTGTATCACCGCTGCAACCATCAAAAATCAACAACTGAATATTCCTGTGCATACCTGGAAAGAACCTTCGATCGCGGATCACTCCGACTGGCAGCCATCCAAACTGAAAGTGGAAGAATTTATGTCCACCGATCTGTTCACTGTTCAAAAAGATGACTTAATTGAAATTGTGGCAGAGATCATGGACTGGCGCCGGATCCGGTATATGCCTGTGGAAGATAGTAAAGGGGAATTGGTAGGATTAATCTCTTCCAGGATGTTGCTGCGCCATTACGCCCGCCGGATGCAGCCAACGGAACAGCCGCCAGCTGTATCGGTGAAAGAAATTATGATTGATAAGCCAGTTACTGTCAAACCCGATACCTCCATTATTGTGGCCATGAATCTCATGCGGACCCATCATATTGGTTGTCTGCCAGTAGTACAGGGGAAAGATCTGGTGGGAATCATTACAGAAATGGATTTTCTTCGGGTAACGTCGCGGTTGCTTGAAAGATAAGGAGCAGATTGGTGCCTCTGGTACTTGTTCCGGCGGGACAGGCCCGGTAATCCCGCCGGAACAAGTATAATGTTAGTAACTTTCAAAATTGTTTTTTGAGGGGTTTGATACCTTCGCAGCAGAAATAACTTACGAAAATGGATCATCAGTCGGGTAAACCACAAATCAAACACGTGGCCATCGCCGGAAATATTGGCGCTGGGAAAACCACTCTTAGTGAATTATTAGCCCGTCGTTTTGGCTGGGATGTGCACTATGAAAATACGGAAACCAATCCGTATTTATCTGATTTTTATATGGAGATGAAGCGCTGGTCGTTTAATCTCCAGATTTTTTTCCTTTCCAGCAGGTATCAACAGGTACTCAATATCCAGCAGGGGAGCCGCACGGTTATTCAGGATCGCACTATTTTTGAAGACGCCTATATTTTTGCCCCTAATCTGGCAGATATGGGCCTGATGGAAAAGCGCGATTTTGAAAATTACCTGACGCTGTTCGAATGTATGGCTTCGCAAATCAAACCACCCGATTTGCTGATCTATCTCCGTACCAGTATTCCTACTTTAGTGGAACATATCCAGTCGCGCGGCCGCGATTATGAAGGCAGTATCAGTCTGGATTACCTGAAACGGCTCAACGAGCGGTACGAATCATGGATTTCAGGCTATAAACACGGCCGGCTCCTCATTATCAACGTCGACAACCTCGATTTTCAAAACAATCCGGAAGATTTCGCCAAGGTGCTGGAAATGGTACAGGGGGAGTTGCATGGACTTTTTTAATTTTGTTGCTGAGCGATGTCGAAGCACGATTGATTCGATTTACGCATCGCTAAATTCCAAAAATGGAAATCGCCAAAATTATAGTACCAATGATGAGCGAGTGTATCAGTATCCCTGTTATTGCTGAAAGCAAACCCCGGAGGGCCTTGGTCCGCATCTGATCAGTAAGGTTATCTTTTGTCTTTTTTTGCAGCACTTTTCGGGCATTTTAAATGGCTATCCAACCACATATTATGCCAGCAATTCCGGCAAGTAGTAAAGTAACGATAAGGCAAAGCTGTGTTTATTACGTTTCCGCAATAAACACAGCTCATGTCTATGTCTTAGGTATCCTCATCCCGTTCGGAATATGGATAAGTCCAGCACCTGTTTGACATGAAGTCATACCAATTCCACACCTGCCACCATTTTCTGTAAAAACGCCTGTGCAAGATAAGATTTGGCTTGTTGGCTTGAATTTTATAGGTATCAAAAGCCATTTCAACAGATTTTAATGGGTCATGCCCTTTGGCTTTTTCCATCGTCCAGAACCTACATTGATCCGAACACCATGTGTGTGGATAGGTTTGCGGCAGAAAAAAACGGAGAAATGAGAAATTGGTTACCAGCATAAATATTACAAAAACAATTCCTGCTGCATATAATAATTTTTTTTTCATGGTATTATAGTGACCGTTATTTCCTGCTGTGAAGGTTTGAACAGTTGTTGTGGAGATAAGCTGACCACTTTTCAGTTATTCCTCTTTCTCTCCAGGCAAGGAAAACTCTTTCCCTTCACATACATGGGTGCCGAATTCAAAACTTATGCAATAATTTCCTGTCGAAAGATGGCGTAAGGCGACATACGCTGGAGGATTGAAATCCGGATAACAATAACGATAGGGGCTTTTCGGCATAATACCATGCTCCTTATACACATGTATTACTTTATGATATTCCGTTTTATTGCCAAAATAAGCAACAACATTTTCTTGATACTTTGCGGATTTTGTGAACAGATGAATCTCTATGGAAGAGCCGCCGGGGGGTAGATGAGAGTAGCAAAATCAAAAGTATCGGAAGGCGAAAGTATAAAATTATCCAATTTGACAGCGTATTCAGAGAGCACTATACTTTGCTGTTTGTACGAGGCCATTGCGCTGCCAATATTGCCTGACAATGCAATTGAATAAAGCAAAGCGTTTGATTTTAATAACTCAAGAATGAGTGGTATAGTGTCCATATACTTTTTTAAAAATATTGCCGGATTTATGGCATTAGCAGTAATACATCCCTCAAATCCGGCAATATTAAATGTTTATTATTGACAGCTTGTTAGAATTGGACTGGTTGCGTACAACTTAATATTAGCAGCAGGCACGTTATAATTATTGTTTTTTGTGAAACGTCCTCCTATTTCTTCTATTGCAATTTTTAATCGATTTGTGATGACAATCTCAAGTGCTGTTTCCTCCATTGCTGTTTTTGGCCTTCGGGCTCCGCCATATTCGTTTTCAATTTGTTCTTCAACAATGCCAAAAATCTTGGCACATTCTTCTGCTGCATAGCCATCCGAGTAACCGCCAAGTATCCCAAAATACCAGGTATCCCTAAATCTTGAATAGCGAACATGAGTATGAAGTAGTTCATGTTGTTATATAAAACACTGCATTCAGATAGATAAATATCTACCTTTTATTTTCTAAAATCATTTCCATTCTGCTCTGCCAATTAATTTTTTCACCAGGTAATGCCATCTCCATCTGCGTTTTTGAAAAATTTCCGATACCAAAAAAAACTGGGGTATCATACAAGAGCACAGCATCTAAATAGGTGACTTTGTTGTCTTTAACCTGGAATTTTAAAAATTTTATAGCCAGCCACCTGATACAATCATCCTCTTCACATGAATTTCCCCAAATATAGTATTCCATGAGGAAAATATCAGGTGTATTAGTTGGGAGTATTGGTGAAAATTGATGAATAACGGCATAGCTGTTTTCGTGATCTGAATTGCTCGGGAATATATATATATGTGATAAAGAATCGGGAATACTTAATTGAGAAGATTTATTTGAAAAAGGGTATTTAAGCAGATGGGAATTCATTGGTTTGTCAAAATAGATTTTCCCATTGATACGCAAGGTGTCTCTCCGGCGGAGAACAGGGTCAATTTGGGGGAGCCCTTTGCCTGTCTGATGATAATAGAACTTTTTTCTCTTCAAAAATTCAAATACAGCATTTTTGCTTAGTTCATCTGAGTTAGATACCTTTTCCCTCATGAGTGAGGAGCAGGCTCCAAGACCCATCAAGCAAAGACAAATAATGCTGACTTGTGTCATAAATTATTGAGTGGTTTATCCGGGATTATTTCATGTATTCCAACTTCCATCTTGGATGCGACCCATATTCTGCCCATTCCCGAAAATCAAAATAGTTCTTTTTGAACGTTCTCCGTAACTGCGATTCCGGAAGGTGATGGGCTGATTTATACTGTTCAAAGCTTTCTAAGACCTGGTTAAAAGTCGCCCCTTTTTCCGGGCATTCCAGTGCCCTGAAACCTTTATCAGTGCTTTGATATGGGTAGGAATGGATTGCAACTGCTATTCCAAGCCGGGCTTGTATACTAGGAATAAAAAGCAAAATGGCTGCTGTCAAAATGAATGCCGCAATTAAATAATATTTTTTCATAGTGTTTTTTTAAAGAACCCAACTGAATGCCCGTTTTTATAAAGGTATGGTTGGGTTCTTAGATAATAAGGAATTTATCCCATGCAATACATTAATTAATTCTTAGTGACAATTTACAGATTCTGGCGAAGTATTTGTTCCAGCATTTCTTGACATCCACGGCTGCAATTGCATTGTACGCAAATCTTCACCTAATCGGCCAGGGTTTACGCCGCCACCGCCGGGCCATGAACCTGAGTTTTGTGGAATGCCTAATCCTATACTATTCAATAAATTAGATGCAAAACTAGAGCAATTATTTGAATCTAAATGATAGATTCCTGTCGTCTGAGAAACGTTTTTTGCATTATTGATTAAGGAAGTAAAGTTGCTTGCAGTTAGATTCCAACTCATATTCACATCGCTATGATGAAGTTCATCATGGACAAATGCTCCTTGTGCAGAAGGATTAAGTTTAGGTCTTACCCCTCCTGAAGGATAAAACCCAAAACTAAGACTGTGAACTTCTCCATCTGGTGAAACCTGTTCAATAGTGATAAATGTATGCCCGACATCTACGGCACCACTTGCATCTTGGCTGTAGGCTGCTGTAGAACCTGGAATTGGTTGGTCTACGTTTAAGGTAACTTTATTTATGTAGTTTTCATTTCCGGAAATAACAAAACAATCAAGGAGCATATTTAAATCAATTATTTCTCCACTAACCGTTAGTACTTCTGTAAAAGCAAAAACAAAAGCACTTGATGATTGATTATTACTGATACAATAATTTATCACCTCTTTTATTGGTTGAATACACGACGTATCTGAGCCTGCAATTATCTGATTAATTGTACTAATTGCTGGTAAATTACCGCCAATAAACCAATTCACATGCTCTACTGTCAGGCCCAGATTATCTGCCAGGGTAAGCAATTGCTGAGCGGCTGTCAGGGTGAGATTTCCGGTCTGCAATGCCTGTGTGATATTCTGGATATTTTGAAGGAAAATTCCAGCTTGTGTTGGAGTTGGGTGGTTGCTTAATAATGAGGCGATAAATGTGCCGGAATTAGTATTCAATCCAAGCATGTTCATGTTTACTAACTGTGTAGTTGTAACAGTTAACCCATAAGTTTCCTGAAAAAATAGGATACGGTCATTATTGATTACATTCCTCAAACACTCCGGCATGCCAGCAATTCCAGTTAGTAGAACAGCTTTTAGTTCGAAAAACAGTTCATTTGGGTCATTCGAAAAATTACATAATGTTTTTATATTCTCTAAAAGAGCAAGAGCAGGGGTTGAGATTCCATAATTTTCTTTAAACTGATTGATCATTTGAGCGTTTTTTCGCTCAATACCTTCAAATAAAGTCGGATCAAAATAGTTTGTTATACTCCAGGAAGTATTCCCTCCCCCTGTGACATTTGGTGTATTATTGCCGTTACTGTTATTTATTCCCCCAAACCCTGTCACACCGGAACTTGTATTTATGAATCCGGACTGCGTGCTACTCCCGTTGCTTCCCGCATTATTAATCCCACCGATAAGTCCATCCCAACTATGCCAAAGGTCAGAAAAGAAATTACCAACATTGTCCCAAAAACTATCGCCCCATTGTGGGCAATCGGGTATATTGTCGCAATCGATATCTCCCACCATTGCAACTACAGCTCCGCCATCTGTTCCCATAAAAGTACCGCCATCGAAGAACAATGCCTCTCCTATTTTCCCCTTGGAGTTAACCTGTAGTATAGCCCCTGTATACGTTTGGGTATTCAGGTTATGATGGGTTGAATCCCAATATGTTGGATTGGGGATATGGACCAACATACAGTAGTTCAAAAGCGTATCCAGACCTCTGTAAAAGATTAAATTAGCCCCACCGCCAGGAAGTCTGTTGTGGTCTGGTTCTACCGGTACGATCAGTATCTCAGACTGTCCGGCATATAAAGCGTTAACGGAGGCTTCCCAAATTGGTGTAATATCCTGAATGGAAACCTGATAGGACCTTTCGCTGGATGCTGAAGTATTATTTTTAAATAATGATTGGGCTTCGTCGATAGTGATTCGCCCTGATTTGCTGGCGTGTTTATCAAACGGGGGGAGATTGGAGGAAAAGTCTTTTTTGCAGTTAGAAAAGGTTAACCCTGCTAAAAAAACGAACAGAATTTTGCAATGAAGATGGTAATTGTAAGGATTGAAATTTAGAATTTTCATACTTTTACAAAAAATTAAGGTGATCTACTCTGATTTGTTTTACACGGCCATTTCGGTTTTACCGTGGGTCTTTGGGGTGATCGGGAGGTAGCAGATGCAACTGCTGCCTCTTTTTCTTTATATTCAGGCATAGAACTATCCTTTCATCATACAGTGAAGTATGATAAAAACATAATAATTGTACCTGTCGCGGAGTACCGCAACGAATGGTCATCAACAATAAAAATCAGCGAAAACTAAAACACGATATGATTTTTGGTTATCTGATTTTGATCTCTAAAAAAGGGAAGAGGAAGGGAAAGCCCACTTTTGGACTAAGAAGATGATATTATACATTAAACGAAAACCGCTTCCATTACAAAGATAGGCCATTATGCCACCAGGCGTTAGTTTTTTTATAAATATTTATTTATTTTTTTTTCAATATTTAAACAATTGATTTTGTAATCATTATATTTTGTTCGCAAATTTTTAATTTCATAATTACACCAAGTACTTCGACATCGCTCAACAACAGAATCGAATCAATCGTAAATCCCCAACAATTTGCCCTGTTGCGCCTCGCCACATTCCGGCGCATAAGTATGCAACGGATATCCGCTGAGTATTTTTTCATACAGGGCTACATATTTGCCGGCCATAAGACCCGATGAAAAATGGGCGTGTACATATTCGTGGCAGCTTTTGCGGTTGAAGGAATCCGCTTCTTTCATTGCTTCTGCAATTTCTGATTTTTTGTTGGACAGGCAGCCCCATTCTGAATACAGGGCTTCTATCTGGCCGTTGCCGGCGGGTTGTTCGTCATATTTCCTTTGCGGATTACCTAATAATTCAGGCAGTGAACCATAAGGCGTACCGAAGATAGGGCACCCAAACCACAGACTTTCAATGATCGCCAAACCGAAAGGCTCGTGCCATAGGGTGGGGTAGAGGAGGCCCTTGGACCCATTGAGCAAAACATTTTTGCCATCTCCACCCAACATGCCGTGAAAACGCACATGGCTGCTGAGGGTAATCCGCAGTCCTTCCCTGAAATTCACCCGGGTTCCGCCGATAACGTGCAGGCGTTCACCCACCCTTGCCGCAAGATCAATGGCTCCTTTTACATTTTTTTTTCGCCAGGCAGCTTTCCCCAGAAAGTGAAAATACATGCGCCGGTTATCGAGCATGGGCTCACCATAATCATCAAAATCGAGGCCATTGTAAACAAAAACCTTTCCACCGTGTCTTTTAGCATGGTTGCTGGATAAGAATACCGTATTGGGGTGGAAGGTGGTGGGGTTGTGAGCGTTGGAGTGATAAGTAAAGAGGCAGGGCTTGGGTAAAACCTCCGTTGTGGGGAAATGCAGGTGCACCAGATCGCAGGAGGCGGGGATTTGTTCGGCTAATGGGCGCGACTCATCGATCCAGATGACGTTGGCGAAAGGGCAGGTGGAGTTTTTCTGTACCAAATAGGTCACTTCGTGGCCCATTTTGACCAAAGCCTTGCCCAACCACCATACGATACGTTCAGCACCGCCATAAGCTTTTACAGGAATTTGGGAATGATTGGCAATTAAGATATGCATACTTTTGAGCCCGTAAAAAGCGGGAGGATTTTTTTGCTGCAAAAGTGCAAAATTCAATCGATTATTTTCATGAATCGGTTGCAAAGAATGATATAAATCTGAATTTTTATATTAATTAAATTGGCTAAACCATCTTTACAAGAGCAATACTGCTCCACGCTCGATTATCTTTACAGCCAACTCCCGATGTTTCACCGGGTGGGGGCGGTCGCTTTTAAAAAAGACCTGACCAATACGCTGGCCCTTTGTACGCATTTGGGGAATCCCCAACAGCAGTTGCTGACGGTGCATGTTGCGGGTACCAATGGTAAAGGTTCCGTCAGTCATTTTTTGGCGGCGGCATGTCAGGCTGCTGGTTTCAAGACCGGATTGTACACCAGTCCGCACTACAAGGATTTCCGGGAGCGGATCAAAATCAATGGTCAGTATATGCCCAAGCGGCAAGTTATTGATTTTGTCGCGAATAACCGGGAAGCCATTGATCTTATCCAGCCCTCTTTTTTTGAGATGTGCGTGGCCATGGCGTTCGATCACTTTGCCCGGGAAAAAGTGGATATTGCGATTATTGAAGTGGGATTGGGCGGACGTTTGGATAGCACCAATGTGATCACGCCGTTGTTGAGTGTGATTACCAATATCAGTTTCGACCACATGGATATGCTGGGCAATACCCTGCCCCTGATCGCAGGCGAAAAAGCAGGTATCATCAAGCCCGGGGTGCCGGTGGTGATCGGCGAAACCCATCCGGAAACAGCACCGGTTTTTCTGAAAAAAGCGGCTGCAACTGGATCTGTCATTTCTTTTGCCGACCAGGCATTCTCGGTCACCCCCGTGGGCCAGGCATTAAGTCCCACTACTTTTTATGAAGTGACTCATCAGCACCAGCCCTGGGAAAACAACCTGGCAGCAGATGTCCGCGGACCATTTCAGTCAATAAACATTGCCACACTCCTGCAAGCTGCGGTTGTTCTAGAACAAGTGCCCGCTTTTCAGGCGCTGCGGTTGAGAAAAAAAACGGTATTCCCATTTATGGAAAGTGTTTGCAACGGACTAGCCCATCTGACTGAACTGACCCGGTTCCAGGGCCGCTGGCAAATCATCGGTACGCACCCGACGGTACTTTGCGATAGTGCCCACAACGAAGCGGGACTTTCTTTGGCCATGGCAGAAATATCCCGGATGCCCTGGCAAAGGCTGCACATCGTGACGGGTTTTGTCAATGATAAAGACCTGGGCAAAGCACTCCGGCAGTTTCCGGCAACGGCCCGGTATTATTTTGCCAAAGCTAATATCCCACGCGGACTCAACGCTGCTGAACTGGCGACCAAAGCAAGTGAATTGGGACTGCAGGGCAAGCCTTACAGTTCCGTGAAAAATGCATTGAAAGCGGCCCGCCATGCTGCGAATGCCGATGATTTGGTGGTCGTAATCGGGAGTATTTTTGTGGTGGCGGAAGTTATATAGGTTTCTGGGTTACTAGGTTACTAGGTTTCTGGTTGGTTGATGCGAAGTAAACTGATTGATTTGGTCACGCGCTCGATTGACGCCTTTCGATGAATACCTATCATCGACCAGTAACTAATAACTCATCCAATTGATTAACCGCTCCATCCATTGATCTTTTGTCGTTTTATTGTACATGCCGAAACCGTGGCCGCCCTTGGGGTAAATGTGTATTTCGGCAGGCACTTTTAGGTGGGTGCAGGCGGCAAAATAAGCGATGGTATTGCCGACAGGAACGGCGTCGTCGTCCTGTGCATGGACCAGAAATGCGGGTGGGCAGTCTTTATTGACCTGGTATTCATTGGAAAAAAACACCCGTTTTTCGGCAGTGGCTTGGTCCCCGATAAGCCTTTTCCGTGAGCCACCGTGGGTTAGGGAATCAGAAAAACTGATTACCGGATAGATCAGGATCACAAAATCGGGGCGGACAGAAGTGGTATCTGTGCAGGCGTCATCCGCCCGGAAGTGGAAATGAGTGGCGGCACTGGCAGCAAGGTGCCCTCCAGCCGAAAATCCCATAATACCGATTTTGTGCGGGTCGATGCCCCAGGTTCTGGCTTTTTGCCGCACTGTTCGGATGGCTTGTTGTGCGTCCTGGAGAGGTGCTAATGAAGGATCAACGCAGGTTCTTTCATCAGGAACGCGGTAGGTGAGCAC
The DNA here is from genome assembly GCA_044350415.1 of Saprospiraceae bacterium. Classification (GTDB taxonomy): domain Bacteria; phylum Bacteroidota; class Bacteroidia; order Chitinophagales; family Saprospiraceae; genus M3007. The sequence continues at coordinate 3,743 of JBILHQ010000023.1, read as the reverse complement.
AAATGCGGTAATCCCTTTTTTGTTCAGGGCTTTGGCTACTTGCCGGCCTTCGTGATCGCCCGCGGTGCCCCAATAGCCGCCGCCCGGACAAATGATTACGGCCTGTCCGGTGGCCTTTTTGGCCGGGAACCGGGTAAGCATGGGGACAGAGGTTTCCGTGGTAAACTCAACTCCCCATTCATTTATGGTTGTTTTTTCACGGTTTTCGGCTGTTTTGGCATTAGGAACCTGTCCCGAACCGTAAAGCAGGAAAGTTTCGGTTTTTTGTCCCATAGTGCAAGTGGCGAACAGGGTGGCGAATAAAGCGAGTAACAGTTTCATGTGGTGAAAGTACGGCAAAATTTAATTTACGCCAACACGATAAGATGTTCCATATTTGCAGCATTAACAACTAAACAATAATAAACATGAAAAAGGTACTTCTTTTTATTTTTGTTCTCCTGTCACTGCAGGCTATGGCACAAAATATAGACACCCGCGTTTTTGAAATGCGGACGTATTATGCAGAACCTGGTAAATTGGATGATTTGGTGGCGCGTTTCCGAAACCACACCACTAAGATTTTTAAAACGCATGGCATGGAAAACATTGGCTACTGGCTGCCAGTACACAATGATAAAAATCAGATTGTTTATGTGTTGGCCTATCCAAGTATGGAAGCCAGGGAAGCTGCCTGGAAGGCATTTGGGGCAGATCCGAAATGGAAAAAAGTTCAACAAGCATCGGAAGCCAATGGCAAGTTGGTAAATAAAGTGGAATCGGTTTTTATGAAGGCTACCGATTTTTCACCAAAAATTAAAGCCTCTAAAAAAAGTAACCGGGTTTTTGAACTGCGAACTTATACCATTGCAACTGAAAAATCTGCGGACCTGTTGTCTCGCTTCCGCAATCACACCATGAAATTGTTTGAAAACCACGGTGCTACGAATGTAGCTTATTGGATTACCATTGAAAAAGAAGCCGTGGAGCCCCAATTGATTTATTTTCTGGCACACTCTTCTGAGGAGGCTGGTAAAAAAGCAATTGATGACTTTCGAAAAGACCCGGAATGGATCAAAGTGAGAGATGCCTCGGAGGTAAAAGGGAAATTAGTGGAAAGTGTAGTGTCGGAGTATATGAATGCGTTACCTTTTTCGAAAATCAGGTAATGACAGACCAACTATTTGATCTTTCCGGCCAAGTTGCCGTCATCACAGGCGGTTCAGGTATTCTTTGCGGGGCGATGGCGCAGGCGCTTGCGGCCCGCGGTGTGAAGGTGGGTATTCTTGGGCGTACCCCTGAAAAAATAAATGCGATGGTCGATGGTATCCATGCGGCAGGAGGAATGGCATTGGCATTAGTAGCTGATGTGCTGAACCAACAGGAACTGGAGGCTGCCCGGCAAAAAGTCCTCGACCAGTGGGGACATATAGATATTTTGATCAATGGCGCGGGCGGCAATATTCCTGGCGCGGCCATTCCGCCCGGCGAAAACTTCTTTGATGACCACCCTTTTGCCAATTTTCAGAAAGTGGTAGCCCTCAATTTTGACGGTACGGTTCTCCCCACAATGGTCTTCGGTCAGGCAATGGCCCACCGAAAATCGGGCAGTATCATCAATATTTCTTCGATGACCGCAGCGCAGGCCGTCACCCGGGTGCCAGGTTATTCCACGGCCAAAGCAGCCGTGGATGCCTTTACGCGTTGGCTGGCAGTGGAAGCAGCGCTGAAATTCGGAGCGGGACTGCGCGTGAATGCGATTGCACCAGGCTTTTTTGTCACTGACCAAAATCGCGCTTTACTCACCACCCCGGATGGCGGTTTTACTGTCCGCGGTGCATCGGTGATCCGCAAAACGCCGGCCGGCCGCTTCGGTGAACCCGAAGAATTAGTGGGTACCTGTATTTGGTTGTGCAGTGACGCCTCGAAGTTTGTAACCGGGACTATTATTGCGGTGGATGGGGGGTTTTCGGCGTGGAGTGGAGTGTAGCTCTGATTTACGATTGATTCGATTTACGATTTTTACGAGCATAGCTTGGACTTACTATTGTGGCTATTCAATCGCATCTTTGTGAATGTGAATCATAAATTGAGTCAACGTAAATCAAAGATGTACACTTGTAAAAATCGTAAATCGAATCAATCGTAAATCAAATCTGTGCTTGTAAAAATCGTAAATCAAAAAGATGTTAGAACAAACATGGCGCTGGTTCGGCCCCAATGATCCTATTACTTTAACAGATATCCGGCAAGCAGGGGCGACGGGTATTGTCACGGCATTGCACCATATTCCGAATGGGGAAGTATGGCCGGTGGCCGAAATAGAAAATCGAAGAAAGCAGATAATGGAAAGTGGACTGCGGTGGTCGGTGATAGAGAGTATTCCTGTACATGAGGATATCAAAAGGCGCACGGGCAATTTTCAAATTTTTGTAGACCATTATAAAACCAGTCTGCGTAACGCTGCAGCCTGCGGTATTCCCACTGTTTGCTACAATTTCATGCCTGTGCTCGATTGGACACGTACCGATTTGGCCTATATTGTAGAAGATGGCTCCGAAGCATTGCGATTTGATATGGTGGAAATTGCGGCCTTTGACAGGTATATACTGCAGCGGCCACTTGCTGCTGCCGATTACTCCATTGATATTCAGGAACGGGCAGCACGATGGTTTGCAGGAGCGGATGCTGCAATGAAGGAAAAATTAATCCGGAATATCATTGCAGGTTTGCCAGGCTCAGAAGCATCGTATACAGTAGATACATTCAGGCAGCATTTGGATACTTATGCAGGTATTGATGCTATTCAATTGCGGGCGCATTTGGTTTTGTTTTTACAGGAAATTGCGCCTGTTGCGGAGGAAGTGGGGATTAACCTGGCTATTCATCCTGATGATCCACCCTTTCCAATGTTTGGATTGCCAAGGGTGGTATCGACGGTGGAAGATGCGGAAGCAGTCATTGCGGCTTATGATGCGCCTTCCAACGGCATTTGTTTTTGTACAGGCAGTTTTGGTGCCCGGGCCGACAATGACCTGCCCGCCATGATGCGCCAATTAGGCCGCCGGGTCAATTTTTTGCATTTTCGCAGTGTACACCTCGAAACCGATGGATCTTTCTACGAAGCTAATCACCTGGAAGGCTCGGCAGAAATGGCGCAGGTGATGCGGGCCATTATTGAGGAGGAACAACGCCGGCAAGCTGCAAGCAGTATCCAGTCAGGTGAGCAAAGCCGTGCACAGGCTATTCCTTTCCGCCCCGATCATGGGCACAAAATGCTGGGGGATCTTTCAGTAGCGATAGGATCGAATTCTGATAGGCGATCGAAGTCGAACCCCGGTTATTCCTTGTATGGTCGGGTAAGGGGATTGGCGGAATTGCGGGGTCTGGAAATGGGTATCAGGTCAATGATGACTGATAATTCGCTTTAAATGCCTCCGGGGTTGCGACCGTGTATTTTTTGAACAAGCAGGCTAATAATTACAATTTCTGTCCGGACAGTCTTCCTCCGCAACAAGTCTTATACCGAGGCCTACCTTTGGATTATTTTGCTTCCAGAGACATATTTTGTGCTATTCTCTTTGAAAACCAATACTTAATGGTTGTGTTGATAAAGTATTAGTTTTCAAAGAGAATAGTCTAGAGATACTTTTAATCATTGATATGCATCATCAGTGCTCGGTTGACTGGCACACCATTGTGGTCTGATATCTCCAGAATGAAAGGAGCAGCGGGCAATGATTGTGCAAAGGTGACTGGAATTA